>NZ_CP070977.1:1203582-1504477 GCF_018417535.1 Burkholderia pyrrocinia | reverse complement strand
GCACGATGTTCGGATGCGCGTTGCCCCAGCGCACCGGCGGCTTGCCGCTCGCGAGGAAGTTGGTGTTCATGTTCGCGAGCAGCGCGACCTGCACGTCGAGCAGCGCCATGTCGATGTACTGGCCTTCGCCCGTACGGTCGCGGTGCGCGAGCGCGGCGAGCACGGCGATCGTCGAGTAGAGGCCGGTCGCGAGGTCGGCGATCGCGACGCCGGCCTTCTGCGGGCCGCCGCCCGGCTCGCCGTCGCGCTCGCCGGTGATGCTCATGAAGCCGCCGATCCCCTGCACGATGAAGTCGTAGCCCGCGCGGTGCGCGTACGGGCCCGTCTGGCCGAAGCCGGTGACCGAGCAGTAGACGAGATCGGGCTTCACCGCGCGCAGCGACTCGTAATCGAGCCCGTATTTCTTCAACTGGCCGACCTTGTAGTTCTCGAGCACGACGTCGCTTTGCGCGGCGAGTTCGCGCACGATCTGCTGGCCTTCGGGCGTCGCGATGTCGATCGTCACCGAGCGCTTGTTGCGGTTCGCCGCGAGGTAGTACGCGGCCTCGGCGGTATCCGCGCCGTCCGCGTCCTTCAGGTACGGCGGCCCCCAGTGGCGCGTGTCGTCGCCGGCGCCCGGGCGCTCGACCTTGATCACGTCCGCGCCGAAATCGGCAAGGGTCTGCGCGCACCACGGGCCCGCGAGCACGCGGGTGAGGTCCAGCACGCGGATATGGCTCAGGGCACCCATCGTCGAATCGTCTCCTTTCATGGCTGGCCTTGGCGGGCAAGGCGAATTGACATGCCGAGCATCTTACGGCGAATCGGCCGCGCGGGTGGCCCGGCCGGGCCGGCCGGATGGCCGAGCCGCTTTGCCGGCGCTTTGCCCGGAAGCCGGCCCCGATCCCGTATAATCGATCGTTTCCGAATCCATGCCGCCGCGCGCCCCGCCAAGGGCGCCGGCGTTTGAAGCCGTCTTTGCCAGACAGTCCCCGCACGCCATGAAAGCTGCCGAAATCCGCGAGAAATTCCTCAAATTCTTCGAATCGAAGGGCCACACGATCGTCCGCTCGTCGAGCCTCGTGCCCGGTAACGACCCCACGCTGATGTTCACGAACTCGGGCATGGTCCAGTTCAAGGACGTCTTCCTCGGCACGGACCATCGTCCGTATTCGCGGGCCACGACGGCACAGCGCAGCGTGCGCGCGGGCGGCAAGCACAACGACCTCGAGAACGTCGGCTACACGGCGCGCCACCACACGTTCTTCGAGATGCTCGGCAACTTCTCGTTCGGCGACTACTTCAAGCACGACGCGATCCGGTTCGCGTGGGAGCTGCTGACCACGGTCTACCAGTTGCCGAAGGAAAAGCTGTGGGTCACCGTGTACCAGGAAGACGACGAAGCGTACGACATCTGGTCGAAGGAAGTCGGCGTGCCGACCGAGCGCATCATCCGGATCGGCGACAACAAGGGCGCGCGCTACGCGTCGGACAACTTCTGGACGATGGGCGACACCGGCCCGTGCGGCCCGTGCACCGAGATCTTCTACGACCACGGCCCGGACGTGTGGGGCGGCCCGCCGGGGTCTCCTGAAGAAGACGGCGACCGCTACATCGAGATCTGGAACCTCGTGTTCATGCAGTTCAACCGCGACGCGCAGGGCAACATGACGGCCCTGCCGAAGCAGTGCGTCGACACCGGCATGGGCCTCGAGCGTCTCGCCGCGGTGCTGCAGCACGTGCACAGCAACTACGAGATCGACCTGTTCCAGAACCTGATCAAGGCGGCCGCGCGCGTGACCGAGATCAACGACCTCACCAACAACTCGCTGAAGGTGATCGCCGATCACATCCGCGCGTGCTCGTTCCTGATCGTCGACGGCGTGATCCCCGGCAACGAAGGCCGCGGCTACGTGCTGCGCCGGATCGTGCGCCGCGCGATCCGCCACGGCTACAAGCTCGGCCGCAAGGGTTCGTTCTTCCACAAGCTGGTGGCCGACCTCGTCGCCGAGATGGGCGTCGCGTATCCGGAGCTGAAGGAAGCCGAACAGCGCGTGACCGACGTGCTGCGCCAGGAAGAAGAGCGCTTCTTCGAGACGATCGAGCACGGGATGTCGATCCTCGAGGGCGCGCTGGCCGACGTTGAAGCGAAGGGCGGCAAGGTGCTCGACGGCGAACTCGCGTTCAAGCTGCACGACACCTACGGCTTCCCGCTCGACCTCACGGCCGACGTGTGCCGCGAGCGCGGCATGACGGTCGACGAGCCGGCGTTCGACGATGCGATGGCGCGTCAGCGCGAGCAGGCGCGCGCGGCCGGCAAGTTCAAGGCCACGCAGGGCCTCGAATACACGGGCGCGAAGACCACCTTCCACGGCTACGAGGAAATCGCGTTCGACGATGCGAAGGTCGTCGCGCTGTACGTCGACGGTTCGTCGGTCAACGAAGTGAAGGTCGGCCAGGATGCGGTCGTCGTGCTCGACCACACGCCGTTCTACGCGGAATCGGGCGGCCAGGTCGGCGACCAGGGCGTGCTCGCGAATGCCGCGACGCGCTTCGCGGTGGCCGATACGCTGAAGGTGCAGGCCGACGTGGTCGGCCACCACGGCACGCTCGAGCAGGGCACGCTGAAGATCGGCGACGTGCTGCGCGCGGAGATCGACGCGCACCGCCGCGCACGCACGCAGCGCAACCACTCGGCCACCCACCTGATGCACAAGGCGCTGCGCGAGGTGCTCGGCGCGCACGTGCAGCAGAAGGGTTCGCTGGTCGACGCGGAAAAAACCCGTTTCGACTTCGCGCACAACGCACCGATGACCGACGACGAAATCCGTCGCGTCGAGCAGATCGTCAACAACGAAATCCTCGCGAACGCGCCGGGCATCGTGCGTGTGATGCCGTACGACGAAGCGGTGAAGGGCGGCGCGATGGCGCTGTTCGGCGAGAAATACGGCGATGAAGTGCGTGTGCTCGACCTCGGCTTCTCGCGCGAACTGTGCGGCGGCACGCATGTGAGCCGCACCGGCGACATCGGCTTCTTCAAGATCGTCGTCGAAGGCGGCGTCGCGGCCGGCATCCGCCGCGTCGAGGCGATCACCGGCGACAACGCGGTGCGTTTCGTGCAGGATCTCGATGCCCGCGTGAACGAAGCGGCGGCCGCGCTGAAGGCGCAGCCGTCGGAACTCACGCAGCGCATCGCGCAGGTGCAGGACCAGGTGAAGTCGCTCGAGAAGGAACTGGGCGCGCTGAAGTCGAAGCTCGCATCGAGCCAGGGCGACGAGCTCGCGCAGCAGGCTGTCGAGATCGGCGGCGTGTACGTGCTGGCCGCGACGCTCGACGGCGCGGACGCGAAGACGCTGCGCGAAACGGTCGACAAGCTGAAGGACAAGCTGAAGAGCGCGGCGATCGTGCTGGCGGCCGTCGAAGGCGGCAAGGTCAGCCTGATTGCGGGCGTCACGCCCGACGCGAGCAAGAAGGTCAAGGCCGGCGAGCTCGTGAACTTCGTCGCGCAGCAGGTCGGCGGCAAGGGCGGCGGCCGTCCGGACATGGCACAGGCTGGCGGCACCGAGCCGGCGAACCTGCCGGGCGCGCTGGCTGGTGTCAAGGGCTGGGTCGAAGAGCGTCTTTGATCGGCCTGGCCGGCGCGGCGCCCGTGAGGGCGGAGCGCCGTCCGGCACAGCGCGGTTGTTTCGACCGAGCCGCATGAAACGGCCCGATCGGCATGAGTGCCGGTCGGGTCGTTTTGCGTTTACACGCGGTGCGGGGGGCTGATCCGACGCCACACCGGACGCACGAACGGTTGCCCGGCACGCCAACGGACGGTGCGCGAGTGCGCCGTCGTGCGTCCGTTGGCGGATCGCTTCAGGCCGGCTGCGTCACACGCGGTTTCCGTACTGCGTCCTGCTGCCGTGCGGCCTCCCCAAGCGCGTCGCGCAGCGCGGCGAGTGCCGCCGACGCATAACCTTGCCGCCACGCCAGCAGTGTATCGATCCCTTCGAATTCCGGAATCGCATGCGCGGTGATGTGGTCGGTTTCCGGCTGCAGGTTGAGCACCGAGCGCGGCGCGACCGCGATGCCCGCGCCGGCCGCGACGCATGCGACGATCGCGTGGTAAGACCCGAGTTCGAGCACGCGCGCCGGCTTCATCCCGTGCGCCGCATACCATTGCTCGACGTACTTCCGATACGTGCAGCCGCGCTCGAACGCGATCAGCGTCGGCAGGATCACGTCGCGCGGCGTGTGCACCGGCGGATGGCCGCGCGGCGTGAGCAGCACAAGATCCTCGCGGAAGACCGGCACCGTCTCGAACGTGTCGGGCAGCGTGTCCGGCGCGGGCGGGCGCGCGAACAGCGCGGCGTCGATCTCGAAGTCGCGCACCTTGTCGATCAGCCAGCCCGTCGTGCCCGTCAGCAGTTCGAGCGACACGTCGGGCCAAGCATGGTGATAGCGCGCGAGCACGGTCGGCAGCCGGCTCGCGGCCGTGCTCTCCATCGTGCCGAGCCGCAGCCGCCCGCGCGGCGTGTCCTCGCGCACCGCGTCGCGCGCCTCGTCGGCGAGCGCGAGCAGGCGCTCCGCATACGGCAGCAGCGTGTTCCCGGCCGGCGTCAGCACGAGCCGGCGGCCGTCGCGCACGAACAGCGCCGCACCCAGCTCTTCCTCGAGCTGCTTGATGCGCGTCGTGACGTTCGACTGCACGCGATTGAGCTTGGTCGCCGCGCGTGTCACCCCGTTCTCGCGCACGACCGCCCGGAATATCGCCAGCGCCGCCAGATCCATGATTCTCTCCAGGGGATGAGTCGATTCTTGATTATTCATTTTTCGAGAACGTTTGGTCAAGCTACGATGGCAGCATTCCGGTTTCCGATCCGGCCGGCGCGCCGCGCGCCGGCCCATGCCGCCATGTCACGCTCCGATGCCCCGACCGCCGCCGATGCCGGCGGGTTCCCGTCCGATCAGGCCGACCGTCGCGCCGGCGCGGTCGCGCTGGCCTGCATGGTCGGCCTCGCCGTCGTGCTCGGCGTCGGACGTTTCGCGTTCACGCCGCTGCTGCCGTTGATGCTCGCCGACGGCTCGATCGGCCTGAAGGCCGGCGGCTGGCTCGCATCGGCGAACTACGCGGGGTACTTCGTCGGCGCGGTCAGTTGCGCGGCGCTGAGTGTCGCGCCCGCGCGGATGGTCCGCTTCGGGCTCGCGGCCACCGTGCTGCTCACCGCCGCGATGGGCGTCGGCCACCTGCTGCCCGTGTGGCTCGCGGTGCGTTTCGTCGCGGGCGTCGTCAGCGCATGGACGTTCGTGTTCATGTCGCAATGGGGGCTGCGGCGCCTGGCCGAGCTGTATGCGCCCGAGTGGAGCGGAGTGATCTACGCGGGGCCCGGCGTCGGCATCGTGCTGACGGGGCTGATCGGCAGCGCGCTGGCCGGCCGGCGCGCGGCGTCGGGCTGGCTCGGCTTCGCGGCGCTGTCGGCAGTGCTGTCGGTCGCGATCTGGCGCACCTTTGCCGTCGCGCCGGCGCAAGCCGTGCCGGCGGCCGGCGCTGCACCGCATGCGGCCGCCGCAGCTTCGGCGGCTTCGACCGCTTCGGCAGCCTCCGCGGCGCCGGCCGACGCGTGCCGCCGTCGCGCGGACGCCGCGTGGCTCGTCGTGCTGTACGGGACACCGGGCTTCGGCTACATCATCACCGCGACGTTCCTGCCCGTGATCGCGCGCGCCGCGCTGCCCGCCGGTTCGCCGTGGCCCGGCCTGTTCTGGCCGATGTTCGGCGCGGCGCTGATCGTCGGCGCGATCGCCGCCGCGCGGCTGCCCGGCCACTGGGACAACCGGATGCTGCTGGCGGCCGGCTGCGCGACGCAGGCGCTCGGTATCGCGGCCGGGATCGTGTGGCCGAACGCGGCCGGCTTCGCGGTCGGCAGCGCGTTGCTCGGCCTGCCGTTCACCGCGATCACGCTGTTCGCGATGCGCGAGGCGCGGCGCCTGCACGGCGAGCGCGCGGCCGGATTGATGGGCTATGCGACCGCGTCGTACGGGATCGGGCAGATCCTCGGTCCGCTCGTCGCGGCGCCGCTCGCCGCGCGCCACGGGTCGTTTTCTCCGGCGCTGTGGGTCGCGGTGGCCGCGCTGCTCGCGGGCGCCGCCGGCTTCGCGGCGACTGCCGCCAAGGGCCGCCTGCAACCCTGACGCCGGCGGGGCCGGATCGTCTGCGACCCGGGCAAACTCGCTAGAATGAAGCCTTTCCCGCGCCGAGCGGGTGCGCGGGCGGCCGGCAGGCGGCCGCCGGGCGTCCGCCAGATTCCCATCGATGACCACCGCCGACTACCGCTTTTGCCCGCGCTGCGCGAGCCCGCTGACCGAGCGCGCCGATCCCGAACACGAAGGCGGCCGCATTCGCCAGGCATGCCCCGACGACACCTGCGGCTATGTTCACTGGAACAATCCGCTGCCCGTCGTCGCCGCGATCGTCGAGCTCGACGGCAAGATCCTGCTCGCGCGCAACGCGGCCTGGCCCGAAGGGATGTTCGCGCTGATCACCGGTTTCCTCGAGAACGGCGAGACGCCCGAGGACGGCATCGCGCGCGAGGTGTTCGAGGAAACGGCACTGAAGGCCGAGCACGTGTCGCTCGTCGGCGTCTATGAATTCATCCGCAAGAACGAACTGATCATCGCGTACCACGTGCGTGCGTCGGGCACGGTCGCGCTGTCGCCGGAACTGCTCGAATACAGGCTCGTCGATCCGCCGCTGCTGCGCCCTTGGCGCGCCGGCACGGGCGTCGCGCTCGCCGACTGGATGCGTGCGCGCGGCCTCGATTTCGAATTCGTCGACCGGCCGGGGCAGTGACGGGCCGGCCGGTCCGCAGCGTTTCATCCGACGTGCCGCGCGCGATCGCGACGCGGCGCTTCGCCGGTTGCCGGCGCGCCGTGCCGCACGGCTGCCGCGCTTCGTCCTCATCGCCCCCACCGTCCTGACCGCCATCGCCATGTCCGACAAGCCGCAGCCGCGTCCGCGCGACACCTACCGCCACTTCCTGCCGATCACGACCCGCTGGATGGACAACGACGTCTACGGGCACGTGAACAATGTCGTCTACTACAGCTACTTCGACACCGTCGTGAACGAGTACCTGATCCGCGCGGGCGTGCTCGACGTCGAGCACGGGCAGACGATCGGGCTGGTCGTCGAAACGCAGTGCAACTACTTCGCGCCGCTCGTGTTTCCGCAGTCGGTCGACGCGGGGCTGCGCGTCGCGAAGCTCGGCACGTCGAGCGTTCGCTACGAGGTCGGACTGTTCGCGCAAGGCGACGCGTCGCCCGCCGCGCAGGGGCATTTCGTGCACGTGTACGTCGATCGCGGCACGCGCCGCCCCGTGCCGCTGCCCGATGCGCTGCGCGCCGCGCTCGACCCGCTCGCGGCCTGACGGTTCGCGGTGCACGCGTTCGCGCTCCAGGCCTTCAACGGCCTCAGCTACGGCTTGCTGCTGTTCATGCTGTCGGCGGGCCTCACGCTGATCTTCAGCGTGCAGGGCGTGCTCAACTTCGCGCATGCGAGCTTCTACATGCTCGGCGCGTATGTCGGCTACAGCATCGCGGCGCGCGCGGGCTTCTGGCCCGCGCTCGTGCTCGCGCCGCTCGCGGTCGGGCTGCTCGGCGCCGGCTGCGAACGCGCTCTGCTGCGCCGCGTGCAGGCGCGCGGCCATACGAGCGAGCTGCTGCTGACCTTCGGCCTCGCCTACCTGATCGGCGAGGGCGCGAAACTGCTGTGGGGGCTCGCGCCACTGCCGGCGCCCGTGCCGCCGCTGTTCGACGGCGCGCCCGTGACCGTATTCGGCCTCGCGTTGCCGCGTTACCGGCTGTTCATGATGGGGATGTCCGCGGCGATGCTGGTCGCGCTTGGCGCGCTGCTGCGCGTGTCGCGCATCGGGCTCGTCGTGCGTGCGGCGCTCACGCATCGCGCGGCCGTCGAGGCGCTCGGCTACGACGTGCCGCGCTTGATGACGGCGTTGTTCGGCGCGGGCACCGCGCTCGCGGCGCTGGCCGGCGTGATCGGCGCGCCGCTGGCGGTGATCGAACCCGCGCTGGCCGAGACCGTCGGGTCGGTCGTGTTCGCGGTCGTCGTGATCGGCGGGCTCGGCTCGCTCGGCGGCGCGTTCACCGCGTCGCTCGCGGTCGGTTTCGCGCAAACCTTCGCGGCCGCGAGCGACACGTCGCTGCGCGACCTCGCGCAATGGGCCGGCGTCGCGCTGCCCGACAGCGTGGCCGCGGTGTCGATCGCGCAGCTGGCGCCGCTGGTGCCGTACCTGCTGCTCGTCGTGGTGCTGGTCGCACGGCCGCGCGGGCTGTTCGGCGAGCGTGCCGATGCGTAGCCGCGCGCTCGCCGGCTTGGCGCGCTGGGCACTGTTCGTCGCGTGCGTCGCGCTGCCCGCATGGCTGTGGCCGCACGGCGCGGTGCTCGGTTATCTCGCGCAGACGGCCGCGCTCGTCGTGCTCGCGCTGTCGTACAACCTGCAGCTCGGCACGACCGGGCTGCTGTCGTTCGGACACGCGGCGTTCGCGGGCCTCGGCGCCTTCGCGGCCGCGCACTGGTTCAACCGCTTCGGCGGCCCGCTGCCGCTGTTGCCGCTCGTCGGCGGCGTCGCCGGCGCGGGTTTCGGTTGCGTCGCCGGGCTGCTCGCGACGCGTCGTTCAGGCACCGCGTTCGCGATGATCACGCTCGGGCTCGGCGAATGCGTCGCGGCCGCCGCGTGGAGCGTGCCCGCGTGGTTCGGCGGCATCGGCGGCGTGCCGATCGACCGCGCAAGCGGCACGCCGTGGGGCAACTGGCATTTCGGCGCGCCGGCGCACGCGTATGCGGTGATCGCCGCGTGGTGCGTCGTGTCGGCGTGGGCCATGCACGCGCTGACGCGCACGCCGCTCGCGCGGCTCGCGAACGCGGTGCGCGACAACCCGGCGCGCGTCGCCGCGCTCGGCACCGATCCGCGCCGCGTGCGACTCGCGATGGTCACCTGCGCGTCGTTCTTCGCGGGCGTTGCCGGCACGCTGACGCTGATCGACGTCGAAATCGCGGCGCCCGACAGCGTGTCGATGGCGCGCTCAGCGACCGTGCTGATCGCCGCGGTGATCGGCGGCACCGGCGCGTTCTTCGGGCCGGCGGCCGGCGCCGCCGTGCTGACCGCGCTGAGCGTCGTCGTCGCGGGCGTGTCGCGCGCGTGGGCGCTGTATCTCGGCGTGCTGTTCGTCGTGATCGTCGTGGCCGCGCCGCGCGGGATCGCGGGCATCGCGCAAGCGTTCGCGCATGCGTTGCGGCGCGGCGTGCCGGCGGCCGAGCGGTGGCGCCTGTTGTGCGGCGTCGGCGCGTGCGTGTTCTGGGGCGTCGCGATCGTCTGCGCGGCCGAGCTCGGTTATGCGTGGCGCTTCGCGCAGGACGACGGCACGGGCCTCGCGTTCGGCGCGTGGGGCATCGACGCCGATACGCCGTCCGGCTGGGCCGTCGCGTGCTCGGCGGCCGGTATCGGCACGCTGCTGTGGGGCTGGCGCGCGCGGCTCATGCAGGGTGCGCAGTCCGGCAAGCGGGAGGACGGGCGATGAACGGCAACGCGATCGCGCTCCACGGTGTCGTGCAGCGCTTCGGCGCGCAAACGGTGCTCGACGGTGTCGAGCTGAGCATCGCGGCCGGCGAGCGCCATGCGCTGATCGGGCCGAACGGAGCGGGCAAGTCGACGCTGTTCGGCGTGATCGCGGGTGCGACGCGGCCGACCCGCGGGCGCGTCGTGCTGCATGGCGTCGAGTTGCGCGGGCGCGGGCCGGTCGTCGCGAGCCGCCTCGGCATCGGCCGCAGTTTCCAGCAGACGAGCGCGTTCGCGCGGCTGACCGTGTTCGACAACCTGCGCTGCGCGGCGCTGCATGCGCCGGCCGAGCTGCGGCGCTGGTGGAACCGGCTGCGCGAATCGGCGTCCGTCGATCTCGCGGCCGCACGTGTGCTGCACGACATCGGTCTCGATGCGCGGCGCGACACGCCGGCGGCCGAACTGAGCTACGCGGAACAGCGCGCGCTCGATCTCGGGATCGCGCTCGCGAGCGGCGCGCGCACGCTGCTGCTGGACGAACCGACGGCCGGCATGAGCCGTGCGCAGGCGGCGCGGATGATCGCGCTGATCCGCGCGACGACGCAGGGCCGCACGGTGCTGATGATCGAGCACGACATGGATGCGGTGTTCGGCTTCGCCGAACGCATCACGGTGCTCGTGCGCGGCACGGTGGTCGCGACCGGCGAACCCGATGCGATCCGCGCCGATCCGGCGGTGCGCGCCGCGTATCTGGGCGAGGGCGGCGCATGAATACGCTCCTCGACATTCGCGACCTGCGCGCGTGGTACGGGATGCAGCCCGTGCTCGACGGCGTCGATCTCGCGCTCGCGCCGGGCGAGACGCTCGCGCTGCTCGGCCGCAACGGCTCGGGGCGCTCGACGCTCGCGAAGGCCGTGATGGGGCTCGTGCGCACCGCCGGCTCGGTGCGCATCGCCGGCGCCGAATGCGCGGGCGCGCGCACGTTCGAGATCGCGCGGCGCGGTGTCGCTTACGTTGCCGAAAGCCGCGATGTGTTTCCGCTGCTGACGGTGCGCGACAACCTGAAGCTCGGGCTGCGCGGCACGCGCGGCGCGGCCGAACGCGCGGCGCTCGAATGCCTGTTCGACCGCTTTCCGCTGCTGGCCGCGCGCGCGGACGTGAAGGCAGGTCGGCTGTCGGGCGGCGAGCAGCAGGTGCTCGCGCTGGTGCGTGCGCTCGCCGGCAGCCCGCGCGTGCTGATCGTCGACGAACCGGCCGAAGGGCTCGCGCCGCTCGCGGTCGACGAAGTCGGCGCGTGCCTCGCCGCACTGCAGGCCGACGGCGTCGCGATCGTGCTGATCGAGCAGCGGCTGCAGTTCGCGCCGCGGCTCGCGCGGCGCGTCGCGGTAATGGGGCGCGGACGGATCGTCTACGACGGCGCGCTCGACGGCCTGGGCGGCGATGTCGCCAACGCATGGCTGAGCGCCGGCTGACGGCGTCGAACCGATTGTTCGGCTGGCCCCGCCAGACAATTCGTGTCGAGCCGCTTTATCGCCGCCGCGCGGCATCTTAAATTGCCACTCATGCCGGGCCGCCGCATCGACGCGGCAACCGGCGCCCTCCATCGATAGTCTTCTGACTGAGGAATGAAATCATGAGCAAGCTGGCAGGCAAGGTAGCGATCGTCACGGGCGGATCGAAGGGCATCGGCGCCGCGATCGCGAGGGCACTGGCCGCGGAAGGCGCGTCCGTCGTCGTCAATTACGCGAGCAGCAAGGCGGGCGCCGACGCGGTCGTGAGCGCGATCGTCGAAGCCGGCGGCCGCGCGGTCGCGGTCGGCGGCGACGTGTCGAAGGCAGCCGACGCGCAGCGCATCGTCGATACGGCGATCGACACGTATGGCCGTCTCGACGTGCTCGTCAACAATTCCGGCGTGTACGAATTCGCGCCGATCGAAGCGATCACTGAAGAGCACTACCGCCGGCAGTTCGATACGAACGTGTTCGGCGTGCTGCTCACGACGCAGGCGGCCGTCAAGCATCTCGGCGAAGGCGCGAGCATCATCAACATCAGCTCGGTGGTGACCAGCATCACGCCGCCCGCCAGCGCCGTCTACAGCGGCACCAAGGGCGCGGTCGACGCGATCACCGGCGTGCTCGCGCTCGAGCTCGGCCCGCGCAAGATCCGCGTGAACGCGATCAACCCGGGCATGATCGTGACCGAAGGCACGCACAGCGCGGGCATCATCGGTTCCGATCTCGAAGCGCAGGTGCTTGGCCAGACGCCGCTCGGCCGCCTCGGCGAGCCGGACGACATCGCGTCGGTCGCGGTGTTCCTCGCATCGGACGATGCACGCTGGATGACCGGCGAACACCTCGTCGTGAGCGGCGGGTTGAACTGATCCCGCGATACGGCAAATCGGCACGATCGGCGCGCGTGCGCCGATCGTGCCGATTGCGTCGTTACGCGATCATCGCCAGCGCGTTCGCACCGACGTGCCAGAGCAGGCTCTCGACGACGAGCGCGTGATTGCGTTCGGAGTCGAGCCCCGCGATCGTCATCGCACCGACGAGGCCGGCGCCGGCGACTCGCAACGGCACGCCGCCGCCGTCGAGCGCATAGTCGTCGTCCGACAGGCCCTGCGACCGCAGCGACCAGCCGGCGCGGCGAAACTGCGTGCCGACCTCGAGCGAACTCAGGCCGAAACGGAGCACGGTGTTCTGGCGGCGGCGGATCGCGTCGCTGTCGCTCGCGCGGCTGCCGTCGAGCGCGCAGTAGAACAGCGGCGCCGTTTCGCCGACGATGCCGACCGCAATCGGCAGCCCGCGGCGCGACGCGATATTGATCGCGATTTCCCCGAGCCGGCGCGCGACGTCGGCATTGAAGTGCGGCAGCGTCGTGTCCGGCGCGTCGTCGTCGAAGGGCGCGTGATCGATGCGCAGGAAGGTCGTCACCATGGCGGCTCCGTATCGTCGCAAGTCGTGTTCGCGCGCCGGCGTCGCGTCGTCACGGGCCGCGCGCTCGCCCGTCGTTCGCTCAGCGCTTCGGCGCCGCGTCGAGCATCCACTCGTGCGCGGGATCGTTCTTGAACGCCCACGCGCGGCTCGGCCCGGCCATTACGTTCAGGTAGTACAGGTTGTAGCCGTGCGGCGCGACAACCGGGTGATAGCCGCGCGGCACCATCACGACGTCGTGGTTCTCGACCGCGCACGCTTCGTCGAGGCTGCGGTCGTCGGTGTACACGCGCTGGAACGCGAAGCCCTGCGGCGGATCGATCCGGTGGTAGTAGGTTTCCTCGAGCGAGGTTTCGTCGGGCGCCGCGTCGCGGTCGTGCTTGTGCGGCGGATAGCTGCTCGAATGGCTCGCGGGCGTGACGACTTCGACGACGAGAAGGCGCTCGGCCGCCGGGTTGTCTCCCATCAGGATGTCGCACACGTAGCGCGTGTTGGTGCCTTGCCCGCGCACCGAGCGGCGCATCCGTTCGCCGTCGAGGCGCCGCACGGGCTTGTCGCCGCTCGCGCACGGCGCGGTGCACAGCGCGATTTCCGCATCGCGCGTCGCGACCAGCGTGACGGTCTTGCTGCCCGGCACGTACAGCGCGTCCGGCGACACGTCGTCGAATACGCTGTCGCGCTTGCCGAGCGCATCGTGGGTTTCGCCGTCGACCTCCGCGCGCACCGTGCCCGTGAGCACGACGACGCACAGCTCGCGCGCGCCGGTGTCGAGCGTTTCGGTGTCACCGGCCTTCAGGCGCAGCGCGCGAAAACCGACGTGCTTCCAGCCGGCCGACTCGGGCGTGACGTTGCAGATTTCGCGGTCGGCAGATGCCTTGACCAGCAGGGGAGAAATCGTCATGGGGTGGGGCTCCGCAATAGAATAGGGCTCAACTGATTCGGCGCTCACGCGCTCAACCGGTCGACGATCGCGCGCAGCGACTCATAGCCCTTTTTCGCATACGCGTAGCTCGGCGCGACGGCCGGGTCCTGCTCGGCCTCGACGACGAGCCAGCCTTCGTAACCGGCGTCCTTCAGCGTGCGCAGCGTAGCGTCGTAGTCGAGCGCGCCGTCGCCCGGCACCGTGAAGGTGCCGTTGATCACGCCGTTCAGGAAGCTCCAGCCGTCGTTGCGCGCCTGCGTGACGACCTGCGCCCGCACGTCCTTGCAATGCACGTGGACCACGCGCGACACGTGCTTCTTCAGCAGCGTGACGGGGTCGGCCGCGCCGCCGAAATACGCGTGGCCGGTGTCGAACAGCAGGAACACCTTGGCCGGATCGGTCAGCGCCATCAGCCGGTCGACGTCGTCCGGCGATTCGACGTACGCGCCCATGTGGTGATGGTAGGCGAGCTTGATCCCGTACGTGTCGAGCAGGTGCGCGCCGAATGCGTCGAGGCGCGCCGCGTAGCGCTGCCATGCCGCGTCGTCGACGAAGCGCGGCCGCTTCGCGACCGGCGTGTCGATGCTGCCCTGGATCGTGCCCGCGCATTCGCCGTAGACGACGACCTTCACGTCGTTGTACTGCAGCTTCGTCATGTGCGCGCGGCAGCGTTCGATTTCCGCGGCGAGCGCATTGGCGTCGCTCATGCCCGGTTCGACTTCCGCGAGGAAGCCCGAATACCAGCCCGATACGCACACGAGCCCGAATTCGGCGAGCTTCGCCTTCAGCTCGGGGCCCGTCTTCGGAAACTTGTTGCCGAGCTCGAAGCCCGCGTAGCCGATTTCGGCGCCTTCCTTCAGCGCCGTTTCGAGCGGCGTCTCGCCGCCGAGCGACGGCAGGTCGTCGTTCATCCACGACAGGGGATTGATACCGATGCGGACGTTCCAGCTCATGACTTGCTTCCTTGGTTCGAATGGGGTTTTCGCGGGGCGGGTGGGTAGGCGGCGCGCGGCATCAGCGCCGCTGCCGGGTCTTTGCGTCGAGATACGCGCGGTGCGCCGCATCGACGCCGGCGCGCTCGGATACCTGCGGCACCGCGACTTCCCACCACGCGCCGCCGTCGTCGGTCGTGCGCTTGTGCGTGGTGTCGATCACGAGCACCTGGCTCGTCTTCGCCGCGCGTGCGCGCTTCATTTCGCTGCGCAGCTCGGCGACGCCGCGCACGTGCACGGCGTCGGCGCCCATTGCGCGCGCGTGCATCGCAAAATCGATCGTCGAGCGCGCGCCGCCTTCCGGCACGCAGTCGTCGAGCATGTTGTTGAAGCTCGCGCCGCCGCAATTCAGTTGCAGCCGCTCGATGCAGCCGTAGCCGCGGTTGTCGAGGATCACGACGATGAGCTTGCGGCCGAGCATCACGGAGGTCGCGAGCTCGGCGTTGAGCATCATGTACGAGCCGTCGCCGACGATCACGATCACTTCGCGTTCGGGCCGCGCGAGCTTCGCGCCGAGGCCGCCCGCGACCTCGTAGCCCATGCACGAATACGCATAGTCCATGTGGTAATTGCCCGGCACGCCGCTGCGCCACAGCTTGTGCAGCTCGGCCGGCAGCGTGCCGGCCGCGCACACGACGAGATCGTCGCGCGCACTGTCGCGCCCCGCGTCGGCCGCGGAGTCGCGCACCGCGCCGATCACTTCCGCGTCGTACGGCAGCGTGTCGTTCGGCACGCGCGTCGTCAGCTCGGTCACGCGCGCGTGCCACGCGGCGGCCTGGTCGCTGTTGGCGGCCGTCCAGGCCGCGTCGGCACGCCAGCCGGCCAGCGCGGCCGACAATTGGCCGAGGCCCGTGCGCGCATCGGCAACCAGTTGCCGGCCGCGTTTCTTGCCGGCGTCGAACGGCTGCACGTTCAGGCTCAGCAGCGTCGCGTCGCCGTAAAGCGCGTGCGAGCCGGTCGTGAAGTCCTGCAGCCGCGTGCCGACCGCGAACACGACGTCGGCCTGCGCGGCCGCGCGATTCGCGGCGGGCGAGCCCGTCACGCCGATCGAGCCGAGGTTCAGCGGATGGTCCCACGCGAGGCTGCCCTTGCCGGCCTGCGATTCGGCGACCGGCACGCCGTGCGTATCGGCGAACGCGCGCAGCGCGTCCCACGCATGGCTGTACAGCACGCCGCCGCCGGCGACGATCAGCGGCTTCTTCGCGGCCTTCAGCACGTCGAGCGCATCGGCGAGTTCGAGTGCGTCGGCCGGCGGCCGGCGCATCCGGATCACCGGCGGCGCGAAGAAATCCTCGGGCCAGTCGTATGCGAAGGTCTGCACGTCCTGCGGCAGCGCGAGACACACGGGGCCGCATTGCGCGGGGTCGGTCATCACCTGGATCGCGCGCGGCAGTGCGACGAGCAGCTGCTCGGGCGACGTGATCCGGTCGAAGTAGCGCGTGACGGGGCGGAAGCAGTCGTTCGCACTCACGTCGCCCTGTTCGAAATCCTCGACCTGCTGCAGCACGGGGTCGGGCAGCCGCGACACGAACACGTCGCCGGGCAGCAACAGCAGCGGCAACCGGCCGACGTGCGCGAGCGCGGCCGACGTCAGCATGTTGGTCGCGCCGGGGCCGATGCTCGACGTCGCGGCCATCATCCGCTGGCGGAAATTCGCTTTCGCGAACGCGACGGCCGCGTTGGCCATCCCTTGCTCGTTGTGCGCGCGGAACGTCGGCAGCCGGTCTTTTTCTGCATGCAACGCTTCGCCGAGCCCGGCCACGTTGCCGTGGCCGAAGATGGCGAACACGCCGCCGCAGTACGGCAGGATCTCGGTGCGGCCGTCGGGCTGGACGACTTCGGCGCGCAGGGCGGCCAGGTAGCGCACGAGCGCCTGGCTGACGGTCAGTCTCACGGTGGTGGTCATCGTCGGTCAGTGAAGAAGGATCGGATGGGTCATGACGGGCACGCGCATCAGGCCGCGGCGGCGCGCGCGGCGCCGCGACGGCCGAGCCACGCGTCCACGAGCTGCGCGAAGTTGCCGGCGACTTCGTCGACCAGCGCCTGGTCGTCGATCCGGCCGGCGAGCCAGTTCAGCGACGCATCTGCCCACAGCGTGCGCCCGACCATGAAGCCCTTGACGATCGGGTTGGTCGCCGAGCGGAAGCTGTCGACGAGGTATTGCAGCGGCTGGTTCAGCCCGAGGATCACCGCGCCGCGGCAATGGCGGTCGCGCTCGGCGACCAGCGCGGCGAGCCGCGCCCAGCCGTCGGCGCTCATCGGCGCGAGCTTCCACCATTCGGGCATCACGCCGAGGTTGTAGAAGCGCGCGACCGCGCGCAGCACCGCGTCGTCCTCGGTGCCGGCGGGCGTGACCGCGCGCGGCGGAATGATTTCCAGCAGCAGCTCGTTGCCGCTGGCGCGCGTGGCTTCCCACAGCTCCAGCACGCGCTGCTCCTGCGCGACGCGCAGGTCGACGTCGTCGTCGGGGTGGTAGTGGACCAGGCACTTCACGACCTGCTCGGTCGGCCAGTGCGTGAGCGACGAGCCGACCGAGCGCGTCTCGTCGAAGCGCAGCGGCCGCGAGCCCGGCAGCTCGACCGGGCGGCCGACCCACCAGCCGCGCCCGGTGGCCGACGCGAGCGCGTCGCTGCCGTACGCGCCGCCGTCGATCAGCACGCCGACGTGGCCTTCGAGATGGCGATCGCGCTCGACCTGTTCGGCCGCGCGCACGAGCAGCCGCTTCAGCGTCTTGATCCGCGCTTCGTCCGCGCCGGCCTGCACCGCGAGTTCGTAGAACTGGCTGCGATGGTCGAACGCCATCACGCACAGGTCGTCCCATTCGCGGCGCGGCACCGTGACGCGATGCAGGTGCGCGAGCGTGCGGTCCGCGTCGACCACGGGATTGCGGCTGCCGTCGAACCAGTGCGCGAGTTCGGCCGGCGTCGGCATCGCGGCCGAGCACGCATGGCGCGACACGACGATCGCGCCGCACGCGTTCGCGATACGTGTCGATTCTGTCCAGTCGCGGCCGCGCAGCAGCCCCGACAGCAGGCCCGACAGGAACGCGTCGCCCGCGCCGAGCACGTTGAGCACCTCGACGCGTTCGCCGAGAAAGGTCGGCGCATCGTCGATGCGCGTGGGGATGTCGCCCTCGATCACGCAGCAGCCGAGCGCGCCGCGCTTGACGACCAGCGTGGCGTTCGTGATCCCGCGCACCGCCTGCAACGAACCGATCAGGTCGTGGGGCACGCCGCCCGCGATCAGGAATTCCTCCTCGGTGCCGACCAGCAGATCGAATTCGCCGAGCACCTGCTGCAGTTGCCGCGTCACCTGCGCGTCCGGCACGTAGCGGTTCTCGCCCGCGCCGCGCGCGGTCAGCCCCCACAGCACGGGCCGGTAGTCGATGTCGAGGATCCGCACGACGCCGTGGCGGCGCGCGTAGCCGAGCGCGGTCAGCGACGCTTCGCGCGTGGCCGGCGTGGAAAGATGCGTGCCGGTGATCGCGAGCGCGCGGCAGCCGGCGATGAAGTCCTCGCGGATCTCGTCGGCGCGCACGGCCATGTCCGCGCAGTTCTCGCGCACGAACAGCAGCGGGAACGTGTCGCGATCCTTCAGCCCGAGCAGCACCAGCGCGGTGAGGCGTTCGCGGTCGGTCTGCAGCTGGCTCGTGTCGCAGCCTTCGCGCTCGAGCGTCTCGCGCACGAAGCGGCCCATCTGCTCGTCGCCGACGCGCGAGATCATCGCGGTCTTCAGCCCGAGCCGGGCGACGCCGAACGCGACGTTGCCCGACGAGCCGCCGAGATACATCTGGAAGCTGCGCGCGTCTTCCAGGCGGCTGCCGTACTGCTGCGCATAGAGATCCACGGCCACGCGGCCGAGGCAGGCGAGATCGATGGGGCGGTCACTCGGAAAGTTCAGCAGGCTCATATCACGTATCACGCTCGCGGCCGGCGTTCGGCACTGCCGGCGGTTTAGGGGACCGATCCGCCGGCGACGGTCCGCAACGTGCGCTGCACGACGCGAGGCTGCCTGCCGCAAGGAATCGGGCTACGGACGCAGTCTAGACTTTTTGGAAATCCAGTTCCCTAGGTGAAATCACGTAGAAATAAATTTCCAAATTTTCGAGGAAGTGATCTACAGTTTCATCCGGATGCTTCAGTCCGTATCGGACTCGGCGCCGGCGGCGCGCAACGCGCCGTCTTCCGCCCCCCGGAGATGAGGAGACAGATTGATCATGAAGACCAAGCTGATGGCCGTCGCGGCCGCCGCGATCCTGGCTGCGCCGCTCGCGCACGCCGAGAAGATCGGCGTGACGATGGCGTCGTTCGACGACACGTTCCTGACCATCCTGCGCAACAGCATCACCGACGCAGCGAAGAAGGACGGCGCGACGGTGCAGATCGAGGACGGCGGCAACGACGTCGGCAAGCAGTTGAGCCAGGTCCAGAACATGATCGCGCAGAAGGTCGACGCGATCATCGTGAACGCGGTCGACACCGACGCGACGCCGAAGATCACGAAGATGGTGACGGCGGCGAAGATCCCGCTCGTCTACGTGAACCGCAAGCCGGTCGATTTCGACAAGCTGCCGGCCGGCGTCGCGGTCGTCGCATCCGACGAGAAGCAGTCGGGCACACTGCAGGCGCGCCAGGTGTGCAAGCTGCTCGGCGGCAAGGGCGACCTGCTCGTGCTGATGGGCGAGCTGTCCAACGAATCGGCGCGTGCCCGCACCAAGGATATCGAGGACGTGATCGCGACGAAGGAATGCTCCGGCATGAAGATCGTCGACAAGCGCGAAGGCAAGTGGAGCCGCACGCAGGGCCAGGACATCACGATGAACTGGCTGAGCTCCGGGACGAAGTTCGACGCGATCGTGTCGAACAACGACGAAATGGCGATCGGCGCGATCAACGCGCTGAAGGCCGCGCGCAAACTGACGCCGAAGACCGTCGTCGCCGGCATCGACGCGACGCCGGACGGCCTCGCTTCGATGAAGAGCGGCGAGCTGAAGGTGTCGGTGTACCAGAACGCGATCGGGCAGGGCGCGCAGTCGGTTGCCGCCGCGCTGAAGCTCGCGAAGAAGCAGAGCGTCGACCGCTTCGTGAACGTGCCGTTCGAGCTCGTGACGCCCGAGAACATGAACCAGTACGCCAGGCACTGACCGGCTTTTCCGTTGAACTGCGCGGGCCCGGCAGCGCCGGGTTCGCGCGCGACTTGTCGAGGAACGTCCATGTTTACAGCCAGGATCGCGCGCCCGATGGCCGGCGACGACGCGCCGGCCGCTTCATCAGGAGGATCGCCCGGCGCGTCCGGATCGTCCGGTTCGCCGGCTTCTTCCGCGGCCGACTGCGTACTCGAGGTGCGCGGCGTCGGCAAGTCCTTTCCCGGCGTCGTCGCGCTCGACGGCGTGCAGTTCCGCGTGCGCCGCGGCACCGTCCATGCGCTGATGGGCGAGAACGGCGCGGGCAAGTCGACGCTGATGAAGATCATCGCGGGCGTCTACACGCCCGACCAGGGCGAGATCCTGATCAACGGCGAACCCGTCGTGCTGAACGGCCCGCTCGATGCGCTCGACCGCGGGATCGCGATGATCCACCAGGAACTCAACCTGATGCCGTACATGACGGTCGCGGAGAACATCTGGATCCGCCGCGAACCGAAGAACCGCTTCGGCCTGATCGATCACGCGGCACTGCGCCGCCGCACGGCCGAGCTGTTCGAGCGGCTGTCGATCGACATCGATCCGGAAACCGACGTGCGCACGCTGACGGTCGCGAGCCGCCAGATGGTCGAGATCGCGAAGGCCGTGTCGTTCGATTCGGACGTGCTGATCATGGACGAGCCGACGTCGGCGCTGACCGACAAGGAAGTCACGCACCTGTTCCGGATCATTCGCCAGTTGCGCGAGCAGGGCAAGGGCATCGTCTACATCACGCACAAGATGAACGAGCTGTTCGAGATCGCCGACGAGTTCTCGGTGTTCCGCGACGGCAAGTACATCGGCACGCATGCGTCGAGCGACGTCACGCGCGACGACATCATCCGCATGATGGTCGGGCGCGAGATCACGCAGATGTTCCCGAAGGAAGAGGTGCCGATCGGCGACGTCGTGCTGTCGGTGAAGAACCTCGGCGTCGACGGTGTGTTCCGCGACGTGAGCTTCGAGCTGCGCGCGGGCGAGATCCTCGGCGTCGCGGGCCTCGTCGGCTCGGGGCGCTCGAACGTCGCGGAGGCGCTGTTCGGCGTCGTGCCGGCCACGTCGGGCGAGATCCGGATCGACGGCAAGCCGGTGCGGATCGCGACGCCCGCGCAGGCGATGAAGCACGGGATGGCGTTCCTGACCGAGGACCGCAAGGACACCGGCTGCTTCCTGAATCTCGACCTGCTCGCGAACATGGAAGCGGCCGTGCTCAGCAACCGCTACGTGAAGTTCAATTTCGTGCAGCAGGCGCAGTTGAAGCGCGACTGCGAGGAAATGAGCCGGATGCTGCGCGTGAAGTCGCCCGGGCTGCACGAGGAGATCCAGAACCTGTCGGGCGGCAACCAGCAGAAGGTGCTGATCGGGCGCTGGCTGCTCACGCAGCCGCGCATCCTGATCCTCGACGAACCGACGCGCGGCATCGACGTCGGCGCGAAGGCCGAGATCCACCGGCTCGTCAGCGCGCTCGCCGGCAAGGGCGTCGCGGTGCTGATGATCTCGTCGGAGATGCCGGAGGTGCTGGGGATGAGCGACCGCGTGATGGTGATGCACGAAGGGCGCATGACCGGCATCGTCGAACGCAAGGACGCCGACCAGGTCCGCATCATGGATCTCGCGTCGCGCTGACCCGAAACAAGATTGGAGACAACTGAAATGGGCAACCTGAATCCGGTCGCGGATGCGCAGACCATGACAATCAAGGCGCGGCACACGAAGTGGCCGCCCGAGCTGAGCATCTTTCTCGTGCTGGTCGGCATCAGCCTGTTTTTCGAGATCGTCGGCTGGATCGTCGTCGGCCAGAGCTTCCTGTTCAACGCCGAGCGGCTCGAGATCATCGTGCTGCAGATGGCCGTGATCGGCATCATCGCGGTCGGCGTGAACCTCGTGATCATCACCAGCGGGATCGACCTGTCGTCGGGGTCGGTCGTCGCGGCGGCCGCCGTCGTGTCGGCGAGCCTCGCGCAGGTGTCCGACTTCCCGCGCGCGGTGTTCCCGCACCTGACCGACCTGCCGATCATCTGGCCCGTGCTGGCCGGCGTGTGCGTCGGGCTGCTGGTCGGGTTGCTCAACGGCTCGCTGATCGCGCTGACCGGCATCCCGCCGTTCATCGCGACGCTCGGCACGATGGTCGCCGCACGCGGGTTCGCGAAATGGTTCACCAACGGGATGCCGGTGTCGATGCTGACCGACCCGTTCGCGGCCATCGGCGCAGGTGCCAATCCGGTGATCATCTTTCTCGTGATCGCCGCGATCTTCCACGTCGTGCTGCGCTACACGCGCTTCGGCAAGTACACCTACGCGATCGGCGCGAACCGCCACGCGGCCGTCGTGTCGGGCATCAACGTCACGCGTCACCTGATCTTCGTCTACGCGATCGCGGGCCTCCTGAGCGGGATCGCCGGCACCGTGACGGCCGCGCGCGCGATCTCGGGCCAGTCGGGCATGGGCGTGATGTACGAGCTCGACGCGATCGCCGCGGTCGTGATCGGCGGCACGTCGCTGTCGGGCGGCCTCGGCCGCGTGACGGGCACCGTGATCGGCGTGCTGATCCTCGGCGTAATGACGTCGGGCTTCACGTTCATCCGCATCGACGCGTATTACCAGGAGATGGTCAAGGGCGCGATCATCGTCGCGGCCGTGATCGCCGACCAGTATCGCAACAAGAAGACGCGTCGCTGACCCTGCCTGTCCGACCGGAATCCGATATCGCCAAGGATGCCTGATGAAGATCGCGCTGGACCCGTACATGATTCGCCACCTGCCGCTCGACCGCCTGCCGCACGCGGTGGCCGAGCTCGGCTACGACCAGATCGAGCTGTCGCCACGCAGCGATTTCCTCGACTGGTGGGTGATGCCGCGCGCGACGCGCGAGCGCATGACCGCGTTCCGCCACGCGCTGCGCGCGAGCGGCGTCGGCCTCGCGTCGCTGCAGCCGATGTACCGCTGGGCGAGCCCGTTCGAGGACGAGCGGTTATGGGCCGTGCGCTGCTGGAAGAAGGCGATCGAGGTCGCGGTCGAGATGGAGTGCGCGCTGATGGTGTCCGAGTTCGGGCGCGGCGCGTCGCCGGAGCGCTCGGTCGGCGAGCGGCCGGGCGCGAACCCGAACGAGCTGTGCGAAGCCGCGTGGTACCGGTCGATGGACGAGCTACTGCCGATGCTCGAACGCGAACGCATCGTGCTGTCGGTCGAGCCGCATCCGGAGGACTGGATCGAGCAGCTGCAGCCGGCGATCGACATCGTGACGAACCTCGGCTCGCCGTCGCTGAAGCTGTCGTATATCGCGCCGCATACGTTCTACTACGGCGACGACATGGCCGCGATGATCGCGCAGGCCGCGCCGATCCTCGCGCACGTGCGCGTGGCCGACACCTTCGACCACCGCAAGAGCAGCCAGCTTCGCTACATCGTGAACCCGCCGGGCTCGAACCAGATCCGCGTGCACCAGCATCTCGACATCGGGCAGGGCGAGATCGACTGGGACGTTTTTTTTCGCGCGCTCGGTGCCGCGGGCTTCGACGGCGTGATGTCGTCGTGCGTGTTCGCGTGGGAGGACCGCGCGGAAGCGTCGTCGCGCTACATGCGCGACACGATCCAGCACTACGTCGATCGTCATTTCGATCGCACGGCGCGCTGACCGATTGCTGACCGGCGCGGCACGGGCCGCGCCGCTGATGAAACGACTGGAGACCCCTAGATGACCTTGCAAATCGGCGTGATCGGCTGCGGCGCGATCGGCCAGGACCATATCCGCAGATTGACCCGCACGCTGTCCGGCGCGCGCGTGGTGGCCGTCAACGACATCGATCCGCAGCAGGCGCGCGACGCGGTGTCGAAGTTCGGGCTCGATGCCGAGATCTACGGCGATGGCCATGAAGTGGTCGCGGCTGCCGACGTGCAGGCCGTGCTCGTCACGTCGTGGGGGCCGACCCACGAAGCGTTCGTGCTCGACGCGATCGCGCACGGCAAGCCCGTGTTCTGCGAGAAGCCGCTCGCCGTAACGGCCGAAGGCTGCATGCGGATCGTCGAAGCGGAAGTCGCGCACGGCAAACGGCTCGTGCAGGTCGGCTTCATGCGGCCGTACGACGAAGGCTATCGCGCGCTGAAGCGCGTGATCGACAGCGGCGACATCGGCGCGCCGCTGATGCTGCATTGTGCGCACCGCAACCAGTCGGTCGGCGAGCGCTACACGACCGACATGGCGATCACCGACACGCTGATCCACGAGCTCGACGTGCTGCGCTGGCTGCTCGGCGAGGATTACGCGAGCGCGCAGGTCGTCTATCCGAAAAAGACGCGCCATGCGTCCGTGCATCTCGCCGATCCGCAGATCGTGCTGCTGGAAACCGCGAGCGGCGTGCGCATCGACGTCGAGATCTTCGTCAATTGTCAGTACGGCTACGACATCCAGTGCGAGGTGGTCGGCGAGCAGGGCATCGCGAAGCTGCCCGATCCGCCGGCCGTCGCGGTCAAGCGCGCGGCGCGCGATGCGGTCGAGATCATGACCGACTGGAAGGAGCGCTTCATCGCGTCGTACGACGTCGAGCTGCAGGCGTTCGTCGACGGCGTGCGGCAGGGTGCGTTGACGGGCCCGTCGGCCTGGGACGGCTACGCGGCGGCGGTCGCGGCCGACGCGTGCGTGCGTGCGCAACAGAGCGGTGCGGTCGAGCCGATCGCGATGGCCGAGCGCCCCGCGTTCTATCGCGGCTGAACCGTGGCCGCGTCGCCACGCATGCGGCCGTGCGCCGCCTACCTGCCGGACTGACCGACATGACGATGAAGATGGGTTGCGCACCGTGCTGCTGGGGTGTCGACGACGTGAAGAACCCGCACCTGCCGCCGTGGCGGCAGGTGCTCGCCGAGGCCGCGCAAGCCGGCTACTCGGGCATCGAGCTCGGGCCGTACGGCTATATCCCGCTCGAACTCGACGTGGTGAGCGCGGAGCTCGATCGGCAGCGCCTGAGCATCACCGCCGGCACGATCTTCGACGATCTCGTGGCGCCGGAGAACCTGCCGAACCTGCTGCGCCAGACGCGCGAGATCTGCGCGCTGATCACGCGGCTGCCGAAGCTGCCGACGCAGGACGGCCAGCGCTACGCGGCGCCGTACCTGGTCGTGATGGACTGGGGGCACGAAGAACGCGATTACGCGGCCGGCCACGCCGATCGCGCGCCGCGGCTGTCCGGCGAACGCTGGGCGCGCATGGTCGAGCACATCCGGCAGATCGCGACGATCGCGCGCGACGCGTTCGGCGTGCGCGCGGTGATTCATCCGCATGCGGGCGGCTACATCGAGTTCGCGGACGAGATCGACCGGATCGTCGCCGACCTGCCGGCCGACACGGTCGGCCTCTGTCTCGATACGGGCCACCTGCATTACTCGGGCATGGATCCGGAGACCTGGCTGCGCCGCCATGCGGCGCGCCTCGACTACGTGCATTTCAAGGATATCGACGCGGCCGTGTACGACGCGGTGATGGGCGAGCACATCGCGTTCTTTGCCGCATGCGCGCGCGGCGTGATGTGCCCGATCGGCACCGGCGTGCTCGACTACCGGTCGATCCGGCACGCGCTCGACGACATCGGCTACGCGGGCTACATCACGATCGAGCAGGAGCGCGACCCGCGCAATGCCGGCACGAGCCTGCACGATGTCGCCGCGAGCCGCGCGTTTCTCGCGTCGGCCGGTTTCGCCTGATCACCCGTACCACCGAACCTCTGAACACGGACCAGGAACACCACCATCATGATTGACGGACAGATTCTGCTTGGACACTCGATTCGCTGGGGCATGGTCGGCGGCGGGCTCGGCAGCCAGATCGGCTACAGCCACCGGTCGGCTGCGTTGCGCGACGGCAGCTTCGAGCTGGTCGCCGGCGCGTTCGACATCGATCCCGAACGCGGCCGCCAGTTCGGCGTGAAGCTCGGCGTCGCGGCCGAGCGCTGCTATCCCGACTACGCGACGATGTTCGCTGCCGAGGCACGCCGCCCGGACGGCATTCGCGCGGTGTCGATCGCGACACCGAACAACACGCACTTCGAGATCTGCCGCGCCGCGCTGAACGCGGGGCTGCACGTGGTCTGCGAGAAGCCGCTGTGCTTCACGACCGACGAAGCCGAGACGTTGCAGCGCCTGTCGGTCGAGAAGAACCGGATCGTCGGCGTCGCGTACGGCTATTCGGGTCACCAGATGATCGAACAGGCGCGCGAGATGATCGCGCGCGGCGATCTCGGCGAGATCCGCATCGTGCAGATGCAGTTCGCGCACGGTTTCCACAGCGAAGGCGTCGAGGCCGCGAGCGCGGCCGCGCGCTGGCGCGTCGATCCGAAGTTCGCGGGCCCGAGTTACGTGCTCGGCGACATCGGCACGCATCCGCTGTACATCTCCGAGGTGATGGCGCCCGAGCTGAAGATCCGGCGGCTGATGTGTTCGCGGCAGAGCTTCGTGAAGAGCCGCGCGCCGCTCGAGGACAACGCGTTCACGATCATGGAATACGACACGGGCGCGGTCGGCTACGTGTGGTCGAGCGCGGTGAACGCGGGCTCGATGCATAGCCAGAAGGTGCGCGTGATCGGTTCGAAGGCGAGCGTCGAATGGTGGGACGAGCATCCGAACCAGTTGCGCTACGAAGTGCAGGGGCAGCCTGCGCAGGTGCTCGATCGCGGGATGGGCTACCTGCATCCGAACGCATTGCGCGAGGATCGCATCGGCGCCGGGCATCCGGAAGGGCTGTTCGAGGCCTGGTCCAATCTCTATGCGCGCTTCGCGTTCGCGATGGATGCGGCCGATCGCGGCGACACCGCGGCGTTGAAGGGGATCCGCTTTCCGGACGTCCATGCGGGCGTCGAGGGCGTCCGATGGGTCGAGAACTGCGTGCGTTCCGCCGATGCGGGCGGCGTGTGGGTCGATTATCGTTGAGCAGGGCAGGCCGGCTGCGGCGCGCTGCGCGCCGCTTTGCGCCGGCCGTCGGCCTCGGTAGACTCGGTAGACGCCCTAATCTTTACGACGCCGCGCGAGCGTTGGACAATCGTTTCCAGTCTTGCCGTGGAGCGTGTGCAAGTGATGATCGAGCGCGTGGGAGCGAACGCGCGGCGCGGGCCGTGCCGCAAACGTGATTAAATTCGCCCTTCACGCATGTATCCAGGTGAGCCCCGGGCCGCGTCCGTCAGCATCGCGCGCGCATCGGGGCCGTCAACTTCGCGCCATCCGATGAGTTCATCCGAGAATCCTCCCGCCACCGTCGAGCAGTTCCTGCAGCATCTGACGCAGGAGTACGACGGCCTCAGCAATCGCCTGAAGGTCATTGCGCGCCACGTGGAAACGCATCGGGATCAGCTTGGCCTGGAAGGCATCCAGTCGCTCGCGGAAGCGTGCGGCGTCCAGCCGTCGGCCGTCGTGCGCTTCGCGAAGCATTTCGGTTTCTCCGGCTTCTCCGAGATGCAGCGGCTGTTCCGCGAAGGGCTCGCGCAGCAGATCGCGCCGGGGCGCGCGTACAACCTGCGGCTGCGCGACGTGATCGAATCGGGTTCGTCGAGCCTGCAGCCCGAGCAGATCGCCGACGAATTCATCAAGGGCAGCATTGCCGGGATGCAGCAGTTGCGGCAGACGCTCGACCCGCAGGCGCTCGCGCAGGCCGTCGACCTGCTCGCCGACACGCAGGCGATCTGGATCGCCGGCTCGCGGCGCGCGTTTCCGATCGCCGTGTATCTCGACTATGCGCTGCAGCACACCGACAAGCGCATCGGGCTGTTCAGCGCGCTCGGCAGCATGCATCTCGGGCAGATCCGGTCGGTGCGCAAGGGGGACGTGATGATCGTCATCTCGTTCATGCCGTATGCGGACGAGACCGTGCAGGTCGCGCAGCAGGCCGTGCAGCGCGGCGCGCGCCTGATCGCGATCACCGACAGCCGGATGAGCCCGCTCGCGCGGGAGGCCGAGGTGACGCTGATGGTGCAGGACAGCGAGACGTTCGGGTTCCGCGCGCTGACGGCCACGATGGGCCTCGCGCAGAGCCTGTTCGTCGCGCTCGCGTACCGGCTCGAGCTGTCGTACCTGCCGACCGCCGACGGCGCGCACGGCACGAAAGCCGGCTGACGCGTTTTGCCGGCGCACCGCCCGCCTGACCGACCGGCGGGCGGAGCACCGGCCGGCTTACTTCGCGGTCGGCATCGCGAATTCGGCACCCTTGCCGATGCTCGACGACCAGCGCTGCATCACCGACTTCTGGCGCGTGTAGAAGCGCACGCCTTCCTCGCCGTACGCGTGCATGTCGCCGAACAGGCTCTTCTTCCAGCCGCCGAAGCCGTGCCATGCCATCGGCACCGGAATCGGCACGTTGATGCCGACCATCCCGACCTGGATGCGCCGTGCGAATTCGCGCGCGATGCCGCCGTCGCTCGTGAAGCACGACACGCCGTTGCCGAACTCGTGCGCGTTGATCAGGTCGACCGCTTCGCCGAAATCCTTCACGCGCACGCAGCCGAGCACAGGCCCGAAGATTTCTTCCCGGTAGATCCGCATGTCGGGCGTCACGTGATCGAACAGCGTGCCGCCGGTGAAGAAGCCGGCCTCGCGGCCCGGCACGCGCAGCCCGCGCCCGTCGACCACCAGTTGCGCGCCTTCGCTCACGCCTTGCTCGATATAGCCTTCGATGCGCTTCAGCGCTTCGCCGGTGACGATCGGGCCCATCTCGACTTCCGGCGACATGCCGTCGCCGATCACCAGCTTGCGCGCGCGCTCGGCGACCGCCGGCACGATCTTGTCCGCGACGTCGCCGACCAGCACCGCGACGCTGATCGCCATGCAGCGCTCGCCGGCAGAGCCATACGCGGCGCCGATCAGCGCGTCGACCGCCTGCTCGATGTTCGCGTCGGGCATCACGACGAGGTGGTTCTTCGCGCCGCCGAGCGCCTGCACGCGTTTGCCGGACTGCACCGCGCGCTGCTGCACGTAGGCCGCGATCGGCGTCGAGCCGACGAAGCTGACAGCCTGCACGTCCGGGTGGTCGAGCAACGCGTCGACCGCGTCCTTGTTGCCCTGCACGACGTTGAACACGCCGGCCGGCAGCCCGGCCTGCGTGAGCAGGTCGGCGATGAACAGCGCCGCCGACGGATCGCGCTCGCTCGGCTTCAGCACGAACGTGTTGCCCGTCGCGATCGCGACCGGGAACATCCAGCACGGCACCATGCACGGGAAGTTGAACGGCGTGATGCCCGCGACGACGCCGAGCGGCTGGCGCATCGTCCAGTTGTCGATGCCGGTGCTGACCTGGTCGGTGAAGTCGCCCTTCAGGAGCTGCGGCACGCCGCACGCGAATTCGATGATGTCGATGCCGCGCGCGACTTCGCCCTGCGCGTCGGAGAACACCTTGCCGTGCTCGGCCGTGATGATCGCCGCGAGCGTGTCGCGGTGCTCGTTCATCAGTTGCAGGAAGCGGTGCAGCACGCGCGCGCGGCGGATCGGCGGCGTCGCGGCCCAGGCCGGGAACGCGGCGTGGGCGGAGGCGACGGCCTGCTGCACTTCGCTGTCGTCGGCGAGCGCCACGCGGCGCACCGCGCGGCCGAGCGACGGGTTGAGGACGTCCTGGAAACGGCCGCTGCGGCCTGCAACGGGCGCGCCGTCGACATAGTGGCCGACGTCGGCGTCGGACGTGTACGCGGGAACCGGATTCATCGTGTCTCCTGGGGGATGAGGGGGAACGGAACCTAGTCTAGGGAAACCGGCAGGGCGGGAGAAGGCCGCGAAACTTGATTCACTGTTCAGAATTCTGAATAATCGATGGATGAATCAGCAAAATGTCCAGGCGCTCTGGCCGCATATCCATTCGCTGACGGTACTGGCCGCGGCCGGCAGTTTCACGGCCGCCGCGCAGCGGCTCGGCATCAGCAAGGCCGCGATGAGCCAGCGCATCGCCGATCTCGAAAAGGCGGCCGGCGTGCCGCTCGTGCGCCGTACGACGCGCAGCGTGCGGCTCACCGATGCGGGCCAGACGCTCGTCGACAGCACGCGCGACGCGTTCGAGTCGATCGGGCAGCATTTCGCGCGCGTGAAGGACCTGGCCGGCGAGCCGCGCGGCCTGCTGCGCGTGACGGCGCCGGTCGCGCTCGGGCGCCAGCAGGTCGTGCCGCACCTGCCCGATTTCCTGCGGCAGCATCCGGGCGTGCACATCGAGCTCGACCTGTCGGACCGGCTGCATTCGCTGACGCAGGAGGGCTTCGATCTCGCGATCCGCCATACGACCACCGCGCCGCAGACCCACGTCGCGTGGAAGCTGTGCGATACGCGCTCGCTGCTCGTCGCGAGCCGCGGCTATCTCGACGCGCGCGGCGCGCCGCGGCACCCGAGCGAACTCGTCGACCACAGTTGCCTGTGCTACCTGCGCGACAACGAACCGGCCGCGTGGAGCTTCGAGCCGGACGGCCGGCGGCGCCAGCGCGTGAGCGTGCCGGTGCGCGGCAGTTTCGCGGCGAACAACAGCGAGGCGATGCGCGAGGCCGCGCTCGGCGGGCTCGGCATCGCGCTGCTGCCGGATTTCAGCGCGCGGCGCGATCTCGACGCCGGCCGGCTCGTCGCGCTGCTCGACGGCTGGCGGCCATCAGGCGCGTTCGGCGACCACATCTTCGCGATCCGCCCGTACAGCCCGGTCGTGCCGAGCGCGGTGCGCGCGCTCGTGCGGCACCTGCGCGAACGGCTCGCGGGCGGCTTCTCAGGCGCGTGACACCGGTCCGCAGCGCCGGGCCGTGGGCTGCCCGGGCGGGCGGCGCTGCGCTGCGGTAAAATCGCGGCTTCCTCCCGCGCCGCATGTGGCGCGACATTCGAAGGTCGACAGCCGATGCAGATTCACAAGGAAGTGGACGCGCGCGGGCTCAATTGCCCGTTGCCGATCCTGCGTGCCAAGAAAGCGCTTGCCGATATGGAAAGCGGGCAGATCCTCAAGGTGCTCGCGACCGATCCGGGCTCGCAGCGCGATTTCGCCGCGTTCGCGAAGCAGACGGGCAACGAGATCGTCGAATCGACGACGCAGGACAAGACCTTCGTGTTCCTGATGCGCCGCCGCTGACGGCCCGCCTCGCGCGCCCGGCCGCGGCGTCCGCTCGCGGTGCACGGGCCGGCAACGCCCGGCGCCGGCCGGTCGAGCCTCTGACAATTCTTAAACCTCGCTTCGTGACCGGCTGCGTATACTGACCCGGCCGGTCGTCCGCTCCCAGCGGAGGCGCCGGCCACGGTACGTCGTACGGCAGGCACGGGGGCCATGCCTGGCGCTACCGTCGTACAACGGGGAGAGGACATGTCCTTCAGACCAGGGACCCTACGAAGTCCGTCCGGAGCGGAATGCATTGCGTCCGAGCGCAGGTCGGAATTGAGCCGTATCGAGCTCGATCCGAAACAGGATCGCCACGCGCGTGCCGCGCTGGAGGCCTACGCGGATTCGGCCGCGGCCGAGATGCCGTGGCTGGCCGAGTGGCTCGACGAACGGCTGCGCGATGCCGCGCAGGATGACGGCTCGGGCCCGACCTATTGCGGTGCGACGATCGAGCGTGTGTTCGATCTGGCGCAGGCATGGGCAGCGGGCCAGCCGGACTACGCGGCCGCCGCATGGGAGCGCGTGCGCGGCCAGTTGCAGCGGATGCTTGCGCAACCGGCGCTGTCGCGGCACCTGCCGGCCGACGAGTTCGCCGAGCCGGTGGCCGGCATCGCGGGCGTCGATTAGGCGTCGGATTGCGCGACGGGAAGGATTATTCGAAGAAAGAACGGTAGTCCGCGCAATTTCTTGGCGAATTTCATACTACTATGGTGAAATCGCCGATTCGTCCGCGCCCCGTTTTTGAGATATTTTGCCGGGGTCGCCGGTTTGCGCAGGTGGCGCGAGCGGCGAACGACGGCTCGCCGGCCGGTATCCGGAAGCCGCGCGCGTGCTGCGCGGCGGGGTGGCGGTGGAGAGCTGAACTGGACGAATCGATTTCGATTTGCGGGGTGCTATGAGAATTGCTGTACTGGATGACGATCCGGCCCAGACGGATTTTGTCAGTCAAACGCTGACGGCCGTTGGCCATACGTGCTATTCGTTCAAGGAAGGCAAGGCCCTGAAGAAGCGTCTGCAGCGCGAGACGTTCGATCTGCTGGTGCTCGACTGGAACGTGCCCGACATGTCCGGCGAGGAAGTGCTCAAGTGGGTGCGCGCCAACCAGACCGAGCACAGCCTGCCGATCATCTTCATGACGAGCCGCGACGACGAGGCGGGGATCACGCAGATCCTCAACGCCGGCGCCGACGACTACGTGGTCAAGCCGGTGTCGGGCCCGATCCTGCGCGCGCGCATCGGCTCGCTGCTGCGCCGCGCGTATCCGGTCAACGCCGAGGCGACCGTTCGCGAATTCGACCAGTTCCGTTTCGACGTGAACCTGAAGCAGGCCTACGTCGGCGACAAGCCCGTGAGCCTGACGCAGAAGGAATTCGAGCTCGCGCTGCTGCTGTTCCAGCATCTCGACCGGCCGCTGTCGCGTGCGCACATTCTCGATCTCGTGTGGAAGCAGGCGACCGACATCCCGTCGCGCACGATGGATACGCACATCTCGATGCTGCGCTCCAAGCTCGGCCTGCGGCCCGAAAACGGCTATCGCCTCGCGCCGATCTACGGCTACGGCTACCGGCTCGAACGGGTCGGCCAGGGAGAACCGGAGTGACCGCGGGAATCACGCCGCGCACGGCAACCCTGCGCACGATGGCGCTGCGCACGGCCTGCGCGGTCGCGTTTGCGTTCGCCGCGCAGCATGCGGCTGCACAGCCGCCCGCTGCCGCGGGCAAGATGGTCGTCTACCGCACGCAGGCCGGCGACACGCTGTACGACGTTGCCGCACGCTACCTGCAGGGCGCGGACGACTGGCAACTGCTCCAGCAGATCAACGGCGTGCCGGCGCCGAAGCGCCTGCAACCCGGCGTCGCGCTGAAGCTGCCGGTCGCGCGCCTGCGCAAGGAAAAGCTGACCGCACGCGTCGTCGCGGTGCAGGGCGCGGCCGAGCGCGCGTCCGGCGATGCTTACGCGCCGCTTGCGAACGATGCGACGCTCGTCGAGGGCGATCGCGTGCGCACGGGCGCGAACGGCTTCGTGACGCTCGAGCTTGCCGACGGCACGCACATGAGCCTGCCGCCCGACAGCCAGCTCGACCTGAAGGCGCTGCGCCGCACCGTGCTGACCGGCACGCTCGATCGCGAGTTCGTACTCACGCGCGGCTCGGTCGACAGCGATGTCACCCATCTGAAGAAACGCGACGACCGCTTCCAGATCCGCTCGCCGTCGGTCGTGGCCGGCGTGCGCGGCACGCGTTTTCGCGTGAACTACGACGCGGTCGGCAATGCGTCGACGCGCGTCGAAGTGCTCGACGGCACCGTCGGCGTCGCGGGCAACCGGCAGCCGGTCGACCCGACGCTCGTGCATGCGAACTTCGGCAGCGTCGCGACGTCGTCCGGCGCGGTCGGTGCGCCCGTCGAGCTGCTGGCGGCGCCGGCGCTCGCGCATCCCGACAAGGTTCAGGACGAGCCCGACGTCGCGTTCGACGTCGCGCCGCTCGCGCAGGCGCATGCGTACCGCGTGCAGCTCGCGCACGATGCGGGGCTGCTCGACCTGTTCCGCGAAACGCGCACCGATTCGCCGCGCGCGGTCTTCCGCGACGTGCCGAACGGGAACTACTTTGTACGAATTGCCGCGATCGACGCCAACGGCCTCGAGGGGCTGCCGCGCACCTATGCGTTCGAACGCCGCGTGATGGGGCTCGATGCGAGCGCGTCGCCCGGCGCCGGCGGCTACGAATTCCGCTGGACCCCGAACGGTTCGGGCAAGGATGCGCGCTACCGGTTCGTGCTGTCGCGCTCGAAGGACCTGAGCGCGCCGGTCGTCGACCAGGTCGGCCTGCACGCGCGCCAGATCACCGTCGCACACCTGCCGCCGGGCGATTATTTCTGGGCGGTGACCGTCGAGGAGTTCGAAGGCGGCAAGTTCTACGAGAAGACCAGTCCGGTTGGCGCGTTCACGCTGTCGCGCTGACCCGCGACGCATGAAACCCGACTCCGTTTCCCCACGGCGGCACCTCGGCCGCCGCTTCCTGATCGAATGGATCGCGATCGGCTGCCTCGGGATCGCAGTGATCCTCGCGTGTGCGCTCGGCCGCCTGTCGTCGAGCGTCGACGGGCTGATCTACGACCGGTTGCTGATGCTGCGCAGCCTGCCGCTATCGCCCGACGTGGTCGTCGTCGACATCGACAACCAGAGCGTGTCGGCGCTCGGCCGCTGGCCGTGGTCGCGCGACGTGCATGCGCGGCTGCTCGACACGCTGGCGCGCGCGCAGCCGGCCGCCGTCGTCTACGACGTATTGTTCACCGAACCGTCGCCGGAGGATCGCGCGTTCGCGGACGCAATGAGCCGCGTGCCGACCTTCCTGCCCGTGCTGCTGAGCCCCGAGCAGGCGGACGGCACGCGTACCGTCGATCCGCCGGTGGCCGCGCTCGCGGCGCGCGCGACGGGGCTCGGTCACATCAACCTCGAAGTCGATCGCGACGGCATCGTGCGCAGCGTCGCGCTGTTCGAAAGCGACGGCCGCGTGCGCTGGCCGCAACTGATGGTGCCCGTCTATCGCGCGATCCAGGCCGGCCGGCTGCATCCGGTCGGCGGCGCGCCGGGCGCGAACGCGCACGACCTGGCGCGCGACGCGGCCGGCGAGGGCCGCTACCTGATCCCGTTCAGCCGCAACACGCCCGCGTATCCGACGCTGTCGTTCGACGACGTGCTCGAAGGGCGCGCGAAGCCCGACGCGCTGCGCGGCAAGATCGTCGTCGTCGGCGTGACCGCGTCGGGGCTGTACGACCGCTTCGCAACGCCCGTGTCCGGCGATTTCGGCCCGCTCGCCGGCGTGTATATCCATGCCAACGTGCTCGACATGCTGGCTACCGGCAGCGCGATCTCGCCCGCGTCGCGCGCGGGGCTGTTCGCCGCGTCGCTGCTGCCGCTCGCCGTGCTGCTGGGCGGCTTCCTGATGTTGTCGCCGTGGCGCGCGCTGCTGCTGACGCTGAGCCTCGCCGCGCTCGCCGTCGTTGCGAGCACGGCGCTGCTGTTCGAGGCGCGCATCTGGCTGTCGCCGGCGCCGGCGATCTTCGGGCTGATCGGTGTCTACCCGATCTGGAACTGGCGGCGCCTCGAAATGACGATGTCGTACCTGCGCCGCGAGCTGCAGCGGCTCGCCGACGAGCCGCACCTGCTGCCCGAGGCGCCGCGCACGCGCAGCGTCGGGGGCGACGTGCTCGAGCGCCAGATGGCGCTGATGGCGCAAGCCGCGCAGCGCGTGCAGGACATGAAGCGCTTCGTGTGGGACAGTCTCGACAGCATGCCCGAACCGATCTTCGTGACCGACCTGGCCGGCACCGTGCTGATCGCGAACCATGCGGCGAAGCGCTACGGGTCGCGGCTCGCGCTGCCGCTGCCGGAAGGGCGGCCGCTGCGCACCGCGCTCGGCGAGCTGACGTTCATGAAGACCGTCGACGGCAACGCGGAACACGATGCGGCGATCCGCGCGCACTGGCCGGCCGCGCTCGACCCGACGCTCGAGGCCGAGCACGATGCGATGGCGCGCGGCATCGAGGTGCGCGATCGCGACGGGCTCGACCACTTGTTACGCTACGCCGCTTGCACGAACGCGCAGGGCCGCGTGACGGGCTGGATTGCCGGCCTCGTCGACGTGACCGAACTGCACGCGGCCGAACGGCATCGCGAGGAAGCGCTGCACCTGCTGTCGCACGACATGCGCTCGCCGCAGTCGTCGATCCTCGCGCTCGTCGAGATCGAGCGCGACCGCGTCGAGACCGACGCGATGCGCGCGCTGCTCGCGCGGATCGAGCGCTATGCGCACCGCGCGCTGTCGCTCGCCGACGAGTTCGTGCAGTTGGCACGCGCGGAGTCGCAGGCGTACCAGCTCGAGGCGACGAGCCTCGTCGACGTGCTGATCGATGCGAGCGACGAGGTATGGCCGCAGGCGCAGGCGAAGCACATCCGCGTCTACACCGATGTCGGCACCGGCATGTGCTGGGTGCGCGCGGACCGCTCGCTGATCACGCGCGCGTTCGTGAACCTGCTGAACAACGCCGTCAAATACAGTCCGTCCGACACCGTGATCACGTGTACGCTGACGGTCGAGCACGCGTCGAAGCGGATGTTCTGTACGATTCGCGATCAGGGGTACGGCATTGCGCCGGAAGATCAGCGGCATCTGTTCGAGCGTTTCAAGCGATTCCATGCCGGCGAGCGGCCCGAGATCCCGGGTTCCGGGCTCGGCATGGCATTCGTGAAGACGGTCGTCACGCGCCATGGGGGCAGCGTGTCGGTCGATAGCGAAGTGGGCGTCGGCACTGCGGTGACAGTGTCGTTGCCCGCGATCGACGAGCCGTCCGCCTGACAGGGCCGGGCACGACGGCAGGCATTTGGTTTGGGGAAAGCCATGAGAAAGGAATGGGCAGCGGCCGCGCTGGCGGCGTCGCTGTTGACGGGCTGCGCCGGTATGACGAGCGGCGTGAGTGCGGTCGGGCAGCCGAATGCGTTTGCATCCGGCGCGCACGGCTACGATTTTGTCCGCACGGCCGCGCAGGCCAACGACGCCGAATACCGGCAGATCGAGACGCTCGTGCGCGACGAACTCGCGCGCCGCGGTTTCGACGCGCAGCCGCTCAAGGACGCGCGCTACCGGCTGTCGATCGCGTACGCGACGCAGCCGGCGGCGGTCGCGGCCATTGCCGACCAGTGCGGCGCCGCGAGCAGTGCGTGCGTGACGGTCGACGGGCCGTCGCCGCTCGCGCTGCCGTTCGCGGGCGCGGTGTACCGCCACGTGCTGACGCTGCGTTTCGTCGATGCGAAATCGGGCGCCGACGTCTATCGCGTGACGGCCGCGCTGCGCGATCGCGAACCGGGCTCGCAGCAGGCCGCGCCGGCGCTCGTGAAGAGCGCGCTCGCGAAGGTGCCGTTCGACGCGGGCGACGGCTGGCTCGTCAAGACGAAAAAAGACGACGCGGGCGGGATGCCGGGCGTCGTCTCGGTGAAGCCGGCCGCAGCGCGCTGAGCGCCGGCCGGTGAGGTGAGGGCGGGCCCGCCGCGGCGAGCCCTTGCCGCGTTCAGGCGGCCGGTTGCGCGCCGCCGCGCGTGCGCAGGTATTCGTCGAATTCCGCGGCGACTTCCGGATGGCGCAGCGCGAATTCGACCGTTGCCTTCAGGTAACCGAGCTTGCTGCCGCAGTCGTAGCGCGTGCCTTGGTACTTGTAGGCCAGCACCTGTTCATCGGCGAGCAGCGCCTGGATCGCGTCGGTGAGCTGCAGCTCGCCGCCCGCGCCCGGCTTCAGCGCGCGCAGGTGCTGGAAGATCCGCGGCTTCAGGATGTAGCGGCCGACCACGCCGAGGTTCGACGGCGCGACTTCCGGCGCAGGCTTCTCGACGATCGCCGACATCTTGACGATCGACTCTTCCCACTCCTTGCCGTCGACGATCCCGTACGACTTCGTCTCCGACGGCGGGATCTCTTCGACGCCGATCACCGAGCTGTGATAGTGGTCGAACACGTCGACCATCTGCTTCATCACGGGCGGGTTGCCGTCGAGCAGGTCGTCCGCGAGGATCACCGCGAACGGGTTGTCGGCCACGAGCTTCTCCGCGCACAGCACCGCATGGCCGAGGCCGAGCGCTTCCGGCTGGCGCACGTAGAAGCAGTCGACATGGCTCGGCTTGATGCTGCGCACGAGTTCGAGCAGCTTTTCCTTGCCGCGCGCCTCGAGCTCGGCTTCGACCTCGTACGACTTGTCGAAATGATCCTCGATCGCGCGCTTGCTGCGCCCGGTGACGAAGATCATCTCGGTGATGCCTGCGGCGATCGCTTCCTCGACCGCATACTGGATCAGCGGCTTGTCGACGACCGGCAGCATTTCCTTCGGGCTCGCCTTCGTTGCCGGGAGGAACCGTGTGCCGAGACCGGCCACGGGGAACACCGCCTTGGTGACTTTCAACATGATCGAACCTTTATCCCTGTAATCGACTTGTCAGACGGCTTATGTTCACGTCCGCATTATATTGAACGCAAACGGCCTTACGGTTTGTTACGCAGGCAACTTTACGCAGGCAACCGATCGAGTTGCGCACGCAGTTTCTCGAGCGTGCTCTGGAATTCGGCGACGCGCTTTTGCTCCTGTTCGACCACGGCCGGCGGCGCTTTCGCGACGAATGCCTCGTTGCCGAGCTTCGCGTTGCACTTCGCGAGCTCGCCCGTGAGGCGCGCGATTTCCTTCGACAGGCGCTCGCGTTCGGCCGCGACGTCGATTTCCACCTTCAGCACCAGCTTGTTCGGGCCGACGATCGCGATCGGCGCGCCGTGCGCTTCCTTGTCGAGCGTCGCTTCGTCCGCGAGGATCTGCACTTCCGACAGGCGCGCGAGCGCCTGGACGTACGGCGCGAACGAGCGCAGGCGCTCGGCATCGCCGGCCGCGAGCAGCGGCACCTTCGTCGCCGGCGACAGGTTCATCTCGCCGCGCAGGTTGCGGCACGCGTCGACGATCGCCTTCAGGTCGGCCGCCCACTGCTCGGACGCCTCGTCGAGCTTCGCCAGGTTGGCGACCGGATACGCCTGCGTCATCAGCGACGCTTCGCCCTCGGCCTTGCCTTGCGGATAGCGGCCCGCGAGCGGCGCGACCTTCTGCCAGAGCGCCTCGGTGATGAACGGGATGACCGGGTGCGCGAGGCGCAGCACCGTTTCGAGCACGCGCAGCAGCGTGCGGCGCGTGGCGCGCTGCTGTTCCGGCGTGCCGTTCTGGATCTGCACCTTCGCGAGTTCGAGATACCAGTCGCAGTACTCGTCCCACACGAACTTGTAGATGCTGGTCGCGACGTTGTCGAAGCGGTAGTCGGCGAAGCCCTTCGCGATGTCGGCCTCGGTACGCTGCAGCAGCGACACGATCCAGCGGTCGGCCGCCGAGAAATCGAGGTAGCCGCCGGGGCCGCAGTCGCCCGCGCCGCAGACTTCCGGCTTGTCGCTGCCGCAGTCGTGGCCTTCGCAGTTCATCAGCACGAAGCGCGTCGCGTTCCACAGCTTGTTGCAGAAGTTGCGATAGCCTTCGCAGCGCGCGAGGTCGAAGTTCACGTTGCGGCCGAGCGTTGCCATCGACGCCATCGTGAAGCGCAGCGCGTCGGTGCCGAACGCGGGGATGCCGTCCGGGAATTCCTTGCGCGTCTTTTTCTCGATCGTCGCGGCCTGCTTCGGATTCATCAGGCCCGTCGTGCGTTTCGCGACGAGCGTTTCGAGATCGATGCCGTCGACGATGTCGAGCGGGTCGAGCGTGTTGCCCTTGCTCTTCGACATCTTCTGGCCTTCCGCGTCGCGCACCAGGCCGTGCATGTAGACGGTATGGAACGGCACCTTGCCCGTGAAGTGCGTGGTCATCATCACCATCCGGGCGACCCAGAAGAAGATGATGTCGAAACCCGTGACGAGCACCGACGACGGCAGGAAGTGCGAGAGTTCAGGCGTTTCGTTCGGCCAGCCGAGCGACGAGAACGGCACGAGCGCCGACGAGAACCACGTGTCGAGCACGTCTTCGTCGCGCTTCAGCGCGCCCGTGTAGCCCTGTGCGGCGGCCTTCGCGCGCGCGTCTTCCTCGCTGCGCGCGACGAACACCTCGCCGTTCTCGCCGTACCACGCGGGGATCTGGTGGCCCCACCACAGCTGGCGCGAGATGCACCAGTCCTGGATGTTCTCGAGCCACTGGTAGTAGGTGGTCGTCCAGTTTTCCGGGACGAACTTGATCTGGCCGTCACGCACGACGTCGAGCGATACCTCGGTGATCGACTTGCCTGGGTGGAACGTGCCTTCCGGCGCCGGCTTCGTCATCGCGACGAACCACTGGTCGGTCAGGATCGGTTCGATCACGACGCCCGTGCGGTCGCCGCGCGGCACCATCAGCTTGTGCGGCTTCACGGAGTCGAGGAAGCCCAGCGCGTCGAGGTCGGCGACGATCGCCTTGCGTGCGTCGAAGCGGTCGAGGCCGCGATACTGCTCGGGGCCGTTGTCGTTGATCTTCGCGTCGAGCGTCAGGATCTCGATCGGTGCGAGGTTGTGGCGCAGGCCGACCTGGTAGTCGTTGAAGTCGTGCGCGGGCGTGACCTTCACGACGCCGGTGCCGAATTCGCGGTCGACGTAGTCGTCGGCGATCACCGGGATCTCGCGGCCCGTCAGCGGCAGCGTGACGAGCTTGCCGATCAGGTGCGCGTAGCGCTCGTCTTCCGGATGGACCATCAGCGCGACGTCGCCGAGCATCGTCTCGGGGCGCGTCGTCGCGACGGTCAGCGAGCCCGAGCCGTCGACGAGCGGGTAGCGGATGTGCCACAGATGGCCGTTTTCCTCTTCGCTGACGACTTCGAGATCCGACACGGCGGTAAGCAGCACCGGATCCCAGTTGACGAGGCGCTTGCCGCGGTAGATCAGGCCCTGTTCATGGAGCGTGACGAACACGTCGCGCACGGCGGCCGACATCTTGTCGTCCATCGTGAAGTATTCGCGCGACCAGTCGGTCGACGCGCCGAGACGGCGCACCTGGCCCGTGATCGTCGAACCGGACTGCTGCTTCCATTCCCACACGCGCTCGACGAACTTCTCGCGGCCGAGGTCGTGGCGCGACACGCCCTGCGCGTCGAGCTGGCGCTCGACGACGATCTGGGTGGCGATCCCCGCGTGGTCGGTGCCGGGCACCCACAGCGTGTTCTCGCCGAGCATCCGGTGGTAGCGGGCGAGGCCGTCCATGATCGTCTGGTTGAACGCGTGGCCCATGTGCAGCGTGCCCGTCACGTTCGGCGGCGGCAACTGGATCGCGAAATCGGGGCGGGACGGGTCGAATGCCGGGGCGGCATGGCCGCGTTTTTCCCACTCCGGCCCCCATTGGGCTTCGATGGTGTGGGGTTCGAAACTCTTCGCAAGCGTGTTGTCGCTCATGTTGGAAATCTGCCGAAATATGCGTGAATTGGATGCCGAATCTGACAATTATAAATGGATGCCCATCGGCCAGCCATCGCGTTGCCGGCTGGGGGCCGTCGCGACGCGGCCGCAACGTGCTTGCGACGTGTGCCCGAACGGATCGGGAACGGCATCGCGCGGCCGCCTTATAATGTCGGGTCCGCTTTTCCTACGCCCGCCCGCTGCCGCTCCATGCCCGATCTGCTCGCCAATCTGAACCCCGAACAACACGCCGCCGTCACGTTGCCGAACGAACCGGCGCTGATCCTCGCAGGGGCGGGCAGCGGCAAGACCCGCGTGCTGATCACGCGCATCGCGTGGCTGATCCAGCAGGGCTACGCGTCGCCGCCCACCGTGCTCGCCGTCACCTTCACGAACAAGGCCGCGCGCGAGATGATGGCGCGCCTGTCGGCGATGATGCCGATCGACACGCGCGGGATGTGGATCGGCACGTTCCACGGCCTGTGCAACCGGATGCTGCGCACGCACTGGCGCGACGCCGGCCTGCCGCAGACCTTCCAGATCCTCGACACCGCCGACCAGTTGTCCGCGATCAAGCGGCTGATGAAGGCGGCGAACGTCGACGATGAGAAGTACCCGCCGAAGAACGTCCAGTACTTCATCAACAACGCGAAGGAGCAGGGGCTGCGCCCCGACAAGGTCGACGCGACCGACAGCTTCAACCGCAAGTTCGTCGAGCTGTACCAGGCGTACGACCAGCAGTGCCAGCGCGAGGGCGTCGTCGATTTCCCCGAGCTGCTGCTGCGCTGCTACGAGCTGCTCGCATACAACGCGCCGCTGCGCGCGCACTACCAGGCGCGCTTCAAGCACATCCTCGTCGACGAGTTCCAGGACACCAACAAGCTGCAGTACGCGTGGCTCAAGATGCTCGCGGGCGGCCAGAACGCGATCTTCGCGGTCGGCGACGACGACCAGTCGATCTACGCGTTCCGCGGCGCGAACGTCGGCAACATGCGCGACTTCGAAGACGAATTCCGCGTGCGCAACCTGATCAAGCTCGAGCAGAACTACCGGTCGCACGGCAACATCCTCGACGCGGCGAACCAGCTGATCTCGAACAACGCGCACCGCCTCGGCAAGAACCTGCGCACCGACGCGGGCCACGGCGAGCCCGTGCGCGTGTACGAGGCGAGCACCGATTCGCAGGAAGCCGGCTGGATCGTCGAAGAGATCCGCTCGCTGATCAACACCGGGATGGCGCGCAGCGAAGTGGCCGTCCTGTACCGCAGCAACGCGCAGTCGCGCTCGATCGAGCACACGCTGATGTCGTCGGGCATCCCGTATCGCGTGTACGGCGGCCTGCGCTTCTTCGAGCGGCAGGAAGTGAAGCACGCGCTCGCGTACCTGCGCCTGATCGACAACCCGAACGACGACACGGCGTTCGTGCGGGTCGTGAACTTCCCGACCCGCGGGATCGGTGCACGCTCGATCGAACAGCTCGCCGATGCGGCGCGCCTCTACGATTGCTCGATGGCGGCCGCGATCCCGTACGTGACGGGCAAGGCCGGCACGAGCCTCGGCGGGTTCGCGAACCTGGTCGCGAAGATGCGCGCCGAGACACAGCAGATGAACTTGCCGGACACGGTCGAGTACGTCGTGCGCGCGAGCGGCCTCGCCGATTTCTACCAGGGCGAGCGCGAAGGGCAGGACCGTCTCGAGAACTTGCAGGAACTCGTGAACGCGGCCACCGCGTTCGTCGCGGAGGAAGGCTACGGGCTCGACACGCCGGCTCGCTCGATCCCGCTGCGCGCGGGTGCGATCGCGGCGCCCGAGCTCGGCGCGGCGACCGACGATCCGGCGGTCGAGGTACTCGATCCGGCGTCGCCCGGCGATCCGGCGCAGAACCCCGACACGATGACGCCGCTCGCCGGTTTCCTGTCGCATGCGTCGCTGGAGGCCGGCGACAACCAGGCGCAGGCCGGGCAGGACGCCGTGCAACTGATGACGGTGCACGCGGCGAAGGGGCTCGAATTCTCGGCCGTGTTTATCACGGGCCTCGAGGAAGGGCTGTTCCCGCACGAGAACAGCGTGCTCGAATCGGACGGCCTCGAGGAAGAGCGCCGGCTGATGTATGTCGCGATCACGCGCGCGAAGGAGCGGCTCTACCTGTCGTTCGCGCAAAGCCGGATGCTGCACGGCCAGACGCGCTACAACGTGCGCTCGCGCTTCTTCGACGAGTTGCCGGAGCACGTGCTGAAGTGGCTGACGCCGAAGGTCGAGGCCGGTTCGCGCTGGGGCGGGCGTTCGGACAACGCCGGGTACGGGCGCGACTGGTTCGCGCGGCCGGGCGGCGGCAGTCGCGAGCAGATCGTCGATGCAGCGGTGTCCGCGCCGCTGCCCGCGTTCGCGGACAAGCAGCGCGCGGCCGGCGCCGGCTTCCGGGTCGGTCAGCAGGTGTTCCATACCAAGTTCGGCGAAGGCACGGTCACCGCGCTCGAAGGCAACGGCACCGATGCGAAGGCGCAGGTGAAGTTCAAGCGGCACGGCGAGAAGTGGCTCGCGCTCGCGGTCGCGAAACTGCAGGCGGTGGAATGATGGGCATCGACATGGTTGCCACGCCTTCGACCCGCCCGCTCGGCATTCTGGCCGCGCTGCCCGAGGAACTCGGCGACCTGATCGCCGCGATGCGCGCCGACGGCGCGATGAAGACGGTCACGCTCGGCCGCCGCGATTACCACGTCGGCACCGTGCACGGCGCGGCCTGCGTCGTCACGCTCGCACGGGTCGGCAAGGTCGCGGCCGCCGCGACGGTCAGCACGCTGATCCACGTGTTCGGCGTCGCGGGCGTCGTGTTCACCGGCGTCGCGGGCGGCGTGTCGCGCACGGTGCGGGTGGGCGACGTCGTCGTGGCCGATACGCTGCTGCAGCACGATCTCGACGCATCGCCGCTCTTTCCGCGCTACGAGGTGCCGCTGCTCGGCATCACGCGTTTCGCGACCGACGCGGCACTGACGGCCCGTCTCAGGGCCGCATGCACGCAGTTCGTCGCGCAAGAGGGCGCGCAGTTCGCCGCACGCTTCGGGCTCGCCGGCGCGACGCTGCACGCCGGGCTCATCATCAGCGGCGACCGGTTCGTGTCGAGCGAGCATGAGGTCGTCGCGCTGCGCGACGCGCTGCCCGACGCGCTCGCGGTCGAAATGGAAGGCGCCGCGATCGCGCAGGTGTGCGCGGAGCACGACGTGCCGTTCGCGCTCGTGCGCACGATCTCCGATACGGCCGACGATCACGCGACGCAGTCGTTCTCGCACTTCCTGTCGGCGATCGCGAGCAGCTATTCGTCCGGCATCCTCAAGCGTTTCCTGACGCTGCATGCGACGACGGCGGCCTGAAGCCGCCGTCGTTGTCTCCCAAGCCGTTCGACCGGCCGCCGCGCGCACGCCGCGGCCGGCTCGTCACGCCTGCTTGCGCCGGCTGCTTTCGAGGTTCGGCAGGAACACCGTCAGCACGCCGATCAGCGGCAGGAACGAGCACACCTTGTAGACGAACGTGATGCTCGTCGCGTCGGCGAGCTGGCCGAGCACGGCCGCGCCGACGCCGCCGAGGCCGAACGCGAAGCCGAAGAACAGGCCCGCGACCATCCCGACCTTGCCGGGCATCAACTCCGTCGCATAGACGAGGATCGCGGCGAACGCCGACGCCAGCACGATGCCGATGATCACGGTCAGCACGCTCGTCCAGAACAGGTTCGCATACGGCAGCAGCAGCGTGAACGGCGCGACGCCGAGGATCGACACCCAGATCACGTACTTGCGGCCGATCCGGTCGCCGACGGGCCCGCCGATCAGCGTGCCGGCCGCCACGGCCGCGAGGAACACGAACAGGTGGATCTGCGCGGCCTGCACCGACAGGTGGAACTTGTCGATCAGGTAGAACGTGAAATAGCTGTTGATGCTCGCGAGATAGAAATACTTCGAGAACACGAGCAGCACCAGCACGCCGATCGCGCCGATCACGCGGCCGCGCGACAGCGTCGGGTGGCCGGCCGCCACGACCTTCTTCTTCATCGACGGATGCTTCTTGTACCAGTGGCCGATCTGCGTGAGCACGACCATCGCGACGAGCGCGGCCGCGGAGAACCACGCGATGCTGTGCTGGCCGTGCGGAATGATCACGAGCGCGGCGAGCAGCGGCCCGAGCGCGGAACCCGCGTTGCCGCCGACCTGGAACACCGACTGTGCGAGCCCGTGCTGGCCGCCCGACGCCATCCGCGCGACGCGCGACGATTCAGGATGGAACACCGACGAACCGCAGCCGACGAGCGCCGCGGCCACCAGCAGCATCGGGAAGCTCGGCGCGACCGACATCAGCAGCAGCCCCGCGAGCGTGAAGCCCATGCCGACCGGCAGCGAATACGGCTTCGGACGCTTGTCGGTATAGAGGCCGACGAGCGGCTGCAGCAGCGACGCGGTGATCTGGTAGGTGAGCGTGATCAGGCCGATCTGCGCGAACGACAGCGCGAACTGGCTCTTGAGCATCGGATAGATCGCGAGGATCAGCGACTGGATCATGTCGTTGAGCATGTGCGAAAAGCTGATCGCGCCGAGCACCGGATAGACGGTGCGGGACGCGGGTGGCGCGGACGGCTGGGCGGCGGCTGCGCCGACGGCTCCGGTGTCGAGGCTGGTTTCCATGTGAGCTGAACGAGTTGAGGTGGCGGGCGCGCTCTGATGGGGATCGGCGCGTTTTGAATCGTTGATGCGTCAAAGAAGTGTAATGTGGCGTATCAAGAATGTCAGGCCAAGTTTTATCGCGAATCAGACATTCGTCCGACAGTTCGGCCGTTGCCCGTTTTTTTGACCGGGTATAACGCTGGCGGCGCGTCCGCCTGCCAGCGGGGCCGCGCCGGGGCCCGGTGCGTGTTTTACCGGACTCAAGAAACGGCGGTGGCGGCCGTAGAACGACCCAATGACAACAGGTGCGCCGCGCCCGGCACCGGCTACCCGCCGTGCGGGCGCAGGACGCGCGGCATGGCCTGCCATCGCGGGAACGCCGGGACCGACCTTTCCGGCAGCGTGATCCATACGGGGATATATCGATGAAAGCAGCATCATTGCATCCGCAGCCAGGTGCGGCGGTCGCCGCACCCGACGTTGCCGCCGGTCGCGCCGCACGGCGCCTGCGCGCGGCGCGTCGCGAGCGCCGGCCGTGGACCGTCAAGGCGACCTTGCGCGCCGCGTTCGCGATCCTGCTGGCCGGCACGCTCGCGATCGGCGTGTTTTCGCTGTGGCAGATCAGCCGGCTGAACGCGTCGATCGCATCGGTCTACGAGCAGGGCCACGTCGCGAGCCGCGCGGCGCAGGAGGTCCGCGCCGAGGTGCTGCGGGCGAGCCGTGCACAGAAGATGCTGCTGACTGCGACCACCGCGAAGGAGCGCGACGAGCTGGGCGCCGAGGTCGGCGCGGGGCTCGCGTCGATCGGCCAGGCGCTCGGCACGCTGCAGCGTTATGCGGATCCGGCCGACGCCGACGATTCGGCGCGGCTGCGCGCGTTCTCGACGGCCGTCGGTACGTGGAGCGCGCATCTGCGCGATTTCGTCGCGCTCGTGCGCGCGCAGCCGCTCGACCTGTCGCAGATGAACTGGCAGGTCGGCACGCAGGACGTGTCGCTGCTGGTCGAAACCGGCAAGCTCGAAAAGCTCGTCGCCGTACTCGTGAAGACGCGCGGCGAGAAATCGAAGGCGACGCTCGATGCGTCGGCCACCATTTTCTCGTCGTCGTTTGCGATGATCGCGGTCATGACGGCCGCGCTGATCGTGCTCGCGATCGCGATCGCCGAACGCGTCGTGCGGCGCCTCGCGTCGCAGCTCGGCGGCGAGCCCGCGCACGCGAAGGCGATTGCCGCCGACATCGCGCGCGGCGACCTGACGCGGCCGATCACGCTCGGCCGGCACGACCGCGACAGCATGGTGCGCGCGCTCGCCGAGATGCAGACGGGGCTTGCGGCGACCGTCGGCGAGATCGCCGTCAGCGCCGAGGCCATCGCGGCCGCGTCCGGCGAGATCTCGACCGGCAATCTCGACCTGTCGCGGCGCACCGAGCAGCAGGCCGTCGCGCTCGAACGCACGGCGGCCAGCATGGAGCAGCTCACGTCGACCGTGCGGCAGAACGCCGAGAACGCGCGGCAGGCGAGCACGCTCGCGGCCAATGCGTCGGCCGTTGCGGAGACGGGCGGTGAAGTCGTCGGGCGCGTGGTTGCAACGATGAGCGAGATCGACGACAGCGCGAAGAACATTCGCGAGATCATCGGCACGATCGAAGGGATCGCGTTCCAGACCAACATTCTCGCGTTGAATGCGGCAGTCGAGGCCGCGCGCGCCGGCGAACAGGGGCGCGGCTTCTCGGTGGTCGCGGGCGAGGTGCGCCTGCTCGCTCAGCGCGCGGCGACCGCGGCGAAGGAGATCCGCGCGCTGATCGGCGCATCGGTCGAGCGCGTCGCGAACGGCGCGGCGCTCGCGCACGACGCGGGCCGCACGATGGGCGACGTCGTGCGCGCAGTCAAGCGCGTGACGGACATCATCGGCGAGATTTCGGCGGCATCGGACGAGCAGAGCGCCGGGATCGAAGAGATCGGCCGCGCGGTCACGCAGATGGATGCCGGCACGCAGCAGAACGCGGCGCTCGTCGAGCAGGCAGCCGCCGCCGCGAATGCGCTCGATGAACAGGCGCAGGCGTTGAAGTCGCTGGTCGGGCGCTTTCGCATCGCGGCCTGAGCGCGCCTGTCAGCCCCGCGTTTACGACTTCTTCTGCTTGTCCGGATCGATGATGACCGTGCAGGTCGTGCCTGCCGACAGCACCACGTCGGCCGGCACTTCGTCGATCCGGATGCGCACCGGCACGCGCTGCGCGAGGCGCACCCAGTTGAAGGTCGGGTTCACGTCCGCGACGAGGTCGCGGCTTTGCGGGTTGTCGCGATCGTAGATGCCGCGCGAGATGCTTTCGACGTGACCTTTCATCACGCCGCCGCTCATCAGCCGCATTTCGGCCGGCGCGCCGATCTTCACGCGCGGCAGCTTGGTTTCCTCGAAGTAGCCGTAGACCCAGAACGAGTGGCTGTCGACGATCGCGAGCTTCGCCTGGCCGGCCACCGCGTAGTTGCCCTTGAACGTCTGCAGGTTCGTGATGTAGCCGTCGACCGGTGCGACGACGCGCGTGCGTTCGAGATTGAGCTTCGCGGCGTCGAGCGCGGCGATCGCCTGCTGGTACTGCGCATCGGCGCTCGACGCACTGTGCGCCGCGTTCTCGCGGTTTTCCTTCGATACGACCAGCGCATCGAGATCCGCGCGGCGGGCCGCGTCGTCGCGGCGCATCTGCAGTTCCGCGCGACGGGCGGCGACGGCCGCCTGTGCCTGCTCGACCGCGATCTGGTAGTGCGACGGGTCGATCTGCATGATCAGGTCGCCCTTTTTCACGAGCTGGTTGTCATGCACGGGCAGCTCGACGATCGCGCCCGACACGTCCGGCGCGACGTTGACGATCTCGGCGCGCACGCGCCCGTCGCGCGTCCACGGATCGTCCATGTAGTGCACCCACAGCGAGCGCCCGATCAGGATCGCGACGAGAAGGATGACGGCGGTCGCGACGAAGCCGAAGAGTTTTCTGAGAATCATGATGGTTCGGGATCAACGGTAAACGGCAAGACTCAGTCCGCCGCAAATGCAGACGAGAAGGCAGGCCCGGAACAGCGACGGGTGCCAGACGAGACGGTAGAGGCCCGTGTAGGCGAGCAGGCGGTCGACGGCCCAGGTCGCGAGCGCGCCGAGGACGAACATCAGCACCACCGTGGGCATGTAGGCATCGAGAATGGCGATTTCACGCGGCATCATGACGAGGCTCCTGGTTGGGGACGCACGGGGCGGTTGCGGTTGAGCGGCTCGAGCGGCGATTCCGGATCGAGCAGCGCGGTGCGCACGAAATGCAGATGGCTCAGGATGCGCTGCAGCCGGTGGCGCTCGTCGCGCGTCGGCTCGAACGCGTCGAGCGTCTGCCGGGTCGCGTCGATCGCGGCATTGGTCGCGGCGAGCGTCGCATCGAAGCGTGCGGCGCTCGGTTTCGCGAACAGCGTCGACAGCGCGGCGCGCATCGTCTCGATCGCGCGACGCCACGGCATCGCCGGCGCATAACGCGGGTCGGGCGGCAGCGTCGCCAGCTCGTGGCGCAGGTCGATCGCCGCGTTGCCGGTTTCGAGCACCGCGAACATCCAGCGCAGTGCATCGCGCTGCACGTCGGGCTGGTCGGCCGACAGCGTGTGGGCCTGGTACATCAGGTCGCGCGCGCCGCTCTCGAAGCGCGTGCGCAAGCCGGCGAGCCGCGCGTGGCAGGCCGCGACGGCCTGGTGGCGCAGGTCGGCGAACAGCCGCTTCTTGAGCCACGGCGCGGTCGGCGGGAACAGCACCGCGAACGCGATCGCCGACACCAGCATCGACAGCACGAGCGCGAGCGCGTCGTTCATGAAGCTGGTCGGGTCGTAGTGCGTGATGTTGTCCGGGCCGGCGAGGAAGCTGAAGAAGATCAGGTAGCCCATCCCGTAGCCCGCGAGCTTCGGCTTCAGCGTCATGAAGATGCCGATCGCGAGCAGCGGCGCGAGCGCGACGCACAGCAACGGGAAGCCGTCGATGTGCGGATAGATGCCGAACGTCAGCAGGAAACCCGTGCAGACGGCGAGTGCCGTCCCCATGCCCATCTGCGCGGACATCGCGGTCGGGCGCGGCGTCGACGACGCGAGCGCGCAGGTGGCCGCCGCCGTCAGCGTGAGCGTCACGCCGCTCGGCCACGCGGTCTCGATCCAGAACCAGCCGAGCACGAGGATCACGGTCGCGGTGCGAATCGCCGCGATCACCATCGCCGTCATGTTGGTGCGCGGCTCGTAGCGCTCGATCCAGCGTTCGCGTTCGTGCGTCGCGGTCGACAGCGATGCGTAGGTCGCCGCGTACTCGTGCAGGTCGGTGATGAAGCGGTACAGCAGCTCGGCGGCCGTATCGAAGTCGAGCAGCGGAAAGTCCGGCTGCGTTTCGAGCGCCGCGCGCGTCGCACGGATGCGGCGCGGCAGCGCGTCGCGCCACGCGAGCAGTTGCTCGGCCGCGTGCCCCGCGTCGGTCGACGTGCGCACGGGTTCGCCGGCGGGCGTCAGCAGCAGCGGCGCGATCTCGCGGAAGTACGGCTCGATCGCGTCGATCGCGGCCTGCGCGCCGGCCGCATGCAGGCGGTTCATCAACTGGTGCAGCGCATGGAAACGGCTCGACGCGCTCATGAACTCGCTGTTCAGCCGCGCGAGGCGGCCGCTGCGCATCCGCGTGTCCGGATCCTCGAACACGGCCATGCTGCGCGCGGCCTCGAAACCGACCACGTCGGCGACGAAGCGCGTATGGATGGTTTCGATATGCGCGCGGTCGAGCTGGCCCGACAGCGCCGACGCGACGTAGTCGACGAAGCTGCCGAAGCGCTTGCGTACCGTCGTGCGCATCTGCTCGCCCGTGTACTGCGGAAACACGAGCGCGCTGACCACGCCGGCCGACACGATCCCGACCATGATTTCGGCAACGCGCGTCAGCGCGCTCATGAATGCACCGTCCGGGTGCTGCGACGCGGGCAGTCCGATCAGCGCGGTCGTGTAGCCGGCCAGCAGGAAGCCGTAGCTGCGGAAGTTGCGGTTGCGCGCGGCACCGGCCGTGCACAGCGCGACCCACAGCGCGACCGCCAGCAGGAACAGTTGCGGCTGCTGCGGGAACAGCCCGACGAACGTGAGCGTCGCGATCAGCCCGAAGATCGTGCCGGCGACGCGGTAGAAGCTCTTCGCGAGCACCGCGCCGCTTTGCGGCTGCATCACGATGAACACCGTGGTCATCGCCGTTTTCGGCGCGGGCAGGTCGAGCCGCATCGACACGCCGGTCGCGATGAACGCGGCGAGCAGCGCCTTGAACAGGTAAAGCCACGCGGCGCCGTCGCTGCGGGCCCAGTCGCCGAACGCGGCGGACCAGGCCGCGAGCGGACCGCCGGCGTGCGTGGAAGCGGGGGAGGAGGCTGACATGGCGGGCGCTCCGCGTTACCGTGCGGCCGGCACGCCGGACGCGCCGGCGGCGGCGACCTGCGCGGGCGGGGCAACCGCCGCCGCGGGCTTCGCGCCCGACGCGGCGGCAGGCGCTGCGGTGCCGGCGGCGGATTCGTCGCGAGGCGGATGGCCGCCCCGCGGATGGCCGCCCCGCACATCCTCGCCCGTCTCGACGCCGCCGCCGAGCGCGGCCATCAACTGCGCGTGCGCGGCAAGGCGTTCCGCATCGATGCGGGCCGCCGTCTCCTGCGCGCGCAGCAACTGCTGTTGCGCGATCAGCACGTTCACGTAATCGGTCAGCCCGCGGCGGAAGCCTTCGCGCGACAACTGGTAGCTGCGGTCGTTGGCGGCCACCGAGCGCGCGGCGTCCTTCTTCTGCGTATCGAGCGAGCGGATTCGCACGACCTGGTCGGCAATGTCCTTGAGCGCGCCGACGATCGTCTGGTTGTAGCGCTCGACCGCCTGGTCGTAGCCGGCATTCGCCGCGCCGAGCTGCGCGCGCAGCCGGCCGCCTTCGAAGATCGGCAGCGACAGCGCGGGGCCGGCCGTCCAGCCGCCGTTCATCGCGCGCAGGAAGTCGGTGAACGGCGCGGTCACGCCGAAGCCGCCGACCGTCGCGAGCAGGTCGATGTTCGGGTAGAACGCGGCTTTCGCGACATCGATGCCGCGCGCCTGCGCGTCGACCGTCCAGCGCGCCGCGACGACGTCCGGGCGGCGGCCGAGCAGGTCGGCCGGCAGCGCCGACGGCAGGCCGGCCTGCGCGTCGAGCGCAAGCTGCGGCCGCTTGATCGCGTCGCCGGCACCCGGGCCCTTGCCGGCCAGCGCGGCGAGCTGGTGGCGCGCGAGCTGGATCGCTTCTTCATAGCTGTCGATCTGGCGCTCGTAGTCGGGCAGCGTCGATTCCGCCTGACTCACTTCGAGCTGCGTGCCGAGGCCGGCCTGCAGCCGCTTGCGCGCGAGATCGGCGAGCGAGCGCTGGCGTTCGAACGTTTCGTGCGCGAGGTCGAGCAGCGCATAGTTCATCGACATGCCGACATACGCGCGCACGACGTTGACTTCGAGCTCGAGCTTCGCCGCACGCGCGTCGGCGGCGGTCGCATGCGCGGTGTCGAGCGCGCGCTCGGTCGCGTTCTTGTCCTTGCCCCACAGGTCGAGGTGATATGACAGGCCGAGCGTGCCGGTGTTGTTCCAGGTATCGGTGTTCGCGAGCGGGCCCGGGCCGTAGTACACGTTGTCGGGCCAGTGCTGGCGCATCAGCGAAAGATTGCCGTTGATCTGCGGCAGTTCGGCCGAGCGGGCGACGCGCGCCATGGCCTGCGCTTCGCGCACGCGGGCCTCGGCGGCCGCGAGCGTCGGGTTGCCGGCCTGCGCGGCGGCGATCCACGTGTCGAGCTGCGGATCGCGGTAGGCGCGCCACCAGTCGGCCGCGGGCCAGCCCGCGTCGCGGTCGGCCGCGCGGATGGCGGCGCCGGCATCGAGCGCGTCCGCTTCGATGCGGGCCGACTGCGGCTTGTTGTCGCCCATGCTCGCGCATCCGGCCATTATTAATGAGACTGCAAGAACCGCCAGTGCGAGCGTCCCTTTTGTCGCCGGAGACTGCACGATTTTCTCCCTTTCGGATATAGATGAGTCGGAGGCGATTATATTTTTCAGTGATTCCTGAATAAATGGACAACGGTGCAAGTCATTTTTACGAATCCTGAGACAATACTTGTTCGCCTCTGTGCAACAATCCGTCCGGATTCACACGGGTAATGGGATGGATACGTTACAAAACATGCGGGTATTCGTTCGTGTGGTCGACGCGGGAAGCTTTACCGCGGCCGCCCAGCAGATGAATTCGACCACCGCCTATGCGTCGCGCGCGATCTCGGATCTCGAGGCGCACCTGCGCACGCGCCTGCTGAACCGCACGACGCGCCGGATCGCGCTCACCGAAGCCGGCGAGCGCTACCTGCAGCGCTGCGAGCAGATCCTTGCGTATGTCGACCAGGCCGAAGCCGAGGCGGGCGACGCGCACGCGCGCCCGTCGGGCAAGCTGAAGGTCCATTGCTTCACGAGCCTCGGCCAGCACTACCTGGTGCCGGCCATCGCGCGCTATCGCGAGCGCTATCCGGACGTGCACGTCGAGCTGACGCTCGCGCAGCGGATGCCCGACTTGCTCGACGAGGGTTACGACGTCGCGATCGTCGTCGGCCGCGACCTGCCCGATTCGGGGCTCGTGTCGCAGCGGCTTGGCGAGAGCTACAGCGTCGTGTGCGCATCGCCCGGCTATGTCGAGGCGCATGGCGTGCCGCAGCGGCCGGTGGATCTCGCGCAGCACGTGTGCCTCGGGATGGTCGCGCCGGGCTTTCACTACGACGAATGGGCGCTGGCGGGGCCGAATGGGGAGGAGGTCGTTCCGATCACTGCGCCGCCGTTTCGCGTGAACGTCGCCGAGGCGCTTGCGGTGGCCGTGCGGGAGGGGATGGGGATCGGGGGGCTGCCGCTCTATTCGGCGATCGGCTGGCTGCGCAGTGGGCACATCGTGCGCGTGATGCCCGAGTACCGGTCGCACGTGATGAACATCTATGCGCTGTATCCGTCGCGTCAGTACCTCGACGCGAAAATCCGTACCTGGGTCGATTTCCTGCGCGACGAGCTACCGTCCACACTCGCAGCCGACGAAGCCGCGCTCGAGCAGTACACACGTGCGACATGACCGCGCGGTTGACCGCAATCTGACGAGATTTGTCCTTCACGCAACATTTTTTTACCAACGCGTGTCGGACAGTTTGATACTGTTGAAGTTATCGAGATATACATCACCCCGGAGTAGCAATGGATACGCACCTGATGATCGGCCTTGGCGTCCTGCTTGGCGCGGCTGCTGCCGCCGCGGCGACCCGCGACCTGCTGCGTGCGATGAAGGCGAAGGCGCAGATGAAGCCGGTGCCGGTGCGCGTGCGCGCGGCGCAGCACGGATCGCGCCGCACCGACCGCTGATCGGGCCATATCAGTTCGGGTCGGAGAAGGCCGCGCAATGCGGCCGGGCGGGCCGGCGTTCAGCCGAGCTCGACGACCTTGTCCCACGCGAACGCGGTATTTTCCAGTTCGCCGGTGCGCCGGTGGATGTAGCCGCGCGGATTGCACACCACGCGTGTGCCGCCATCCGCCACATAGTCGAATGACGTATGCGTGTGGCCGTGGATCCACAAATCCACCGGCGGCCGCACGAGTTCCGCCATATCCGTGACGAACCCCGCCGACGCGAGGTCTTCCGCATAGCGTTTCGCCAGCGAGCGCCGGTGCGGCGCATGATGGGTGACGACGATCGTCCGCCCCGCGAACGGCACCGCGAGCTGCGCTTCCAGCCATGCGCGGCCTTGCCGATGCAGCGCGATCGCATCGGCCGGCGAGAAATCCCGTTCCGCCGCGCCCGGTGCCGCATGCAGCGCCGCGTCGTGCGGCCAGGTCACCTGGATCAATCCCTTGAAATCGAGCATCACGCGCAGCGCGGCGTCGATTGCGCCGGCGATGCCGGCTTCGTCGGTGCCGAACAGTGAAAAATCGGTCCAGAGCGTCGTGCCGAGCACGCGGAAGCGCTGCTCGGGATCGACGTAGATGCCGTTGTTCAGGTAATGCACGTTGTCGAGCGCATGCGCCGCGTCGCGCATCGCCGTCTCCAGCGCGCCGAATTCCCCGTCGTAGTACTCGTGGTTGCCCGGCACGTAGATCACCGGTACATCCGGATCGAACGTCTCGGCGGCCCAGCGCAGGCCTTCCGCGTGATTGTGGATGTCGCCGGCCAGCACGACGAGATCCGCGTCGGCATGCGCGATCACGTCGGGCTGGTTGCTTTCGAGATGCAGGTCGGACAGGACGCGGACTTTCACGGGTTTCGCTCCGGAGTGGGCGGCTTCAGCGCAGGACCTTGCCGGGATTCATCAGGCCGCGCGGGTCGAGCGCGGTCTTCAGCGTGCGCATCAGCGTCGTTTCGACCGGCGACTTGTAGCGCTGCGCATCGTCGATCTTCAACTGGCCGATCCCGTGTTCCGCGCTGATCGTGCCGTGGTGGCGGTGCACGTTGTCGTAGACGATCCGGTTGATCGGCGCCTGGAACGCGGCGAGGAACGCCTTCGGATCGCCGCCTTCGGGCATCTGCACGTTGTAGTGGAGGTTGCCGTCGCCGAGGTGGCCGAACGTGACCATCCGCGCGCCCGGCGCGGCCTGCTGGATCGCCGTGTCGGTCTCGTCGATGAACCGCGCGACCGACGAGATCGGCACCGCGATGTCGTGCTTGATGTTGAGTCCCTCGTCCGCCTGCGCGAGCGGGATGTGTTCGCGCAAATCCCAGAACGCGCGCGACTGAGCGAGATTCTCCGCGACCACCGCGTCGACCACGAGCCCGGCCTCGAACGCTTCTTCCATCAGTTTCTCGAACAGCGCGCGCGCATGCGCTTCGCTTTCGTTGTCGGACAGTTCGAGCAGCACCGTCTGCGAATGCGTCTGCGCGAACGGGTAGCGCAGTTGCGGGTAGTGCTTGCCGACGAGCTGCATGCAGAAATCCGACATCAGCTCGAAGCCGGTCAGCAGCGGCCCGGCCGCGCGCTGCGCGAGCGCGAGGAAGTCGAGCGCCGCGTGCGGCGATTCGAGCGCGGCCAGTGCCGTGACCTGCGCGGCCGGCAGCGGATGCAGTTTCATCACGGCAGCGGTAATGATCCCGAGCGTGCCTTCCGCACCGATGAACAGGTCGCGCAGGTCGTAGCCGGTGTTGTCCTTGCGCAGCCCGCGCAGGCCGTCCCAGATCTCGCCCTGCGGCGTCACGACCTCGAGCCCGAGGCACAGCTCGCGCGCGTTGCCGTAGCGCAGTACCGCGGTACCGCCCGCATTGGTCGACAGGTTGCCGCCGATCGTGCAACTGCCTTCCGCCGCGAGGCTCAGCGCGAACAGCCGGCCGCTTTCGCGGGCGCGCGCCTGCACGTCGGCGAGGATCACGCCGGCTTCGACGGTGATCGTATTGTTGTGCGGATCGAGCGCGCGCACGCGGTTCAGGCGCGCGACGCTCAGCACGGCCTGGCTGCCGCTCGCGTCGGGCGTCGCGCCGCCGGCGAGGCCCGTGTTGCCGCCTTGCGGCACGAGCGCGATGCCGTGCGTGTTGGCCAGCTTGACGAGTGCGGCGACTTCGGCCGTGTTCGCGGGTCTCAGCACCGCGCACGCGGCGCCCTTGTAGCGGCGGCGCCAGTCGGTCAGGAACGGTTCGGTATCGTGCGGGTCGGTCAGCACGTGGTCGGCGCCGATCGCGTCGCGGCACGCGGAAACGAAAGCTTCGGAAGACATCATCACCTTGTCGCGTAAGGTTCAGGACGCGGCGCGCGTTTTTTTCGCCGCGCGCTTGAACGGCGCGACGTACGCCAGCGCCGCCACGAAGAAGCCGACGGCAAGCGCGGTCTCGCACCAGCCGAGCGTCGCGGACAGCCCGCGATCGGACATGCCGCGCACGATGCCTTCGGCGAAATAGACGAGAATCAGCATGCTTGCCCACTGCATCGTATAGATGTTACGCCGCCAGACGCCGGGCAGCGCGAGCGCGAGCGGCACGGCCTTGAGCATCAGCGCGGAGCCGCCCGGGCGCAGCGGCGCGAGCCACAGCTCCCACGCGAGCGACAGCGCGATCAGCGCGACGAGGCACGCGGCGGCGGCCAGCGCGAAGCGCGGCCGGGCCGCGACGGCGGGGCGGGCGGGCGCGTTCATGCGGCGTTGGCCGCGGCGAGGGCGGCCGCCGCGCGCGCGAGCCGCACGCCGAGCGCGGCCGCGAGCGCCTTTTCGTCCGCCGACAGCCCGCCGGGCGCGGTGCGGTCGTGGTGCGAGACATGCGACGCGCCGTACGGCGTGCCGCCGGTGCGCGTCGTGCTGAGCGCGGATTCGGTGTACGGGATCCCGACAATCATCATCCCGTGATGAAGCAGCGGCAGCATCATCGACAGCAACGTCGATTCCTGGCCGCCGTGCAGGCTGCCCGTCGACGTGAACACGCTCGCCGGCTTGCCGGTCAGCGCGCCCGACAGCCACTGCGGCGTCGTGCCGTCGAGGAAATACTTGAGCGATGCGGCCATGTTGCCGAAGCGGGTCGGCGAGCCAAGCGCGAGGCCCGCGCATTCCTCGAGGTCGCGCAGTTCGGCGTACGGCGGGCCGTCGGCGGGAATGTCGGGGGCGCTGGCTTCGCAGACCGTCGACACGGGCGGCACGGTGCGGATGCGTGCCTGCATGCCCGGCACGCTGTCGATGCCGTTGGCGATGGCGAGCGCGAGATCGCGCGTGGCGCCGTGACGGCTGTAATAGAGGACGAGGATGTCTTTCATGGGCGACGGAGCCGCGTGCGGCCGCGCGCGTGCCCGGTGCAGTCGGCCCCTGCTGGATCGAGCGGCTATTATAGGGGCTGAAGCCGTCGCGCAGCGCGGCGGCGGCGCGCCGTGAGGCGCGCGGTATCAAGAAGGAGAAGCCGTTTGCCGAAGTTGAGCGTCGATCTCGACACCCTCAAGCGCCTCGCGCAGTTCGCCGCCCGGCGCAGTGCCGAGGATCGCATCCCGCAAGTGGCGGGCAGTCTGACGTTCACGACGATGCTGGCGCTCGTGCCGCTCGTGACGGTCGCGTTCGCGCTGTTTACCGCGTTCCCGATGTTCGCGTCGTTCCAGATCTCGCTGCAGGGGTTCCTCGCAGATCACCTGATGCCCGCGCAGTTCAACATCCAGATCTTCAAGTACCTGAACCAGTTCGCGTCGAAGGCCAAGGGGCTGACGACGGCCGGCCTGATCGTGCTCGTCGTCACGTCGGTGATGACGATGATGACGATCGAATCGGCCTTCAACCTGATCTGGCGGGTGCGCAAGCCGCGGCCGTTCGCGCAGCGCGTGCTCGCGTACTGGGCGCTGATCACGCTCGGCCCGCTGTTGTTCGGCGTGAGCCTGTCGATCTCGTCGTACCTGTTCACGCAGTCGCTCGCGTTCACCGGCGCGGGGCCGTCCACGTCGATCGTCGAGTGGCTGCTCGCGCTTGCGTCGCTGCCGCTGACGGTGCTCGCATTCACGCTGCTGTACGTGTACTTGCCGAACTGCACGGTCGCGTGGCGCGACGCGGTGATCGGCGGGCTGTTCGCAGCCGTCGCGTTCGAGCTCGCGAAGCGCGGCTTCGGCTACTACGTGCGGCGCATTCCGACCTATACGGCCGTGTACGGCGCGTTCGCGGCGCTGCCCGTGTTCCTGCTGTGGGTGTACCTGAGCTGGTTCATCGCGCTGCTCGGTGCGATGGTGGCGTCCGCGCTGCCGGCGATCCGCGTCGGCCAGTTCCATCGCATCCACTATCCGGGCAGCGACCTGCTCGATGCGCTCGAGCTGCTCGCACGGCTGGCCGAAGCGCACGCGGCCGGCAAGCGCGGCTACACGGCGATGCGGCTCGCGACCATGCTGCGGTGCGACATGGAAACCGCGCAGCGCTTGCTGACGACGATGGAGGAGCGGGAATGGATCGCGCGGCTGGACGGCGACGACGACGCCACGCCGCGCTACATCCTGCTCGCGAACCCGGAGCAACTGACGCTCGCGCAACTGTTCGACGTGCTGGTGATCGACCGTACGGAGCTGACTTACCAGTTGCAGCGGCGCCGCAGCCATGTCGACGGCGCGGCGCTGCTCGAGGTGCTGTCGAACGAGCGGTTCGACGTGTCGCTCGTGTCGCTGATCGCCGAGCACCGGCTCGCGGGAGCGCAGCCGGCGGGCATCCCCGGACAGGCGCCGGGCGGCGTGCCGGATCCGCACGCGCGGCCGCCGCGGCCCGCGTGAATGCGGCGGCCGGCGGCTACAGCGGAATCTTGCCGGTGCAGATACTTGTTACGCGCCGATTTGTCTAACCCCTTGATTTATAAAGAGGTGTTCAACCGTTGTTCAAAATTCGTTCAGAACCGCACGGGCTGATCGTGACTTTCAGCGGTTCTAGGCCGCGATCGTCGGCGTACAGATCGGCCGACTCGTCGGTCGTGTGGCCGAGCAGGTTCTTCGTGTCGACGTTGCGCTGTTTCTCGTACAGGCGTTTCGCGAGGCTGCGGATTTCGTGGGAGGTCGGCGCGTCGTCACCTATGACGCCGGCCAGTATCCGGGCCTTCTTGAACGCCTCGGTGATCGTGTCGAGCTTCACGCGGGCGCCGCGCTTCGCCGGCCCATGCTGGCGCAGGTGGTGGATCAGATAGCTGCTGACGACGCTGGTCGTCCGGCAGCGGGCCACGACGTCGCCGAGCGACATGCCGAGCACGTCGAGATGCAGCTCCAGCGGAATCAACACGCGCACGCCGGTTTTCGGGCGCGTGGTCAGGGCATGCCCGTCGCGCACGTCCGCACGAGTCCATCCGGCGACCGTCGCCCGATCCTGACCGGAAACGAGCGCGAGCAGCATCGCGTTCGGTAGCCAGTCGGCGACCTCGGGCGCGCACGAGGATCGCCTGAAACTCCGGCAGCGTCATCGGCGCCGCTTCACCTTCACCTTCACCTTCACCTTCGGTCGCTCGGTCGCTCGGTCGCTCGGTCAGGGCGGCCGGGTTCGTCGTCATCAACTCTTTGGACACGCCGCGCCGGCAGATCGCGATCAGGCGCACGCGGATCGCACGCGCCCAAGTCATCTTGCCTTCCTCGACCAGGGCGTCGATCGGATCGGCACAGTGCTTCGTCGTCAGGTCGCAGCAGCGAACGGCGCCGAGCGTGGCAACGATGCACGCGTCGTAATACTTGTGGGCCTTGATCGTGTTCGGCTTCAGGCCGTCTTTCGGCATCTTCGCTACCAGGTCAGCGAGCGTATCGTCTGTGCCCCCGATCCGCTCGGCGAGCGCCTTCGTTTTCGCACTTTGCGCGACGACGAGGTTCGCTTCCTGCGCCTCATATATCGCCTGCTGTAGCGGCATGCGGCCGAGAAATGTGCGTCTTGCCGTCGCGCGAGTCGCGCCACGTGTAATAGCCGTCGCGCGGCATGTACAGGTTGTCGGGCCAGTTCGCGCGCTGGCGGATGCGGGGGCGTGCAGCCATGATTATTTCGGGATGCGGTTGGCGAGGCGTTGGCGTTCGGTGCCGCCTTGAAACACGGCGTTCTGCTCAACGTAGTAGGTCCTGCCGATCTTGGCCGGCGGGGGGAGATTTTGCGGTCCTTCAACCATGCGCGCGCGGTGCGGATCGTTGGCGCGGGATCGAATTCGCGCTCGATCCATTTTTCGAGACTGAGTTTCATCGCGACCTCGCCAGCATGCAAAGCGCCTGGCGCTCACGGTTCGCGCTGTCGTATCCGGTGAGCGTCGATCGCCAGTTCGGCGTGTAGGCCGGCCCCGCGATCGTCGTCGTGTCGCGGAGCTCGATCTCGACGTCGGACATGCGCACATAGCCTGCGTACTGGCGGCCGCTGTGTCGCTTCGTGCCGCGTTTCAGCCGGCCGGCGTCGACCAGCGCTTCGAGGATCGACATCACCTGTGCGACGTTGTTGCCGAACTTGCCGGCGATCGGCCCGGATTCATAGACCTGGCCCGGGTTCAGTCGCGCGAGGATTTCGTCGGGGGCGTTGTCATGATGCCTCCCCGTCACGGCGCGCAGCGACCGTGCGCATTCCGGCACAACCGGCGTTGCGGCCGTGCAGTGCTGGCACGACTTCGTGGGAATCGAACTTAGTCCACACATTTTCGATACGGCATGCCGCCGCATCGAGGACGCGCAGCGCGGACTGCAGGCGCACACGACGTCGTGAGCAGCAGAGCAGAGCGCACTGTGGGATGAGCGACCATGAGATATGCCGACCAGAGCAATATGACGTCGCGCAGCTTGTCGCCGCGGTTACAGGATCTGGGTTGTGGGAACGGTAGCGCTATGTTGGACAACCGGATACCACATGCCGTCCGGTCGGCTGACACGCACCGGCACGAGCAGACGCACTGCCGATTCCGCGATCACTTCGAGATGATTCGCCGCCTGTGGGACGCGCCAGTAGTTACGTGCGCGTTCGACGAACGCGCTGTACGGAAGATTTTCCAATGGATTAAAGAGGTCCGCATTCCCGATATGCGTCTTTGCGCTCTTGTCCACGAATTCGGCGGTCCAGATGACCTTTTCCCGCATTCCAAAGTATTGCGGATGCAACGTCAGCATTGCGTCGTTGAGGGTAGGGAACAGATAAGCCGATCGCCAGCGGCTCGGCAGCGTAGGGTCCAGCTTGAGCCGCTCGATTTCGACGGCTTGTTCGATAACAAGCCACCATGGATCACCGCAGTTGACGCGCTGCGTGCGATACGCATCCATGTATGTTGCTGCCCATGTGCCCGGTTGAATAATTCCGGCGCCGCGTGCCGGTTCTTGGGATACGAAAAAGTATGTCGACAATTGCTCTCTCACGTGGTTGTTGTTCAAGTGGCAGCGTCGCATCGTAGCAAAACCAGCATTGTGGCGAATGTTCGAAATCGGGGGTATCCCGATAGCTTCGATTTCCCGAATCTTCTCACCGACCAGTCTACGGTTTGGGTATCAACGCGCACTCTGTATCATGGCGAGAGCCTTGAACCACACCACGGAGCCAGCAATGAGCGAGCACAAAAACAGGCCGTCAGAAATACTGCGAGCCGGTCGCGAGGCAGATCGGCAATACTGGGAGTTGGCCGTCGACGAGGCGAAGCGCGGGCCGCTTGGCGATGCGCTGGCCGTGATTGTGAAGTTGCATGCGTGCCTCGTAGACAAGGAACAACTTCCGCCAGAATGGGAGCGATGGGTCGGCAACTGGTTGCAGCTGGCCGATCGAATGGAAGCGGAATACGAGCAGTTCGCGGCGATCGTCAATTCATCGAATGTGCAGTTGATTCGGTCGCGGAAAGGCGAACAGGAGTAAATCTCGCGCCTGGCCGCCGATTCGGCGCGGCCACCATTCGGATGGGGGCCTGACATGGCTCGCATCCGCACCGTCAAGCCCGGATTCTGGACTTCCGAGCTGGTCATGGAACTGTCGCGCGACGCGCGGCTCGCATTCATCGGCCTATGGAATTTCTGCGACGACGCAGGCATATACCCCGCGAGCCCGAAACGCCTCAAGGCCGAGGTGTTCCCCGCAGACGACCTGACCGCGGCAGACGTTCGCCGACTGGTCGACGAACTGCTCGCGATCGAGCTCGTCGACGAGTATGAAATCGACGGTCAGCGATTCTGGATCATCACCGGCTGGCATCACCAGAAGTGACGATCGAACCGGGCAAGGGTTTGAACCTGGCCTCGGAACTGATCAAGCAACTGGTGCCCGGGACGCTGGACCGGGCGACGATCAATGAGCAGCTCGCCGCGCTCAAGAAGGCGATCTTCGAGCGTGCGCTGGGCGGCGAACTGACCCACCACCTCGGCTACGAGAAAGGCCAAGCCAAGCCGGCGGACAGCACGAACCACCGCAACGGCACCAGTCGCAAACGCATCACGACCGACGACGACCTGCTCGACGTCGAGATTCCGCGCGACCGTGAAGGGACATTCGATCCGGTGCTAATTGCCAAGGGCGAGCGACGCTTTACCGGCTTCGACGACAAGATCATCGCGATGTACGCGCGCGGCATGAGCGTGAGGGAAATACAAGGCTTCCTGCTGGAGATGTACGGTATCGAGGTATCGCCGGACTTCATCAGCACGGTCACCGACGCGGTGATCGACGAAGTGCGCGAATGGCAGCAGCGGCCGCTCGAGCCCATGTACCCGGTGGTGTTCTTCGACGCGCTGCGCGTGAAAATCCGAGACGAAGGCGTAGTGCGCAACAAGGCGATCTACCTGGCCCTGGGCGTGCGTCGCGACGGCACGCGCGACGTGCTCGGCCTCTGGATCGAGCAAACCGAAGGCGCCAAGTTCTGGCTGCGGGTGGTCAACGACCTAAAACTGCGTGGCGTGCAGGACATTCTGATCGCCGTGGTCGACGGGCTGAAGGGCTTCCCCGAAGCGATCAACTCCGTGTTCCCGGAAACGACGGTTCAGACCTGCATCGTGCATCTGATCCGCAACTCGCTGGACTTTGCGAGCTGGAAAGACCGGAAGTCGGTCGCGGCAGCGCTCAAAGAGGTCTATCGGGCACCAACGGCCGAGGCGGCTGCCGTAGCGCTGGACGCGTTCGACGCCGGCCCGTGGAGCGCGAAATACCCACCGATCGCCGCACTCTGGCGGCGAGCCTGGGAGCAGGTGATTCCGTTCTACGTGTTTGCGCCGGACATCCGGAAGATCATTTACACCACGAACGCCATTGAGTCGCTGCACATGCAGCTTCGGAAGATCATCAAGGCGCGCGGCCACTTCCCGTCGGACGAGGCCGCGCTCAAGCTGATCTGGCTGGCGCTGCGCAACGTCGTTGCCAAGTGGACCGGCTCCCGGCACGATTGGAAGAGCGCGATGACGCAGTTCGCGCTGCTTTACCCGGAGCGATTCAGCATCGGAATCTGAGTTTTAACCCGCCTCACACACGAAATTCCGGATACCTCCCCGCGACCAGCTTCTTGAGCTGCTCGTTCTCATCCTGGAGTTGCTTCAGTTCGCAGACCTGGTTCGATTCCAGGCCCGCGTACTGCTTCTTCCATCGGTACGTCTGTTCCGATATCCCAAGCTGCCGAACCAGATCCGCCACCGGCATGCCCAGCTCAGCTTGCTTGAGCGCGGCCACGATCTGCTCCACCGAGTATTGCTTGCGCTTCATCGCCAACCTCCCGTTCCTATTGGGAAAATTGCCTCGGAAACACTAACACTCATTTGTGTCCAGGATTACTAGAGCAGATCATTGCGGGCGGTGAGTCGACGGGGAGCGCAGGAGCCAGTGGCGCAGCAGCACGAACAAACCTGATGAAACTGACAGGTTCGGTTGTGCCGCGCATCATTGTTAGAATCCCCGTTCCACCCTTGGGGATTCCACATGACGCAATGCAAGACATTCTACGGGGCGTTCAAAGACAACATGGACGCTCTTGGCTTGCCCGCGCCGGCCAGCCTGTTCGCTGCGCAGCAGACCGCGACCGGGACGCTTGCGACGATTCTCGGCACACTCAAGACGCTCGGCCCGAACGCGACGATGGGCGAGCTGATCGGAGCAACGACAGGGCTGGAAGTGCTGGCGGCCGTCTCCGCCCTTGGTGCGAGCTTCTATATCGGCGCGGTGATCGGCAGTCTTATCGTCGCCACGGACGCGTCGCTGGTGTGCGAAAAGCACAGCATTGCCGCTGTCGAGGGCGTGCGTACGTGGGTGGCCCGACGCGGCCTGTCGGTTCCGCAGGACGTGTATCGCGTGATCGCGTTGCATCCGGAAGTGCTTCAGCCGTCGCCTAGCAGCGTGACGTTCTCGATCCGGGCGCGCGTCGTCGGGAGGGCGGCCGCGTGAGCAGGATCGCCGATAGGATTGCCCTGATTGCCACCGCCGTCGTGGTCGCGGCGCTCGTGTGGGCGGTGCTGCACTATTCAGGGGATTGGTTTTTCCTGGCAGCGACGATTATTGCGTTCGCGGTTTTGCTGGCCGACAACCATCGGCTGAAGAAGCGGGTGCGCGAGCTTGGCGGCGACTCGCGAGAGCGCCGATAGCATCGCGCGCAGCAGCCAACACCCGGGGATCGGGATCGTCGGCCGCAGCAGTGAGGAATTCGGCGGCCGTTTCGTCGGTGTCGAGGTAATCGGTCGCGTCGAATTCAGCAAAGACAGCCATTACTGAACCGCCAGTTCTTCGAGCAATACTTCCGGGTGCCGCGCGGCAATGTTCAGCAGGCGCAACGCGGCACCGGTCGGCGTGCGCCGGCCTTGCTCCCATTCCTGCAGGGTCCGGACAGAGATTCCAAGCGCAGTTGCAAACTGAGTCTGCGATAGGCCGACCTTGCTGCGTGCCGCGCTGGCCGTACTGATTTCAACTCGGGTCGTCCGAGCGGCTTCGCCTCGTTTCATCTCTTTCACGGCTTGCAGTAGCTCGGTCCCGATATCGCGCGAAGCATCGCGTGCGATCAACTCCTTTTCGGTCTTAGGCATTTTCGATAGCCTCCTTGATTGCCTTGAGCGTTTGACCCGGAATGTTTTCCTGAGCACTCTTGGCGTAGATGGTTGGCAACCAGATTTCGCCGTCGCCGAGGCGGTTGAAATAGATAACTCTGACGCCGCCGCTCTTGCCGCTGCCTTGACGCTTCCAGCGTACCTTGCGGCAGCCGCCTGAGCCTGGGATCACGGTCCCGGCTTCGGGGTTCTTCGCGAGCCATCCGCAGAACTCGCCGCGTTCATCTTCCGTCCAGTAGTCGGAGACGTAGCCTTTGAAGAGTGGCGCTGACGTAGAATTTGCAACGACTGGAAAGATTCCCTTCGACGCTAAACGAGGCGTCACGGGCTCAGACCGGTTCAGGCAGCCTGTTCAAAACCCCACCGTAAGTCCTTGATTCTTCGCGTGCCGAAACGTCAGTTTTCGGACCTTTTTTCAGGTCCGAAAACTGGCGCAATCCGTTGTCCGGCGGGCTAGAGTGGGATTTTTCCCGTGCAGATGTCCTTGAACATCACCCAGTCGCCCATCAGGCTGTAGATCGGGTGCCGGAACGTGGCCGGGCGGTTCTTCTCGAAGAAGAAGTGTCCGACCCACGCGAACCCGTAGCCGCAGACGACAGCCGCCGGCAGCCACAGCCAGTTGCCTGTCGCGATCGCCATCGCGACGCAGCCGATTACGCCGAGCGAGCCGATGAAGTGCAGCCGCCGCGACGTCAGGTTCTGGTGTTCGTTCAGGTAATACGGGTAGAAATCAGCGAAGCTGGCGAATTGCTCCGAATGCGTATGCGCCATGGCCGTCTCCTCGGGCCGCTGTTCATGGGGCCATTGTGCGGCCGGCGGCCGGTGTCCGCAAGCGGCGGCGGCCCGCCGCGCCCGCCGGCCCGCGCTTTCCTTTTGACAGGCTTTCCGATAGGATCGAAAGAGGATTTGCATTCAAGCATGAGGGGACTACGATGCGCGTCAGCGATATTCTGAAAGTGAAGGGCAACACGCTGTTTACGGTGACGCCCGATAAGCCGCTGCGCGAAGCGGTCGATACGATGGCCGAGCACGACATCGGTTCGCTCGTCGTGATGGAGTACGGCGATCTCGTCGGGATGCTGACGTTCCGCGAGATCATCCTGCGCCTGCACGTCAACGGCGGAGCCATTGGCGACGTGCAGGTGCGCAAGGTGATGGACGAGCCACTCACGTGCACGCCGGAAACGGACGTCAACGAAGTGCGCCGGATGATGCTCGAGCGCCACGCGCGCTACATGCCCGTGCTCGACAAGAAGGTGCTGATGGGCGTCATTTCGTTCTACGACGTCGCGAAGACGGTCGTCGAGGCGCAGAGCTTCGAGAACCGGATGCTGAAGGCGTACATCCGCGACTGGCCGGAATCGGAAGCAGAAGCGCACAAGCCGTGAACCACGCCGCGCCCGGCGCCCTGACGCGCGGGCGCCGCCATTCGGCACGCGGCGGCGCAGGCTTGTCCTGCGCCGCCGTTTTTACAACGACAACACGACAAGGCCCGCGCAGCTTCGCCGAGACGACGCGCGCGTATTCCGCATGAGCGATCAAACGCAAGCCACTCCGGGGCGGCGCGACGAACGGCGCGCCCACGCATCGCAGTTCGACCTGCTGCGCGAGCGCCGTTTCGCGCCGTTCTTCACGACCCAGTTCCTTGGTGCGCTGAACGACAACGTCTTCAAGATCGGCTTCACGTCGCTCGTCACCTATCACACCGCACGGTTCTCCGGCGTCGACGCGAAGACCGCCGCATTCCTGATTTCCGCGATCTTCATCCTGCCGTTCGTGCTGTTCTCGGCGACGTCCGGCCAGATCGCCGACAAGTACGACAAGGCGACCCTCACGCGCTTCGTGAAGACCTTCGAGATCGCGCTGATGCTGGTCGGCGCGACCGGCTTCGTCACGCACAGCGCGACGCTGCTGTATCTGTGCACGTTCATGATGGGGATGCACTCGACGCTGTTCGGGCCCGTCAAGTATTCGTACCTGCCGCAGCATCTCGGCGAGCACGAACTGGTCGGCGGCAACGGTCTCGTCGAGATGGGCACGTTCATCGCGATCCTGATCGGCACGATCATCGGCGGCGCGGCCGCGGGCCTCGAAGGCAGCGGCGAGCGCGTGCTCGCGGTGAGTGTCGTCGTCATCGCGCTCGCGGGGCGGCTCGTCGCGCAGCGCGTGCCGTCCACGCCGGCGCCGCAGCCCGATCTCGTGATCAACTGGAATCCGGTCAGCGAGACCTGGCGCAACCTCGGGCTCGCGCGGCAGAACCGCACGGTGTTCCTGAGCCTGCTCGGCATCTCGTGGCTGTGGTTCGTCGGTGCGACGTTCCTCACGTCGTTCTTCAATTTCGCGAAGGACGTGCTGTCCGCGAGCCCCGACGTCGTCACGATCCTGCTCGCGACGTTCTCGGTCGGCATCGGCCTCGGCTCGCTGCTGTGCGAACGGCTGTCGCAGCGGCGCGTCGAGATCGGCCTCGTGCCGCTCGGCTCGATCGGCATCAGCGTGTTCGCGATCGAGCTGTATTTCGCGAGCCACGCGCTGCCGTCGCCCGGCCACCTGCTGTCGGTCGGCGAATTCCTGGCCGGCGCGCGCCACTGGCGCATCCTCGCCGACCTGTTCCTGCTCGCGATGTTCGGCGGCTTCTACAGCGTGCCGCTGTACGCGCTGATCCAGAGCCGCAGCGCGCCGACGCACCGCGCGCGGATCATCGCCGCGAACAACATCCTGAACGCGCTGTTCATGATCCTGTCGGCCGTGATGGCGATGGGGCTGACCAAGGCCGGCGTCGACATCCCGGGCCTGTTCCTCGTCACCGCGCTGCTGAACGTCGTCGTCGCGGCGTATATCTACCTGCTCGTGCCCGAGTTCCTGCTGCGCTTCGTCGCATGGGTGCTCGTGCACACCTTCTACCGGATTCGCCTCGTGCACGCGGAGCGGATCCCGGCGGAAGGGGCGGCCGTGCTCGTCTGCAACCACGTCAGCTACGTCGATGCGCTCGTGCTGGCCGCCGCGAGCCCGCGCCCGATCCGTTTCGTGATGGATCACCGGATCTTCAAGACGCGCTTCGCGAGCTGGGTGTTCCGGCATGCGAAGGCGATCCCGATCGCGCCGCGCCACGAGGATCCCGCGATGCTCGCACGCGCGTACGATGCGTGCGAGGCTGCGCTGAAGGACGGCGAGCTCGTGTGTATCTTCCCCGAGGGCAAGCTGACGAAGACGGGCGACATCAACACGTTCCATCACGGCATCACCGAGATCCTGCAGCGCACGCCGGCGCCGGTGATTCCGATGGCGTTGCGCGGATTGTGGGGCAGCTATTTTTCACGGCATTCCGATGCGCGGATGCCTCGGCCCATCAAGCGCGGCGTGATGAGCCGGCTGACGCTGGCGGTCGGCGAGCCGGTCCCGGCGTCGGTCGCGACGCCCGAGTCGCTGCAGGCCGCGGTGACCGAACTGCGCGGCGCGCGGAAGTAGGCGGGCGCCTGCCGGCATCGCGCGGGCAGGCATCCGGCTGCAACCCGGCCCGAACGGGCTTCCGGCCGCACCGGCCGGGCCGCGTATGCCCGTACCGTGCGCCCGGCCGGCGTTTCATGCGGCCCGCGGGCCCGGGACGGCTGGCATAATAGCGGCTTACCTCTTTTTCTCGACCGGCAAACGATCGACCTGCCTGCGGCCCGGGCAGCGCATCGGTTTGCCCATTTCTCTTTGGGCGGTTCCATCATGTCCGGCAATACCCTCGGCACGCTTTTCACTGTCACGACCTTCGGCGAATCGCACGGTCCCGCGATCGGCTGCGTGATCGACGGCTGCCCGCCGGGGATGGGGCTGACCGAAGCCGACATCCAGGTCGAGCTCGATCGCCGCAAGCCCGGCACGTCGCGGCACGTGACGCAACGACAGGAGGCCGACGAGGTCGAGATCCTGTCGGGCGTGTTCGAGGGCTTGACGACCGGCACGCCGATCGCGCTGCTGATCCGCAACACCGACCAGCGCAGCAAGGACTACGGCAACATCGTCGAGACGTTCCGCCCCGGCCATGCCGATTACACGTACTGGCAGAAGTACGGCATCCGCGACTACCGCGGCGGCGGCCGCTCGTCCGCGCGCCTGACCGCGCCGATCGTCGGCGCGGGCGCGGTCGCGAAGAAGTGGTTGCGCGAGCGCTTCGGCGTCGAGGTGCGCGGCTACATGAGCGGCCTCGGCGAGATCGACGTGCCGTTCGTCGACTGGTCGCACGTGCACGAGAATCCGTTCTTCTCGCCGAACGCGGCGGTCGTTCCGGAGCTCGAGGCCTACATGGATGCGCTGCGCAAGGATGGCGATTCGATCGGCGCGCGCATCGACGTCGTCGCGTCGGGGGTGCCGGTCGGCTGGGGCGAGCCGGTGTTCGACCGCCTCGATGCGGACATCGCGAAGGCGATGATGAGCATCAACGCGGTGAAGGGCGTCGAGATCGGCGCGGGCTTCGACAGCGTTGCGCAACGCGGCTCGGTGCACGGCGACGAGCTGACGCCGGACGGCTTCGTCGGCAACCATGCGGGCGGCGTGCTCGGCGGGATCTCGACGGGGCAGGACATCACCGTGTCGATTGCGATCAAGCCGACGTCGAGCATCCGCACGCCGCGCCGCTCGATCACGAAGGCCGGCGAACAGGCCACGGTGGAAACCTTCGGCCGCCACGATCCGTGCGTCGGCATTCGTGCAACGCCGATCGCCGAGTCGATGCTCGCACTGGTGCTGATCGACCATGCGCTGCGCCATCGCGCGCAATGCGGCGACGTCGAGACGCCGACGCCGAAGATCGCGGGCAGCGCGACCTGACGCAAGCGGGCGGGTCGCGGCGCGCCCCGTCTCGACCGTCGAGCGATAAATGCAAACGGGGCGCTGCTTGATGCAGCGCCCCGTTTCGTTTGCGGCGGTTTGCAGTAGCCCCGAAAAACGCGCCGCTCGTGGCGGCGCGTTCCGGCAGCTTACATGTTCGGGTAATTCGGCCCGCCGCCGCCTTCCGGCGTGACCCACACGATGTTCTGCGTCGGATCCTTGATGTCGCAGGTCTTGCAGTGCACGCAGTTCTGCGCGTTGATCACCAGCCGATCGCTGCCGTCGTCGCTCTTCACGAACTCGTACACCGCCGCCGGGCAGAAGCGCGCCTCCGGCCCCGCGTAGGTGCGCAGGTTTACGTTCACCGGCACGCTCGCATCCTTCAGCGTCAGGTGCGCCGGCTGGTTCTCCTCGTGGTTCGTGTTCGAGATGAACACCGACGACAGCCGGTCGAACGTCAGCTTGCCGTCCGGCTTCGGATACTCGATCGGCTCGCACTGCGACGCCGGCTTCAGCATCTCGTGGTCCGCGTGCTGGTGATGCAGCGTCCACGGCACGTTGCCGCCCATCACCTTCTGCTCGAGCCCGACCATCAGCGTGCCGAGGTACAGCCCCTTGGCCATCCACTGCTTGAAGTTGCGCGCGCGGTACAGCTCCGCGTACAGCCACGACTGCTTGAAGGCGTCCGGATAGGCGTTGAGTTCGTCGCTCTGGCGGCCGGCCTGCACCGCGTCGAACGCGGCGTCGGCCGCCAGCATGCCGGTCTTGATCGCCGCATGGCTGCCCTTGATCCGCGATGCGTTCAGGAAACCCGCGTCGTCGCCGATCAGCGCGCCGCCCGGGAACACCGTCTTCGGCAGCGACAGCAGCCCGCCCGCGGTGATCGCGCGCGCGCCGTACGACACGCGCTTGCCGCCTTCGAGGAACGCGCGGATCGACGGATGCGTCTTGTAGCGCTGGAATTCCTCGAACGGCGACAGGTACGGGTTCGTGTAGCCGAGGCCCACCACGAAGCCGACCACGACCTGGTTGTTGTCCATGTGATACAGGAACGAGCCGCCGTAGGTATCCGACTTCAGCGGCCAGCCGGCCGTGTGGATCACGAGGCCCGGCTTGTGCTTCGCGGGATCGATTTCCCACAGTTCCTTGATGCCGATCCCGTACGCCTGCGGCTCGGCGTTCGCGTCGAGCTTGAACTTCGAGATCAGCTGGCGGCCCAGATGGCCGCGGCAGCCTTCGGCGAACAGCGTGTACTTCGCGTGCAGCTCCATGCCGAGCTGGAAGTTCTCGGTCGGCTCGCCGTCCTTGCCCACGCCCATGTTGCCGGTCGCGACGCCTTTCACGGAGCCGTCGTCGTGGTACAGGATCTCGGCGGCCGGGAAGCCCGGGAAGATCTCGACGCCCAGCGCCTCGGCCTGGGTGCCGAGCCAGCGCGTGACGTTGCCCAGCGAGATCACGTAGTTGCCGTGGTTCTTGAAGTTCTCGGGCAGCGCCCAGTTCGGCGTGGTCACCGCGCTCTTCTCGGACAGGAACAGGAAGCGATCTTCCGTCACCTCGACGGTGAGCGGCGCGCCCTGTTCCTTCCAGTCGGGGAACAGTTCGGTGATCGCGCGCGGGTCCATCACCGCGCCCGACAGGATGTGCGCGCCGATCTCGGAACCCTTCTCGAGCACGCACACGCCGATCTCGGTGCCTTTCTCGGCGGCCAGCTGCTTGAGCCGGATCGCCGCCGACAGCCCGGCGGGGCCGCCGCCGACGATCACGACGTCGTATTCCATCGATTCGCGCGGGCCGTATTGCTCGATGAGGCTTGCGGGGGTCATTGGCGTTCCTCTAACCGTTAGAATGCTTTTATTCGGGAGCGTATTGTCTGCGAAACGAAACGCTTGCCGCAACAGCAGGCGGCTAGATTAGCACGATCGTTCTATTTTTATGCTAGGGTTATGCCGCACGGGCAGCGCTGTCCGGGGCGGCGAAACGACATCGAAAGGGGTGTGCAATGGGTCGATCGATCAATCTGGAAGGCAAGGTTGCGCTGGTCACGGGCGCGTCGAGCGGCCTCGGGCAGCGTTTTGCGCAGGTGCTGTCGCAAGCCGGCGCGAAGGTCGTGCTCGCGAGCCGCCGCGTCGAGCGTCTGAAGGAGCTGCGCGCGGAGATCGAGGCGGCGGGCGGTGCCGCGCACGTCGTGTCGCTTGACGTCACCGACGTGCAGAGCATCAAGGCGGCGGTCGCGCATGCGGAGACGGAAGCCGGCACGATCGACATCCTTGTGAACAATTCGGGCGTTTCGACGATGCAGAAGCTCGTCGACGTGACGCCGGCCGATTTCGAATTCGTGTTCGATACCAACACGCGCGGCGCATTTTTCGTCGCGCAGGAAGTCGCGAAGCGGATGATCATGCGCGCGAACGGCAGCGGTAACGGCAAACCGCCGTGCCGGATCATCAACATCGCGTCGGTGGCCGGCTTGCGCGTGTTTCCGCAGATCGGGCTGTACGCGATGAGCAAGTCCGCGGTCGTGCAGATGACGCGCGCGATGGCGCTCGAATGGGGGCGCCACGGGATCAACGTCAACGCGATCTGTCCGGGCTATATCGATACCGAAATCAATCATTACCTGTGGGAAACCGAGCAGGGCCAGAAGCTGCAGGCGATGCTGCCGCGCCGGCGCGTCGGCAAGCCGCAGGATCTCGACGGGCTGTTGTTGCTGCTCGCGGCCGACGAGTCGCAGTTCATCAATGGCTCGATTATCTCCGCCGACGACGGCTTCGGCCTCGCCTGAGCGGATGACATTCAGCAACAAAGAAGACTGCAATGAGCGCAACAAGCGATTACTCACCCGTTTTTGAGATGTCGATGCCGATCCGCTGGGGCGACATGGACGCGTTCGGCCACGTGAACAACACGGTCTATTTCCGCTACATGGAGCAGGCGCGGATCTCTTGGTTCGAGGAGCTCGGCATCGCCGGCGGCAACGGCGAGGGGCAGGGGCCCGTCATCGTCACGGCGTCGATGGAATTCCTCAAGCAACTGCATTATCCGGGCGACGTGATCGCGACGATGTCGGCCGCGAAACCCGGCCGAAGCAGCTTCGACACCGGTTTCGAGCTCACGCGTGCGGACGATCCGCAGCACGTCTATGCGCGCGGCAACGCGCGCTGCGTGTGGGTCGACTACGCGCTCGGCAAGTCGGTGCCGCTGCCGCAACTGTTGCGCGACACGATCGAGCGCGCGCTCGCGACGAAAATCGGCTGAGTGCCGATACGGCGAGGCCAGCGCCGGCGCGCCGGTGAGTCGCCATGCCCGTCGTTGCCCGAATCGGCCGCCATGCGCGGCCGATTGTCATCCGGGCAAGCCATTTACCGCCCGTTCACTGCCCGAGCAGCCGCTGCAGCAGCTCCGGCGTGTTGTTCGTCCCGTACTTGCGCATCAGCCGTGCGCGGTAGATGTCGACCGTGCGCGAGCTGATGTCGAGCACGCGCCCGATCTGCTTGCTGGTCTTGCCGGTCGCGAGTTGCGCGGCGATCTCGCGCTCGCGCGGGGTCAGCTCGACGGCGACGCGGCGCGTCGCGCTCAAATCCTCGAAGGTCCAGACGCCGGCGGCGAGCGGCGCGGTGCGGTCGAGCGCGCGGCCCGTCACGTGGCACCAGAACAGCTCGCCGTCGGCCCGTTTCATGATTCTGTCATCCGAGTAGATGCCGTTCGCGGCCATCACGCGCGCGATGCGCTCGCCGATTCGCTGGAATTCGTCCGTCGACGGGTAGAGCACCTCGTACGATTTCCCGATCAGGTCGGCCCGCGCGCAGCGGAAGATCGACGCGAGCGCGTCGTTGCAGTCCTCGATCACGCGGTCGCGCGACATCACGAGGCCGAGCGGCGCGAGGTGAAAGGCAGTCTGGTAATCGAGAGCGGGCATGGCGCAGGCAACCGGAGGCAAACGCTTATGTATTTTTGCGTATTGTGCCGCATCCGCGCCGCATCGTACCCTTTCAGGCATCTCGCGGCAGTTTGCCGCGACATAAAAACAGCGCGCCTCGACGCAGGCATCGCCGCGCATGCATAGAATGATGCGGCGGGCTTGCGGCCCAGGTGGGCGCGTGAACCGGTTTCGCTGGTTTCCATAGAGGAAGGGACAACAGATGAACAAAGTCTATCCAAGCGCGGCTGCCGCGCTGGAAGGGATCGTCCGCGACGGACAGACCTTCGCGGTGGGCGGCTTCGGCCTGTGCGGGATTCCCGAGGCGCTGATCGCGGCGTTGCGCGATTCGGCCGTCAAGGGCATCACGTGCATCAGCAACAACGCGGGCGTCGATGGCTTCGGTCTCGGCCTGCTGCTGGAAACGCGCCAGATCAATAAGATGATCTCGTCGTACGTCGGCGAGAACAAGGAGTTCGAGCGCCAGTACCTGGCCGGCGAACTCGAGCTCGAATTCACGCCGCAAGGCACACTTGCCGAGAAGCTGCGTGCCGGCGGCGCGGGCATTCCGGCGTTCTTCACCAATACCGGCTACGGCACCGTGATCGCGGAAGGCAAGGAAACGCGCCAGTTCGGCGATCGCCACTACGTGCTCGAGCCGTCGCTGACGGCCGACGTCGCGCTCGTGAAGGCCTGGAAGGCGGACAAGTCCGGCAACCTGATCTACCGCCGCACCGCGCGCAACTTCAACCCGATGTGCGCGATGGCCGGCAAGATCACCGTGGTGGAGGTCGAGGAGATCGTCGAGAACGGCGCACTCGATCCGGACCAGGTCCATACGCCGGGGATTTTCGTGCAGCGCATCGTGCTGAACGCGACGCCCGAAAAACGCATCGAACAACGCGTCGTACGCGCGAAAGGAGACTGACATGGCCTGGAATCGTGACCAGATGGCCGCGCGCGCGGCGAAGGAACTGCAGGACGGCTTCTACGTGAACCTCGGCATCGGCCTGCCGACGCTCGTCGCGAACCACGTGCCGGAAGGCGTCGAGGTGTGGCTGCAGTCGGAGAACGGCCTGCTCGGCATCGGCCCGTCGCCGACCGAAGACGAAGTCGACGCCGATCTCATCAACGCCGGCAAGCAGACCGTCACGACGCTGCCGGGCTCGTCGATCTTCTCGTCGGCCGACTCGTTCGCGATGATCCGCGGCGGCCACATCAACCTCGCGATCCTCGGCGCGATGCAGGTCAGCAAGCAGGGCGACCTCGCGAACTGGATGATCCCCGGCAAGATGATCAAGGGGATGGGCGGCGCGATGGACCTCGTTGCGGGCGTGAAGCGCGTCGTCGTGCTGATGGAACACGTCGCGAAGGGCGACCAGCACAAGATCCTCGACGAGTGCAACCTGCCGTTGACGGGTGTCGGCGTGGTCGACCTGATCATCACCGATCTCGGCGTGATCGAAGTGACGCCGGCCGGCCTGAAGGTCCTCGAACTCGCCGACGGCGTGAGCGCCGACGAGATCCAGGCGAAGACGGGCGCACCGCTCGACGTCAGCGCAGTCGCGTAAGCCGACGGCGTTTGGCGCCGCGCGCTGTTGCGCGGCTACGGCGCCCCGCATGCTTCGACGCATGCGGGGCGCTGTCTTTTGGCGCACGGGAATACGCGTTTCCATGACGGTCGCGCCCGTGTTGCAGACCTTTCTCGACGTACTATGCGATTGCGCCGCCGCCGTCGACGAGCACGGTCGAACCGGTCGAGTACGGCGTCGCCGCCAGATAGACGATCGCGTTCGCGACATCCTCGGGCCGACCCACACGGCGCGCCGGCAACCGCTGCGCGGCGCCTGCGAACATGGCGTCGCGCGCGTCAGTCGCGAGTTTGTCCCACAGCGGCGTGGCGATCAGGCCGGGCGACACCGTGTTGACGCGTACAGGGGCCAGTTCGAGCGCCAGGCCGCGGGCCAGTGCATCGAGTGCCGCATTGATTGCGCCCTGCAGTACCGACGATGCGCTCGGTCGTACGCCGAGGAAACCCGACACGAACGTCAGCGAGCCGCCCGGGACGATGTCGATTGCACGTGCGATGCGATACGCGCCCCAGAACTTGCTGTCCATCGCGGCCTGCGCGGCGTCGAATGCGAGCGAACGGACCGGACCCGTTGCGGTCTGGGCGGCGGAAATCACGACGTGGTCGAACCGGTCGGCGCGTGCGCAGAAGGCATCGACTTCGTCGGTTCGCGTGATGTCGAGCGGTGCGAAGCGCGTGCCGCGGCCGATCGCGGCCGCGACCGCCTCGCCCTTGCGTGCGTCGCGCGAAGCGATCGTCACGCGTGCGCCGCGTTGCGCGAATGCCCGCGCGGCGGCCGCGCCGATCCCGGAGCTCCCGCCGACCACGAGCACCGCGTTGCCATTGAATGAATCGTTCATGATGGTTCGTTCCCGTTGAGAAGAAAGAAATCCGGTCAGATCGTCTCGGTTTCGCGCAGTGTCGCCGCGTTGCCGAGCGCGTAACGCGCGATCTCGTCCTTGCGCATGAACGCGACACCCGGATGTGATCGTGCGTAGCGCAGGAATTCGTCCCACGCACGGACCATCTGCGGCGTGCCGCTGATCCGGTCGTGTGCGCTGATCGACATCATGCGGCGTCGCTGGCCGGCTTCCGCGTAAAGCTGATCGAAGTCGAGCTTGATCTGCTCGACGAACATCGACGGCGAATAGTTGCGACCTTCGATCAGCAGGATGTCGTTGTTGCGCAGCGTGTACGGGACGACGACGAAATCGTGCCCGTTCACGGTCTCGATGAACGGCTCGTCGCGGCTGACGTCGTCGATGTGATAGGTGTAGCCGAGTTCCTGCAGCAGCGACAGCGTGTTTGGCCCGCGCCGCAACCAGTTGCAGTTGTAGCCGATCGGCCTCGTGCCGGTCGCCGCCTCGACCATGTCGCGCGCTTCGATCAGGAAGCGGCGCTCGTCGTCGCGGCTCATCGCGAACTGCGAGCGCCAGCTTGGGCCGTGCGCCGACGCTTCGTGGCCGCGCGCCACGATCTCCAGTGCGAGATCGGGGCGATACCGGACGGCTTCGCCGATCATGTGCGACGTGACTTTCACGCCGTGCCGGTCCCACAGATCGAGCATGCGCGGGATGCCTTCGCGATAGCCGTACGCGAACCAGGTGCCCGACGCGAGGTCCGCCGGCACGGAAGGGGGGAACGCGACGCCCGGAAACGGGCTGTCCGCGCCCTTGGGCGGTTGGCCGCCGGCCTCGAACTGCATCGAGATCGAGATCACGAGGCGGATGTCGTCCGGCCAGAACTTGCCGTCCGCGGCGGTCGGCGCGGCGAGCGGCCCGGCCGTTGCGGCGCTTGCGCCCCGCGCCGCGCTGCCGAGTACCGCGCCCGCGGCGGCCAGCCCGGCGCCGGCACCGGCCTGTGCGAGGAACGCGCGGCGGGACGTGCGCATCGAAGGAGCGAAGTTCGTCATCGGCCGGGCCCTCAATTTGCGACGCCGAGTTGGCGCATCAGCGTCAGGTTGTCTTCGATGTGCCAGTTCTCGGCGATCCGGCCGGCCGCGATCCGGTAGATGTCGGTCGCGACGAAATCGACCGCCTGCCCATGACCGATCGTGTTGCCAAGGACCTCGGTGAAATGCCCGCGAAACCGCAGGTGGACGACGACGCGATCGCTGGCGACGATCATCTGCTCGATCTCGCAATGCAGGTCGGGAATCGCCGCGCGCATCGTTCGTGATGCTGCGAGCGGCCCCGGCAGGCCCTGGGCGCGTCCGGCCGGCAGCGTGCGATCCGTGAAGTCGGCAGCGAGTGCCGCGCGCGCAAGCGCCTCGTCTCCGGTATCCCAGAACGTGGCGTAGCGGCGCGCCGCAAGGATCTGGTCGCGCGCCTGCGCGGCGGGCAGTCCGGCCGCGACCGTCAGGTGCAACGGAGTCGCGAGATCGGCCGCATTGGCGGTGACCGGCGGTAGCGCGACTGCGGCAAGTGTCGCCGCGAGCGTGCCGGCAATCGAGTGGCGCAGGAATCGTTGCAAGGCAGACATCGGATTTTCCTTTTTCATGATGGTGCGCGTGGATGGCGCGGTGACGTCATGGTAGGTTTCCGAATTCGATACAAATACTGAGAAGCGGCGAATGGATTATTCGAAAAAAGGAAAGGGTGGCGGATCGAGGATGTCCCGATGCTGATCGACGACCTGCCTGCGCTGGAAACTTTCGCGGTCGTCGTCGCGGCGGGCAGCCTGTCGGCGGCGGCGCGGGAGCAGGACTTGTCGCTGTCGGTGATCAGCAAACGGCTTGCGCATCTGGAGGCGCGGCTCGGCGTGCGCCTGCTGCACCGGACGACTCGCCGACAGACGCTGACCGATGAGGGCGCGCTGTTCCATGCCCAGGTGCTGCGCATCCTCGCCGAAGTCGACCTGGCGGAAACGCTGATGCAGGATCGCCGCGGCACGGTGAGCGGCCTGCTGCGCGTGACCGCGCCGGGCGAGATCGGGCGCCTGCGGATCGCGCCGCTCGTCGCCGAGTTCCGGCGCCGGCATCCGCAGGTGTGCGTGCAACTGATTCTGACCGACACGGTCGTCGATCTGCTCGCGCACGAGATCGACGTCGCGGTGCGGATCGGCTGTCTCGCCGATTCGTCGATGATCGCCCGTGAACTGGCACCGAACCGCCGTGTGCTGTGCGCGTCGCCGGCATACGTGGCCGAATGCGGCTTGCCGGTGCATCCCGGCGACCTGCATGCGCACCGTTGCATCGTGATGGGCGAGCAGCCGCAGACCGAATGGCGGTTCGATGGCGTGGACGGCCCGATCGCGGTCGAGGTCGCGGCGGCGCTGTTGACCAACGATGGCGGCGCGGCGCGCATGCTTGCGCTCGACGGCGCGGGCATTGCGTTGAAGTCGATTTGGGACGTCGCGTCCGATCTCGAGGCGGGCCGGCTCGTGCGGGTGCTGCCTGCGTATGCGGCGCCAGCGGCGCCGCTGCATGCGGTCTATCCGGGCGGGCGGCATCTCGCGTTGCGCGTGCGGACGTTCGTCGATTTCGTGCGCGAGCACTTGCAGGCGGCGTGGCGCTGGGACGCGAGCTGACGATGCGCGCGATTGTGCGGATCGTTTCGCCGAAAGGGGACGCATGGAGAATGCCATGCGCAGCGTTCCGATGCGCGACTGGCCGACGGGGGAACGCGTCGGGCCGCGCCGCGCGACCGAAGCGGTTTACAATTGTTTGAATTGGGCCGCGCCAGCGTTGCCTCGCTGCAGGCCCCGTTCGACAGGATGCCAACGATGCCAACGACCCCAGCGAATCCCCCGGTTCCTCGCCAGCGGCGCGTGCAGTGCGCGAGCGCTGCCGGCCTTCACCACGTCGCCTATACCGAGTGGGGCGATCCCGCCAACCCGCGCGTGCTGGTCTGCGTGCATGGCCTGACCCGTTCCGGGCGCGATTTCGACCGGCTCGCCGCCGCGCTGTCCGATACGTATCGTGTCGTGTGCCCCGATGTCGTCGGGCGCGGCCGGTCGGACTGGCTTGCCGATCCGCGGCTCTATGCGATTCCGCAATACGTGGCCGACATGGTGACGCTGATCGCGCGGCTCGACGTCGAATCGGTCGACTGGTTCGGCACGTCGATGGGCGGCCTGATCGGCATGGCGCTCGCGGGGCTGCCCGGTTCGCCGCTGCGCCGGATGATCGTCAACGACGTCGGCCCGCGCATCGAACCCGATTCGCTGACGCGCATCGGCGAGTATCTCGGCGTGCAGCCGCGCTTCGCGACCGAGCAGGAAGGTATCGACTACCTGACGTCGCTGTCGCTGCCGTTCGGCGCGCTGACCGCCGACGAGTGGCGCGAGATCAACGGGCCGCTGCTGCGCGAGCTGCCCGAAGGTAGCTGGACGATGCGCTACGATCCGCGCATCGCGGAGCCGTTCAAGATGACGACGCCCGAACTGGCCGCGCTCGGCGAGGCCGCGCTGTGGCGCGCCATCGAGACGACGGACGCGTCGCTGCTCGTCGTGCGCGGCGAGACGTCCGACCTGCTGTCGCGCGAGACGGTGGCCGACATGATGCATCGCGGCCGGCATGTGACGCGGGCCGAGATTCCGGGTGCGGGCCACGCGCCGGCGTTCATCAGCGCCGACCAGATTGCGCTCGCGCGGCGGTTTTTCGTCGAAGGCGACGCATAAACGCGTCATAATATGCGGTTCGGCGGCACGCGGGCCGTGTCGTCGCCCGAATCTTCACACACTCACGACCGGAACATTCCATGGCAGTCATTCGTCACCACGTCGGGGCCCGTCTCTCCGAAACCGCGATCCACAACGGTACCGTGTATCTGGCCGGCCAGATCGCCGAAGACACCACGCAGGACATCAAGGGCCAGACGCGCGAAGTGCTCGGCCACATCGACCGCCTGCTCGCCGAAGCGAACAGCGACAAGGCGCATCTGCTGTCGGTGCAGATCTACATCTCGGACCTGGCGAACTTCGAAGGCATGAATGCGGAGTGGGACGCATGGGTCGCGCAGGGCAACACGCCGCCGCGCGCCACCGTCGAGGCGAAGCTCGCGGATCCGGCGCTGCTCGTCGAGATCGTGGTCGTCGCCGCGCAGCGGAGCTGATCCGGGCATCAACCGACGATGATCGCATTCCGTCAGGCCGCGCAATGACCGAGTCCGCTTCCGCTTCCCCCGTCGCGCCACCGTCGTTCGACGACGTGCTCGCGTTCGTGCGCGAGCGGGCCGGCGACGCACGCCTGTCGTCCGGCGAACTGCTCGCCGATCACTCGGCGGGCACGGCGTCGATCATGCGCACGCTGAACGTCGATCCGTCCGCGATGCAGGCCGCCGCGCTGTTCGTGCTGACGCCGCACCTGAGCGACCCCGGGCGCGAACTCAGCGAGCGTTTCGGCGACGAAGTGGCGCGGCTCGTGTCCGACGTGCGCAAGCTGTTGCGGCTCGGCACCGTCAGCCTGCGCGCCGCGCAGAACGCGGTGGCCGACGCGGGGCGCGACGCGGCGGAAGAGCGGCGCACGCAGATCGAGGCGCTGCGCAAGATGCTGCTCGCGTTCGCGCAGGACATCCGTGTGGTGCTGATCCGGCTCGCGTCGCGGTTGCAGTCGCTGCGCTATTACGCGGCCGCGAAGATCGACCCGCCACCCGACGTCGCGCGCGAGACGCTCGAGATCTATGCGCCGCTCGCGAACCGTCTCGGGATCTGGCAACTGAAGTGGGAACTCGAGGATCTCGCGTTCCGCTTCGAGGATCCCGTTACCTACAAACGGATCGCGAAGCTGCTCGACGAGAAGCGCATCGAACGCGAGGCATACGTCACGCAGGCGATCGAGCGGCTGCAGCACGAGCTGGCGGACGCGAACATCCAGGCCGACGTGAGCGGCCGGCCGAAACATATCTACAGCATCTGGCGCAAGATGCGCGGCAAGGAGCTCGATTTCTCCGAGTTGTACGACGTGCGCGCGTTTCGCGTGATCGTGCCGGACATCAAGGATTGCTACGCGGTGCTCGGCATCGTGCATCACCTGTGGCAGCCGGTGCCGAAGGAGTTCGACGACTACATCTCGCGGCCGAAGCCGAACGGCTACAAGTCGCTGCATACGGTCGTGATCGGCGACGACGGTCGCGCGTTCGAAGTGCAGATCCGCACGCAGGAGATGCACCGCTTCGCCGAATACGGCGTCGCCGCGCACTGGCGCTACAAGGAGGCCGGTGCGCGCGGTTATGGCGGCCAGTTCTCGGCAAGCGACAAGTACGATGAGAAGATCGCGTGGCTGCGCCAGTTGCTCGCATGGAAGGACGACGTCGAGGACGGCACCGAGATATCGGGCGACCGGGCGTGGGCACAATTGCGCGAGACGTCGCTCGACGACGACCACATCTACGTGCTGACGCCGCAGGCGCGCGTGATCGCGCTGCCGCAGGGCGCGACGCCGGTCGATTTCGCGTACCACCTGCACAGCGAGCTCGGCCATCGCTGTCGCGGCGCGCGCGTCGACGGCGTGATGGTGCCGCTGAACACGTCGCTCGCGAACGGCCAGACGGTCGAGATCGTCGCGGTGAAGGAGGGCGGGCCGTCGCGCGACTGGCTGAACCCGCAACTCGGCTACCTGAAGAGCCCGCGCGCGCGTCAGAAGGTGCGGGCGTGGTTCAACTCGATCGAGCAGGAAGAAAACGTCTCGCACGGCCGGGCGCTCGTTGAAAAGACGCTGCAGCGCGAGGGCAAGACGTCGGTCAACCTGGACAACCTCGCGGCGAAGCTCGGCTTCAAGTCGCCCGAGGACTTGTTCTCGGTCGTCGGCAAGGAAGAATTCAGCCTGCGCAATGTCGAGCACGCGCTGTCCGATGCGCCGCCGCCTGAGCCGGCGCCGGAGGCGCCTGCCGATTTCGAGAAGCGCGGCAGCGGCGCGAGCGTCGCGCACGGCGCGTCGACCGGCGTGCTGGTGGTGGGCGTCGACGCGTTGCTGACCCAGCTCGCGCGTTGCTGCCGGCCGGCGCCGCCCGATCCGATCAGCGGCTTCGTCACGCGTGGCAAGGGGATGTCGATCCACCGCAGCGACTGCCCGACGTTTCGCCGGATGGTCGAGCGCGCGCCGGAACGCGTGCTGCAGACGACGTGGTCGGCCGACGTGCTGGGCGGGCGCGGCGTGTCCGTCTATCCGGTCGACCTGATGATCGAGGCAAGCGACCGGCAAGGGTTGCTGCGCGACATCTCCGAAGTGTTCGCACGCGAAAAGATGAACGTGGTGGGCGTGAAGACGCAGAGCCGCCGCAATGCGGCATTCATGCAGTTCACGGTCGAAGTGACGAATTCGGCACAGGTGCAGCGCGCCTGCACGCTGCTCGGCGAAGTGCAGGGCGTCGTGCGGGCAGGGCGGAAGGCGTGATGGGGTTGCGGCCCCGTTATTTTGCTGCGACCGCATAAAAACGCTTGCCAAACCGATGGCGGCTCCATATAATTTCAGCTTCTCTAGGCTCGTAGCTCAGCTGGTTAGAGCACCACCTTGACATGGTGGGGGTCGTTGGTTCGAGTCCAATCGAGCCTACCAACGAATTGAGAATGCCCGGTCTCCGGGTGTTCAATGCAGTAAGTAACTCAACGCAAACAAGGCGAATACGGTTATGACACCGCGAACGTTGACCGAAACCACTTCGGAGCGACGCTAGTCGAGGAACGTTTTCGCCCTTTCAGTTTGAGTGAAGTATCGAATGCGGCCCCTCGAAAGCGGGGCCGCATTTTTTTTGTCGCGAAAATTTCGCGCGTGACTTTTACATCGCGTGCTTGGTCTGCCGCCCACTGTCGGCATCACGGAGATTGCTATGGTTTCGATACGCTTGCCTGACGGCTCAGTTCGACAATACGAGCATCCGGTGACAGTTGCCGAGGTTGCGGCCTCGATCGGTCCCGGCCTTGCGAAGGCTGCGCTTGGTGGCAAGCTCGACGGCGAACTCGTCGATACGTCCGCGGTGATCGACCGCGACGCGTCGCTCGCCATCGTCACGGACAAGGATGCCGACGGCCTCGACATCATCCGTCACTCGACGGCGCACTTGCTCGCGTACGCGGTGAAGGAGCTGTATCCGGATGCGCAGGTGACGATCGGTCCCGTGATCGACAACGGCTTCTATTACGACTTCTCGTATCACCGTCCGTTTACGCCGGAAGATCTGGAAAAGATCGAAAAGCGCATGCAGGAGCTCGTGAAGAAGGACGAGCCTGTGACGCGCCGTGTCGTGTCGCGCGACGAGGCCGCGGGTTACTTCCGCAGCATCGGCGAGAAGTACAAGGCCGAGATCATCGAGTCGATTCCGCAAAGCGACGAAATCAAGCTGTATTCGCACGGCGGCTTCACCGACCTGTGCCGCGGCCCGCACGTGCCGTCGACCGGCAAGATGAAGGTCTTCAAGCTGATGAAGGTCGCGGGCGCGTACTGGCGCGGCGATTCGAAGAACGAGCAGCTGCAGCGCATCTATGGCACGGCCTGGACGAAGAAGGAAGACCAGGACCAGTACCTGCACATGCTCGAGGAAGCGGAAAAGCGCGACCACCGCAAGCTCGGCAAGCAGCTCGACCTGTTCCACATGCAGGAAGAGTCGCCGGGCATGGTGTTCTGGCATCCGAAGGGCTGGGCGCTGTGGCAGCAGGTCGAGCAATACATGCGCCGTCGCGTGAACGAAGCCGGCTACCACGAGATCAAGACGCCGATGATCATGGACCGCTCGCTGTGGGAAGCGTCCGGCCACTGGCAGAACTACCGCGAGAACATGTTCACGACGGAGTCGGAGAAGCGCGACTACGCGATCAAGCCGATGAACTGCCCGGGGCACGTGCAGGTGTTCAAGCACGGCCTGCGTTCGTACCGCGACCTGCCGCTGCGTTACGCGGAATTCGGTTCGTGCCACCGCAACGAGGCGTCGGGCGCGCTGCATGGCCTGATGCGCGTGCGCGGCTTCGTGCAGGACGATGCGCACATCTTCTGTACGGAAGACCAGATCATTGCCGAGTCGATCGCATTCAACAGGCTCGCGATGAGCGTGTACGGCGATTTCGGCTTCGACCACATCGACATCAAGCTGTCGCTGCGTCCGGAGCAGCGCATGGGTTCCGACGAGACGTGGGACCGTGCCGAGCAGGGGCTGCGTGACGCGCTGACGGCGTGCGGCCTCAAGTGGGAAGAACTGCCGGGCGAAGGTGCGTTCTACGGCCCGAAGATCGAATACCACATCAAGGACGCGCTCGGCCGTTCGTGGCAGTGCGGCACGTTGCAGCTCGACATGATGCTGCCGGAGCGCCTTGGCGCCGAGTACGTGGCGGAAGACAACAGCCGTCGCCGGCCCGTGATGCTGCACCGTGCGATCGTCGGTTCGATGGAGCGATTCCTCGGCATTTTGATCGAGCACCACGCTGGTGCGATGCCGGTCTGGCTCGCGCCGATCCAGGCTGTTGTGCTCAATATTGCCGAAAATCAGGTCGAATATGCGCAGTCTCTGGCCCAATCGTTGCAAAAACAAGGGGTTAGAGTGACGGCCGATTTGCGCAACGAGAAGATTAGCTATAAAATACGCGAGCACACGCTGGAAAAGGTGCCTTATCTCCTCGTCGTGGGCGATAAGGAGCGTGATGCGCAAACGGTAGCCGTGCGTGCCCGTGGCGGCGTCGATCTTGGCGTAATGCCGGTCGAAGCCTTCGTTGAGCGTCTGCAGGAAGACCTGCGTTCGTTCAAGTAACCGCCCTGGCAGCGCGGCTCGTTTTTTTAATTTTTAGAGGAAACGTAACATCGCTACTGATAAGTCGTCGCATCGCATCAACGGTGAAATCACTGCGCCGGAAGTGCGTCTGGTCGGGCTCGAGAACGAACCGCTCGGTATCGTAAAACTCGCTGATGCTTTCCGTAAATCGGAAGAACTGGATGTTGACCTGGTGGAAATCGCGCCGCAAGCGGTTCCCCCGGTTTGCCGTCTGATGGATTACGGCAAGTTCAAGTACCAGGAATCGAAGAAACAGCACGAAGCGAAGCTGAAGCAGAAGGTCATCCAGGTCAAGGAAGTCAAGTTCCGCCCGGGTACCGATGACGGGGATTACAACGTCAAGCTCCGCAATCTCGTGCGCTTCCTCGAAGAAGGCGACAAGACGAAGATCACGTTGCGTTTCCGCGGCCGCGAAATGGCTCACCAGGAAATCGGTATGCGGATGCTCGAGCGTCTGCGCACGGATCTCGATGAAGTCGGCCAGGTCGAGCAGATGCCGAAGATGGAAGGGCGCCAGATGATCATGGTGCTCTCGCCGAAGAAAAAGAAGTAACGGGCTCGCGCGCTTCGCGCGCAGGTTCGGAAGTGGTTCGGCGCGTTGCCCGGTCAGGGCGGCGCGCCAGCAATGACGGCGGCTGCGCAAGCGGTTCGCCGTACACAAGTGGACTGGGTTTCGAAGGGCGGGTCAAGGGCGCAAGCCAACCGCACACCCATCGCCATCTAATAAACTGGAGTTGTTCGTCATGCCTAAGATGAAGACCAAGAAGAGCGCTGCAAAGCGCTTCGTGGTGCGTCCGGGCGGTACCGTCAAGCGCGGTCAAGCCTTCAAGCGCCACATCCTGACCAAGAAAACCACGAAGAACAAGCGCCATCTGCGCGGCGCCACGGCAGTTCATGATTCCGATCTGAACTCCGTCCGCGCGATGCTCCCGTTCGCGTAACCCCTCAATCGATACTCCAAGGAGAGAAACATGCCTCGAGTCAAACGTGGGGTAACCGCACGGGCCCGCCACAAGAAGATCATCAACCTGGCCAAGGGTTATCGCGGCCGCCGCAATAACGTCTACCGCATCGCCAAGCAGGCGGTGATGCGCGCTGGTCAGTACGCGTACCGCGATCGCCGCAACAAGAAGCGTGTGTTCCGCGCACTGTGGATCACGCGTATCAACGCGGCAGTTCGCCAGCACGACATGACCTACAGCGTGTTCATCAACGGCCTGAAGAAGGCGTCGATCGAACTCGACCGTAAGGTGCTGGCCGACATGGCGGTGTTCGACAAGGCTGCTTTTGCTGCGATCGTCAAGCAGGTGAAAGCCGCCGTTGCAGCCTAATTGCGAAATTAGCACTGCGTGGTTAGTTGCAGCGATGTTCCGGTAGTTTCGGCCGCTGCAGCGAAAACGGGGCTCTTCCGAGCCCCTTTTTTTATCGGCCCTCGCTGGGCCGCCCCAAGAGGGCCGATCGCCCCCTCGGGGGGCAGCGAATGAAGAGAGCGTGGGGGCCGTTTTTTGTTGGACGGGCGATTTCGCTCGCCAAGACCGAATGACGTTGGAAATGATGGGATCTATGGATCTGGACCAGATTGTCGCCGACGCGCAGCAGTCCTTCGAACAGGCTGCCGACATCACCACGCTCGAAAACGAGAAAGCACGATTTCTCGGCAAGTCGGGTGCGCTGACCGAGTTGCTGAAGGGCCTCGGCAAGCTCGATCCGGAAGCACGCAAGACCGAAGGCGCACGCATCAACGTCGCGAAGCAGCAGGTTGAAGCCGCGCTGACCGCACGTCGCCAGGCGCTGGCCGACGCGCTGTTGAATCAGCGCCTCGCCGCCGAGGCGATCGACGTGACGCTGCCGGGCCGCGGCGCGGGTGCAGGCAGCCTGCACCCCGTGATGCGCACGTGGGAGCGTGTAGAACAGATTTTCCGCTCGATCGGTTTCGACGTGGCCGACGGTCCCGAAATCGAGACCGACTGGTACAACTTCACGTCGCTGAACAGCCCGGAGAACCATCCGGCGCGTTCGATGCAGGACACCTTCTACGTCGAAGGCAAGGACGCCGACGGCCGCCAGTTGCTGCTGCGCACGCACACGAGCCCGATGCAGGTGCGTTACGCGCGCATGAACCGTCCGCCGATCAAGGTGATCGCGCCGGGCCGCACGTATCGCGTCGACAGCGATGCGACCCACTCGCCGATGTTCAATCAGGTCGAGGGGCTGTGGATCGACGAAAACATCAGTTTTGCCGACCTCAAGGGCGTCTATACCGACTTCCTGAAAAAATTCTTCGAGCGCGACGACATCCTCGTGCGCTTCCGTCCGTCGTATTTCCCGTTCACGGAACCGTCGGCCGAGATCGACATGATGTTCGAGCAAGGCAAGAACGCCGGCAAGTGGCTCGAGATCTCCGGTTCGGGGCAAGTGCATCCGACCGTGATTCGCAACATGGGCCTCGATCCCGAGCGCTACATCGGCTTCGCGTTCGGCAGCGGCCTCGAGCGCCTGACGATGCTGCGCTACGGCGTCCAGGATCTCCGGCTGTTCTTCGAGAACGACCTGCGTTTCCTGCGCCAGTTCGCATAACGCCGCTCGCCGCGCCGACCTGTGCCCGCGCACGCTCCGACGGACGATCCGACGGGGCCCGGGCGTCGATCTAACCTGTTTCGAACGTAGACATCCATGCAATTCCCTGAATCCTGGTTGAGAACCTTTGTCGACCCGCAGCTCACGACCGACGAACTGTCGCACGCGCTGACGATGGCGGGGCTCGAAGTCGAATCGCTGAGCAAGGCTGCGCCGCCGACGTCGAAGATCGTCGTCGGCCGCGTGCTCGAAGTCGTCAAGCATCCGGATGCGGACAAGCTCAATGTCTGCCAGGTCGACGCCGGCACCGGCGCGACGCTGAATATCGTCTGCGGCGCGCCGAACGTGGCGCCCGGCATCAAGGTGCCGGTCGCGCTGGTCGGCGCGGAACTGCCGCCGGCGGAAGAGGGCGGCAAGCCGTTCGCGATCAAGCTGTCGAAGCTGCGCGGCGTGGAGAGCCAGGGGATGCTGTGCTCGGCGCGCGAGCTGAAGCTGTCCGAGGATCACGGCGGCCTGCTGATCCTGCCGGAAGACACGCCGGTCGGTCAGGACATCCGCGAGACGCTCAATCTCGACGACACGATCTTCGAAATCAAGCTGACGCCGAACAAGGCCGACTGCCTGTCCGTGTTCGGCATCGCGCGCGAGACGGCTGCGATCACCGGCGTGCCGCTGACGCCGGTCGACATCCGCCCGGTGCGCGTCGAGCTCGACGAAACGCTGCCGGTGCGCATCGCTGCGCCCGATCTGTGCGGCCGCTTCTCGGGTCGCGTGATCCGCGGCGTGAACGCGCACGCGAAGACGCCGCAATGGATGGTCGAGCGTCTCGAGCGTTCGGGCCAGCGCAGCGTGTCCGCGCTCGTCGACATCTCGAACTACGTGATGTTCGAACTCGGCCGCCCGTCGCACGTGTTCGATCTCGACAAGATCCACGGCGGCATCGAGGTGCGCTGGGGCAAGCGCGGCGAATCGCTGAAGCTGCTCAATGGCAACACGGTCGAACTGGACGAAACGGTCGGCGTGATTTCGGACGACCGCCAGGTCGAAAGCCTGGCCGGCATCATGGGCGGCGACAGCACGGCTGTCACGCTCGACACGACCAACATTTACCTGGAAGCCGCGTTCTGGTGGCCGGACAGCATCCGCGGCCGTGCGCGCAAGTACAACTTCTCGACCGATGCGGCGCATCGCTTCGAGCGCGGCGTCGATTACGCGACGACCGTCGAGCACGTCGAGCGCATCACGCAACTGATTCTGGAGATCTGTGGCGGCAAGGCCGGCCCGGTCGACGATCAGTCCGTGAACCTGCCACAGCGCGCGCCGGTGAAGATGCGCGTGTCGCGCGCGAACCGCATCATCGGCGTGAAGATCGGCGCCGACGAGATCGCCAGCATCTTCACGCGCCTCGGCCTGCCGTTCGAGCGTGAAGACGACGCGTTCCTCGTTACGCCGCCGTCGCACCGCTTCGACATCGAGATCGAGGAAGACCTGATCGAGGAAGTGGCGCGTATCTACGGCTTCGAGAAGATCCCCGCGCGTCCGCCGGTCGCGACGAGCGAAATGCGTGCGACCAACGAAACGCGGCGCTCGATTCACGACATCCGTCACGCGCTCGCCGCGCGCGACTATGCGGAAACCGTCAACTTCAGCTTCGTCGATGCGGAGTGGGAGCACGATTTCGCGGGCAACGACAACCCGATCCGGCTGCTGAACCCGATCGCGAGCCAGCTTTCGGTGATGCGCACGACGCTGTTCGGCAGCCTGATCGCCGTGCTGCGCCACAACCTGAACCGCCGCGCCGATCGCGTGCGCGTGTTCGAGTCGGGCCGCGTGTTCCTCGCCGATCCGTCGGTGAAGGCCGGTGAGCTGGCGGTCGAAGGTCATGCGCAGCCGAAGCGTGTCGGCGCGCTTGCGTATGGTCCGGCACTCGACGAGCAGTGGGGCGCAGCGACCCGCGCGGTCGATTTCTTCGACGTGAAGGGTGATCTCGAGGCGCTGCTCGCGCCCGCGGCCGCGCGCTTCGTGAAGGCGGAGCATCCGGCCCTCCATCCGGGCCGCAGCGCGCGGATCGAGGTCGATGGTCGTGCGGTCGGCTGGATCGGCGAGCTGCACCCGCGCCTGATGCAGAAGTACGAGCTGCCGAACGCACCGGTGATGTTCGAGATCGATGCGGACGCGCTGATTGCACGCGCGCTGCCCGCGCCGACCGACGTGTCGAAATTCCCGCCGGTACGTCGCGATATCGCCGTTGTCGTCGATCAGGCGGTCGAGGTTCAGGCACTTTTCGACGAAATGAAGAAGGCGCTTGCCGAAGAGGCCTGCCGATTCGTTCAGAAGGTTGTACTCTTCGACGAATTTCGTGCAAAATCAAATACTTCCGGTGGTCTCGCCGCGCACGAGAAGAGCCTTGCCTTCCGCGTGACGCTGCAGGACGCGGCTGGCACGCTACAGGACGAGGTCGTCGATCAGGCGATCCAGACGCTGGTCGAGCGGATGGCTCGTGCCGGTGCGCGCCTGCGCGGCTAAGGAGAGGGCCCGCCCGTTCGCGGGCGGCTTTTCCCGATCGTAAGTTTTGATTCAACGCGCTGTATGGCAGATATGAACGACATGACCTCGAGTGAATTCGAAGCCCTCCTGACGGCGCAACGCAGCGCCATGAACCGCGACGCTTCGGCGCCGGCGTCCACCGAGACGCCGACGCTGACGAAGGCGGAACTGGCGGAGCTGCTGTTCGACAGCGTCGGGCTGAACAAGCGTGAAGCGAAGGACATGGTCGAGGCGTTTTTCGAAGTGATCCGCGACGCGCTCGAAAACGGCGAAAGCGTCAAGCTGTCGGGGTTCGGCAACTTCCAGTTGCGCGACAAGCCGCAGCGTCCGGGCCGCAATCCGAAGACGGGCGAGGCGATTCCGATCGCGGCCCGCCGGGTGGTAACCTTCCACGCGAGCCAGAAGCTGAAGGCGCTGGTCGAAAACGGCGCGGAGTAACGCCCCGCGCGCTGACCTTCCCGCGCGGCCGCCGCGCACCCTTTACCGACGGTTAACCGACGATGACCACCACGGTTGAGAAAGTCGTCTTGCCTCCGATTCCCGCGAAGCGCTACTTCACGATCGGTGAAGTCAGCGAACTGTGCGGGGTCAAGCCGCATGTGCTGCGTTACTGGGAACAGGAATTCACTCAGCTTCGGCCGGTGAAGCGGCGCGGCAATCGTCGGTATTACCAGCATCACGAAGTGCTCTTGATCCGGCGGATTCGCGAGTTGCTGTACGAGCAGGGGTTCACGATCAACGGTGCGCGCAACCGGCTCGATTCGCCGGGCGGCCAGCGGGCCGCGGCGGAACCGGTCGAGCCCGACATGCAAGCCGCCGACGCGCGTGTGCCGGGCAAGCCCGGCGCAACCGTCGACGTCGTTGCGTTGCGGCAGGCACTGCTCGACGTGATCGACGGACTGAAGCACGACTGAGTAACCGTCTTGCGAGTCAAACGTGCAGCGCGAAGGATGAAATGAAAAGCCCGGTTGGCGAAGCGCCACCGGGCTATTTTCATGCGTGTCGCGCCCGCGGATCAGCGTGACGCGAGCGGATTCTTCTGTCCCATGTCGACGACCAGCGTACCGTCCGGCAACATCCGCACCGAGCCCTGCGCGACCTGGCTGCGATAGCCGTACAGGTCGAATCGCATCGGGCCGGCCTCGGCCGAATTCCGGATCAGCGCGCGCACGTTCAGTTCGAGCACGTTGAACATCTTCATGTCGCCGCCTTCCATCCACATGTAGCTCGGCGCATCGATCTGCGGCCGCTTCGGCGCCGGCGCGCCCGAGGCGCGCCGGAACGTGAGGCGCAGCCCGTCGCGCTCGACCGTTGCCAGTCCGAGCTTGCCGTTCAGTACCGGCGGCGGGAATACGGTGTACTGGTCGAGCACGAGCGTGTCGCCGCGTAGTTCCGCGCCGCGACGCTGCAGCGGCGTCAGCGAAGCGAGCTCGATGCCGAGCGAGCGCAGCAGCTTCGCCTGCGGAATGCCGAGCACCGACACCTGGGACGGCTTGAACGCGAGGTGCCGGTCGTCGAGCACCGTCAGCGAGCCCTTCATGTCGGTCGGCAGCCAGACGCCCGGCACGTGATTCCACAGCTTGATGCCGCCCTGGACGCGCAGGTTCTGGCCGTCCGCGCTGAGCTGCAGGTCGTTCAGCGAGCGCGGCGAGTAGTCGAGCAAATAGTTGTTGAAGAGCGCGGACATCGCCTTCCACGACTCGACAACCGTGCCGCCGAGAATGCGGATGTCGTACTGGTTCGGATCGTCGAGATCGACGGGCTCGCCGGGACGCTTCGACACGAGTTCGACGTCGAGATCCTCGACATGAAAGCCGATATCGCCGGACAGGTTGAAGTCGACGTTGCGCAGATGGATCGTCGGGTTGCGGTTCGACACGTGCCGTTCGTTGAACGGCGCGGTCGACGTGCGCCGCATCGCGACCTTCTGCATGCCGGGCCGCGCGGTGTCCGCTGCGAGCGCGTAGGCTTCCCAGTGCTGGCGCACGTCGCGCAGCGCATTTTGCTGCGTGGCGAGGAAACTGTCGTTCAGGCGCGCGGCCGCGTTGCCGAGCAGCGCGCCGCTGGCCGGCCCCGTGTACGAAGGCATCCGGATTGCCATCGCACCGCTTTCGTCGAAATTGAAGTAACCGGCTGACACCTGGTCGCGATAGTGATACAGGTCGAACACGAAATTCTGGTCGCGCTGCGTCGAATCGACCGGCCCGATCAGGATGTCCGCGTTCATCGGCATCGAGCGCATGAACTTCACGTCGCCGCCGCGGATGACCATCGCCTGCTGCGGCGCGTTCGCAGGCATCGCGAAGCCTGCATGCGTGCCGTCGTCGAGCGCGAGGTCGAGGCCGGCCGGCGTCACGCGCAGCGCGATGATCGTGAGCTTCAGGCGCGGCGGCGGCATCAGCTTGTCGACCGACATCACGAGATCGTCGCCGGCGAGCTTCGCGATCGGCGTCTGGACCTTCAGCAGGTCGGCCATCTTCACGTTGGCCGCGCGCATCACCGGCTGCGCGTTGATGCCCGACACGCGCACGCCGGTCGGGTGGAACACGAGCTGGCTGCCGTCGCGGATCGCGAGCGTGCCGGTCAGGGAGAACGGCACCCAGCCGTCGCGCTGCATCTCGCCTTGCAGATGGATCACGCCGTCGCCGGCCGACACGGCCAGCTTGCGCAGCGGCGCGTTGCGATAGCCGAAGATATAGGTGTTGAAGAGGGCGGTCAGCTTCGCGTTGTCGAGCGTGACCGCGCCTTCGTGCACGTCGATCTCGAAGCTCGTCGGATCGTCGAACACGATCGGCGCGCCGGGCTGCGTCGGCACGAGCGTGGCCGACAACTGATGGATGAAGAAGCCGAGGTTGTTGACGATGCGGAAATCGACGTCGCGCAGGAACGTCATCGCGCCGTTCTGGCCCGAGTCGCGCAACGTGAACGGGCGCGGTTGCGTGAGACTGATCGATGCGACCGACGGCACGGTCCGCGCGATCTGCTGCTCGCGGGAGAGGCGTTCGGCTTTGGTGCGCTCGATTTTCGTCGACGCGACCGACGTGTTGCCGTCGCGCTGTGCGGACGATTCCGCGCAGCCGGTGCAGAGCAGCGCGAGCGCCAACGCGCCGCAGCCGAACACGCGGGATGTCTTGTGCGAGACCGGGGTGGCCACGCGTCGCGGGCCGGAAATCCAGTCGAAAATTGCCAAAGGCGAGCGATGGCCGCGCCGGACCGCATTCCGCATCGTCTGTCTCCATGTCTTGTCGTGATCGACGGCGGCGCGCGCCACTGCACGGCGCGAGCGTCGATGCCGTGCAGTGTGTCATAGCGCGCTAGAGCGGCGTTACCAAACAACGGGCGGTCGGGCGCGGCAACCGGGCGGGCTGCGGGACAATGGATTCGGGGTGGCGAGGCGGCCGGATCAAACGATCGTTCGGTTTGTGCGGCCCCTCGGCCAATGAGTTTCTCGGCGAACGGGCCAACCCGCCGCCAGCCTTGGCCGGCGCGGGTTTCACCGGCTTCGCGAGGCGCCGGCCGATGCAGTCGGAACCAGCGTGCGATCCGGCCCCGTCGTGGCCGCCCGCGGGGCCGATCAGACCAGCATGTGCTGCCGGATCGCGTTCAGCGTCGCCTGGTCGATCTGCAGGCCATTGGCGATGTACGACGTCATCGAGCCGTACGACGCGGTGACCTGATCGAATGCCGCCTGCAGATAGTCGGCGTGCGCGCCTTGCAGCGCGGTCATCATGTCTGCCGAATTTTGCCCGCCGGCCTTTTGAGCCTGGGCGACAGAGGCGGCGATTGCGGATGCGCTATAGACGTTAGTCAGCAGGTAGTCGGCGAGAATCGTCTGCTGAGAGAGGCCGAGGATCGTGTGCAGAACGGCGGTCGCCCAGCCGGTGCGATCCTTGCCGGCCGTGCAGTGAAAGACCAGGTTTTCGCCGGCCTCGGCGAATCCGGAGAACAGCGCGTGATAGCTTGCATGCGCGGTGTCCGACGTCACGAACGCCCGGTACATGCCCATCATGAATGCCGTCGCGGTTGCGCCGCTGGTCGGAATCGGGTCGATGCTGGCGGCCCCGAGCACGTTGAGGTTTTGCCAGGTGGCGCCGGGCAGCGTCGCATCCGGTTGCGTCTTGATCTCGGCAGGCGTGCGCAGGTCGCAGACCTGCCTGATGCCCAGCGTGCCGACGGTCGCGACGTCTGCGGCGGACAATGCAAGCGCGGATGAGCGATAGATCACGCCTTTCTTCATCGTCGCGCCGCTGGTCGTCACATAGCCGGTTCCGTCGGGTCCGCCCGTGTCGCGAAAGTTCGACGCCGAACCCAGCCGCGGTGTCGTGACCGGCGCGACCGAAACCGAGTCGCCGCCGCATGCCGACAGAAGCGACGCGCTCCCCAGTGCGATGCCTATCGTGCCGGCGCCCAGCCGGAGAAAATGTCGACGGGATATTTCGTTTTTCTGATGCATTCAAGGCCCTGTGTCGGAGACGGTTACAAGAGGTCGCGACCGCGATGGTGACCGGTGGTGGTGCCTCCTGTACCGCGCGCGACGCGGCACAGCGGGGGCGGGCCGGATCGATCGGCATGCAGTCGGACGGTTCGCCGTGCGCATCAATCTCGCGCCGGGTTACCGCACGGTAGCGATCCGCGGCCAAACAGCCATCGTCCTTTTCGATTAGGGAGGCATGCGGGTTGCCCGTGCGGGCCGTGCAGCGTCGACGGGTACGATCGGCGGCAACGGCGAGGTAAGATCGGCTTCGTGGCTGTATGAATCAAAACACTTGGCCATCACGGGGAAGCGTCATGGATCTGAAGGAAGTCGACGTATTGGGGGCGAGTGCGGGCGATCACTGGTACTACGCGTCGAAGGCGCGTGCGATCCGACGGTTCCTGGGCGGGTCGGGCGCGAACCGGATACTCGATGTCGGTGCAGGCTCCGGCTTCTTCTCGAAGCACCTGCTCGAACGCACGAAGGCGACGGAGGCGTGGTGCGTCGATACGAGCTACGCCGACGATAGCGACGAGGAGACGGCCGGCAAGCCCATTCACTTTCGGCGGTCCGTCGAGCGATTCGATGCCGATCTCGTTCTGCTGATGGACGTGCTCGAGCATGTCGACGACGATGTCGGGCTGCTGGCGCAGTATGTGAAGGGGGCGCCTCCGGGCAGCCGGTTCCTGATCACGGTTCCCGCGTTCCAGTTCCTCTGGAGCGGCCATGACGATTTTCTCGAGCACAAACGCAGGTATACGCTCGGCGGTCTCGAGGACGTGGTTCGTCGTGCGGGGCTCGAGGTCGAGCGCGGCGCCTATTACTTCGGCCTCACGTTTCCGCTCGCGGCAGCGCTGCGGCTGGGCGAACGGTTGCGTCGGCATTCGCGCGAGCCGGCGTCGCAATTGCGCCGGCACCATCCGTTCGTCAACGGCTTGCTCAAGACGATCTGTCGCGTAGAGTTGCCGATGTTCCGGTTCAACCGCGTCGCCGGCCTGACGGTCATCTGCGTTGCGCGCAAGCGGTGAATGCGATGCGGATGTCGTGTGGCCGGGGCGCGGGGCGCGCCGGCATGGGTGTCGCCACCTGAATCTGCGCGGCCACGCCAAAAAATTTCACAAGAACATTCACAAAATGCCTGCGACCCGATTCTAAATAGGGAAAGTGTCTGTTATACTTTTCTTCTTTCGGGGCGTAGCGCAGCCTGGTAGCGTACCTGCATGGGGTGCAGGTGGTCGGAGGTTCAAATCCTCTCGCCCCGACCAGGAAAATCAAGGACTTACGGTGAAAGCCGTAAGTCCTTTTCCATTTTGGGCAAATTTTGCCCCCACACGTTGAGTGGTTCTCCCGGGAATGGCACGGAACTTCCACCGAGCGGGGCGGCGTCCGGTCGGTATTCCGGTTGTAGCGACTTCGCCCGCCCCCGTACAACTTGCACAGCACTGCTGGCGCCGCTCCGCTGGCGTAAGACTGGTCACAAGTCACTCCCGCCTTTCTGCCTCAATTGAAAGGTGACCGACCGTGTTGCCGGGTTTATTGTGATCGCTGTCGGCGATCGCATCTAAATGGGCCCAGAAAATGAAATCGAAGCCCCGCTCCTCGAGGCGCTCGAACCGCTCCTCAGCCGCGGCAAGCTTCAGCAGGCATTGAGCTTGCCAATCCAACCCGACCACGAACCATTTCCACGAATTGTTCCATCCGCGCCACAGGATGGCGCCGGCGCTGCAATGATCGTGTGCAAACTTCTGGATCCGGCGGTCGATCACTTTCGCATCGTCACGCGAAATGGATCCAGATAGGCGGATCGCGACTGTATTCGCCGCATCGTCACGCGCGAGATAAACATCCGCAATGCCTCCTAGGTGCCGACGAACGCTTTCGAGATGCTCGAGCTCCATATCTGCATCCACTGGCATTGCGCCGCACAATACATATTCGCCCTTGTCTAGGGCATCTTCGATCTCCATGATCGTCACTCCGCCGATGTTTCGCCGGACAGGTCAAGCGACCGACTGGATGCTCCGGCGTGGGACAGGCGGCCAGCGGCCATGCGACGGCGTGCTGCCGTGCTGGGCGTTCGGGAGAAAAGTCAGGTGTCGCCATGCGCCGTCGACGCGCAACGTTCCAGTTTGCGGGTCCAGATGATCGAATCTCGGGAGAGGTCAATATGGCGATCAAGGCCGAGCGGCAAGAATGAAACGTCGCCGGCCCAATTCCTAGTGAAAATTGCAGCGGCGCTCGCGTGTTTCTGCGCAAAGTCGGCAAGCACCGTCTCCACTGCAAGCCATTCGTTCGGTAATAGCGCGCCTGTGAGGCAGATGACTAGACAGTGCGCCACGGTGTCGGTGGCAAAATAAACGTCGACATTGACGTGTTCGGTCAACCTATTGGCGAGGTTTTCGGCGTGTGCATGGCGAAATTGGGCGCGGACCGGTAGCGCGCCGCGGAGTATGTAGTTGGCCATGGTTTCCTCCGGACCTAGTCGCCGCTCGCGTGAGTAGGCGTAGTGGTGCCCCGCTCGACAGCGTGCGGTAACATCGGAAAGTCAAATGGTATGACGAGATTGGTACTCGTTCGTACCATTGTCAACGAACAAAACATGACAAATGGATGATTTTCCGATACGCCTCAAACAGGAACGCAAGCGCATGCGCTTGACTCAGCCCGAATTTGCAGCGCTGGGTGGGGTTCATAAGCAGGCTCAGTTTCATTACGAGCGAGGGACACGCCGACCGAATTCCGATTACCTCGTGGGGCTGGCGTCTGCCGGTGTGGACGTGTACTACCTGCTTACTGGGCAGGTCGCGACGCTTGCGTCGACTGTTGAGGAACAGCAGATCTTGTCTCGATACAGGGCCCTCGACGCAGATCAGCGCATTGCAATGCTGGCGCTTATGGACACCATGGGTGTATCGACGCACCGTGCGAAACAGAACGGTGATTCGTAGGGCGACTAAGAAGTCGACACGTTCACGGATCGTACGATCTGACGATCGCGACCTATGGAAGAACCGTCAACGGCCCTGCCTAGCAACGACGCCCAGCATCTTCGACGCAGCCGTCCCAACCGCGCAGCACTACGATGATGGCGGGTCTCGTTAGATATAAGCGCCGTTGGTGGCGGTATTTCGTGCGGTGGCCAGGACCCGATGTATTTCCTAACGTGTGCTGCTGACCATTGACATGTGTTGCCGGAGGGAGATGCGGGCTATTGCAGGGCCGAGGCACAGCCGGACCGTGGTCGAGCTTCCACAGGTCGTGAAGCGGTTTTCCATCGCTCGAACTTTTATTCCGCACAGCTCAGATGTGCATGGCGCCCAAAACCGGCGCAAGCCTATCCTGCTGTAAGGACTTTCGCTGTGTGTCAATGGTATTTTGGGCCGGTGATGTTCGCCGCCGGATGTGTTTCTGATGCACGCGGATCGCGCGCTCGATTTGCGATGTCGACTCACGCTTGTTGAGTCACGTGCGCCATCGTTGTTGCACGCACGATGCGTTTTTTAACGCGTTTTCCTGTGCTGCGTGATTGCATCACATTTGCACAAGTTCTACTTAGTATCTGTTTTCGGACGCACGCGGGATGTGCGCGAAGGTGTGAGCCTCTGCGCAGCACGTTTGCTCGACACGGTGTACGACCTGATGTTCGATCTCTGCGTGGTTTCGCTGTTCCTGTGTCGTGAGTTTGTAGTTGCTGCATATGCGTCTAGCCGTCGAGGTGGCAGACTGCATCCCTGTAACCGGCCTTGTTGCGCCAGAACTGCCGGCGCGGGCCATCATATCGAAGCCGCCCGGGAGCTCCCAATTCCATCCGAGACGCAGCCTGCGCAGCAGCGATCAACCGCTGCGCATGGGGCTGGCCAGCAGGATAGCCGGGGTTTGCTCCCGTTCGGTCTGACCTCATGTTGCTATCGCACAGTGCAGCGAGGGGGAAGGAACTACGCGGTACTACACGGTCGCCGCCGGCAGCGCGATAGCGCTGCCAGGCGAGCGGATCGTAGGTTTCGTCGTGCGCCAGCATTGCCCATAGCATGCGGGCGTGTTTGTTGGCGATCGCGACGAGTGTCTTGTGATAGCCCTTGCGGTGAAACAGATCGACGATCCAGCGCCCGAGGCGGGAGAGACGCTCGGGCAGACAGCGCAAGGCCGACTGCAGGGCGCTGCGCGCGCCTTGCACCAGCAGCCCGCGTAGATAGCCGTCGCCGTGCCGAGTCACCTTGCCCAGTCTGGCCTTGCCACCGGAACTGTGCTGCTGCGGCGTCTAGCCGAGCCAGGCACCGAATTGCCGGCCGTTCTTGAAACTGGATGCATTGGAGACCGTCGCGACGAGTGCGCTGGCAGTGAGGGGCCCGATGCCGAGGAGGGCCCGCAAGCGCTGAGCCGGTGCGTTGTCGACCAGATGCGCGGCAATCTCGGCGTCGCAGCGCGCGACGCGCGCGTCGAGGGCGGCGAATTGCTCGCGCGTTTCCAACGCAAGCGCTCGAACCTGCACCGGAAGTCGTGGATCGTCGGTGAGACAGGGCAGCGCGGTGCGCAATGTCGAGCGGGAACGGCCCAGCACGATACCGAACTCGGCGAGCAGGCCCCGCAGGCGGTTGATCAAGGCGGTGCGCTCGTCGACCCATCCCTGGCGAGCACGGTGCCAGCTCAGGATGGCTTGTTGCTCGACGGTCTTGATGGTCACGAACCGCATCGTCGGTTGGCGGGCGGCAACCGCGATCGCTTCCGCGTCCGCTGCGTCATTCTTGCCGCCTTTACGGAACGGGGTAACGAATTCCGGGGCGATCAAACGGACGACATGACCGCGGGCCGAGAACCAGCGCCCCCAGTGATGGGCTGAACTGCATGATTCCATGGCGATGATGCCATCAGGCGCCTGTGCCGTCCAGCGTTCGAAGGCGGCCCGGCGCAGCACGCGCCGTTCGCGGACCGCGCCGCGATCGTCAAGTATGCAGATCGCGAAGATTTCCTTGGCCAGATCAATGCCGATCGTGATGGGACTGTTCATGAGTTCACCTCGTCATTCGAAAGAAGACGGCACGATTGTGCGACGTCGGCCGTCGCGCGCGCTAGCGGCGTCGTTGCGCCGAAAGTCCCTGATATTCCGTAATTCTATTTTCATGTTGTTTTCTCTGCCGATCGTGACTTCCGTGCGCGCGATGTGCAGGTCATGTGCATTCTGAAATCGCGTTTGTGTAGTTGCTGTGTGCGTCGCGTTTGATGCAGCGGTGTGAAGAAGTGAGTGGCGCATACGCGATCGCATGATCCCGAGTGCATCAGATGTAGGGGCGTGGAGAATCGCTGTCAGTGTGTCTTGAGTGATTAGTGCGTCTAACGCATCGCGTCACGGTGTGCTGGTGGTGCTCGTGTTGGATCCGCAGTGGCGCGACTGTGAATGTCTGCGTAACGCCGGCGCGCTCGTATGGCGCCGACGCTGAAAGGGCAGGGCTGACGATGTGAATGCCGAGTGCGGTGCGGTGACATCGAATGCGTCCTGTACTACCGATCGACGGGCAGGCGATGTTCACTGTGATTCGCGTTCGTATGTGCACGAAAGAGACGCCAGGTGCAACATCAGATGAGAGAAAAAATATTTGGTGTTCCGACAATTTACTACGTATTCCTCTGTATTCTATTTGATTCGATAACGATATGAAACGAGGGTTGACGACGCATAAGCGCGTGCGCAAGATGCAGTGAAGTGACCTGAATGTTCGCTTCGACCTCCTTCAACCCGCAGATCGTTTTCCCTCCCCTGAGCCGGGGCTTCCTCATGACGAGGAATCGCCCGCCTCCATGCCGCGGTAACGACGAGAAAGGCGTCACGAAGGGGGGCGGTACAGGTAACCCACTATTCGTTACCCGACGGATTCACGTCGAATCTGTCCAGTTTCGATAAATCCTGCCGCTTTTCGATGCCAGGCAAGGCCACACCGGGTTTTCTCTAGATATCTGGTTGGACACTCGTACAGATAATGGCGGCGAATTGACGGGGTGCTCGGGTGCATCGTGCGATACCGCGAAAGGTGGCGCACCTGAACCTGTCGCCCACACCCGTCGATCAGGGAATGGCAGGTAGTCCGGCAGCCGATTCCATTTCCGAGCGCCCCTTGCACGGGCAGCGTCGGGAAACGGCGAAATCCGGCTACAGGCGGACAGGGGTTACTTAGGAGCGAGGCGATGTCGACGAAGGTTGAAGTAGGGTCACCGAACCGGTGGCATGTTTTGTTCGCGAGTTTTCTCGCCTACATGTTCGATGCAATGGACTTCATGCTGCTCGCCGTCGCGATGCCGGCGATCATGGCGGATATGCACCTGTCCCTCACGATGGCCGGACTGATCGGAACGGCAACGCTGATCGGAGTCGGGTTCAGCAGCGTCCTGATCGGGTGGTACGCGGACAACCATGGACGCAAGAAGGCGCTGGTCGGAAGCCTGCTCGTCTTCGGCGTGTTCACAGCCGCCGTGGGCTTTGCGCAGGACTGGAGCCATTTGATGATCTTCCGGTTCCTGGCGGGCCTCGGTCTCGGCGGGGTATGGGGCGTCGCCGCGGCTTTCATCAGCGAGGTGTTTCCGTCGCGACAACGGGGGCGCGCCGCATCGTTCGTCATCAGTGCGTGGCCGATCGGGTTCGGGGCCGCGGCCCTGCTCGCGCGATTCGTGCTGCCGGCGTACGGCTGGCGCGTGCTGTTCTTCTGCGGAGTCGGCGCGGTAGTCGCGGCACTCTATACGCAGGTCTTCGTGCGTGAGTCGGAAGCGTGGCTCGCCGATCGTGCGTCGACGTCGGCGGCCAGGCGTTCGGTGTCCGTCTGGGAAATCTTCTCGGACGAGCTGCGCGTCACGACGATCCTGGGCACTCTTGCGGCCACTTGCGCGCTGGTCGGCTACTGGGGCGCGAATACGTGGATTCCGACTTATCTGGTCAAGGAGCACGGGCTCGACACGGCAAGCATGACGGCCTTCGTGATCCTGCTCAATGTGGGCATGTTCGCCGGACTGCACTTCTTCGGCTGGCTGGGGGACCGGATCGGGCGCGATCGGGCCGTCGTCGTGTCGTTCATCGGGGCCGCCGTGATGTTGCCGATCTATGCAGTGATGCGAAACGACACGATGTTGCTCTGGATGGGGCCGCTGACCGCGCTCTTCTTTCCGTTCGGCGGTCTCTTCGGGGCGTACTTCGGCGAGCTGTACCCGTCTCGCGTCCGAAGTCTGGGCGCCGGTTTCTGCTTCAACTTCGGACGGGGACTGTCGGCATTTGCGCCGTTCGCGCTCGGCGCGATCGCCACGAAATCCAGTCTGGCGACCGGTATTGCGCTTTGCAGCGTGGCGTTCGGCTTCGCCGCGATCTTCACGGTCATGCTGGCGCGCGCTCAACGGCGCCGTGTCTCACCGGCCCGACCGGCATCCGGCGTGCAACTCGCAAGGGAATGACGGCGGGAGAATCGAGCGAAGCGGCATGCTTGGGGGGGGGCGGGGACGCGTAAATCGGGAAAATACGCTGTGCGATAATTTAATCTGTACAGATGTCCAATTTTGTGCGGTCCATTTCCAGTCCTATGAAGAAGCCCTTCATTTCAAGCGGAGCAGCGCAGCGTAGCCGCGTCGCGACGAACCTGCCGGGTGTGGCCCGGACCCGGACACGCAAGGCCGGCGATGCGACGCGGGAGAAGATCCTGGATGCCGCGGAAGCGCTCTTTGCGGAAAACGGCTTCCACGGTACGTCGATGCGACAGGTGGCGGAGGCGTCGGATGCGCGCATTGCGCTTGTCACCTACCACTTCGGCACCAAGGATCTTCTGTTCGACAAGGTGATCGAGCGGCGTGCTTCCGTCATGGCGCACCATCGCATCCAGGCACTGGATCAGGCGAGGCTGCGTGCTTCGGATGGCCCGGTGCCGGTGAAGGATCTCGTCGAGGGCTATGTCTGGCCCTTCGTCGAGCGCAGTGTCAACGGCGGGCAGGGCTGGAAGCATTACTCGCTGGTGATCTCCCGGCTGGCCAACTCGCCGAGCGCGGCGAAGGTGATCAGCAAGCATTTCGATGCGGTCGCTCGGCACTATCTGGTGGAGTTTCGCCGGGCGATGCCGGGTGTTGCGGAAACGGACGTCTACCATGGCTTCAGTTTCATGGTCGGTGCGATGGTGGCGCTCAGCGCTGAACCGGGGCGCGTCGAGTTGCTGTCTGCGGGGCGCTTTGCATCGACGGATCTGACGCAGGCCTACCAGCGGCTCGTTCCGTTTCTGGTCAGCGGTTTTGAAGGGCTCGCCCGGTCCGTATAGTTCCTGTTGCCGGAACCCGGCGACCACGTCATGCAGGCAACCAGATCGAAATTTTTCCATCTGGCATTCATAAAAGTTCGGATAACTAAAAACAAGAAGGATGAACGTATCAACTGAAATACGCTGATCGAGCGGTGTGACGTTCGTCGATTCATCGATTGACGCACGGTTTGCTAATTTTGGATGGCTAAATATAAAGGCGAGGTATGGAGATGAAACGAGTCGTACAGGTGATGGTGGTCGCAACGTCTTGTGCATGGGCATACGGTGCATGTGCGCAAAGCAGCGTGACGCTGTATGGGGTCATCGATCCGGATGTGGTGTTTGTCAGCAACGCGCAAGTGAACAAGGCGGGCGGTGCCCTTCATGGCGCCAGCCAGGTGTCGATGCTGGATGCGTCGACGTCGGCGTATGCCGGCAGCCGGTTCGGGCTCCAGGGGAAGGAGGACCTGGGCGGCGGGACGTCGGCGATCTTTACGCTGGAGAACGGCTTCAATGCGGCGAACGGCGCACTTGGGCAAGGCGGCGCGTTGTTCGGCCGCCAGGCATTTGTCGGGCTGGCCAACGAGCACATCGGCAAAGTGACGCTTGGGCGGCAATATTCGCCGGTCGTCGATTTCCTGTCGCCGATGACGGCAATCGTGCAATGGGGCGGCTTTATCGCCGCGCATCCCGACGATATCGACAATCTTGGCATGACGGCTCGCCAGAACAACGCGGTGAAAGTGACGTCGCCCACGTGGCACGGGTGGTCGGCGAGTGCGATGTACGGCGTCGGCGGTGTCGCGGGGCATGCGTCGCAGAATCAGACCATTGCCGCCGGCCTCGGTTACACGACGGGCGCGCTGCGGATCGGCTTCGGCTACATGAGCGCGTACGACCCGAATGTCTCGATATGGGGGAGTCAGCCCAACGGTGGCGGCAGCGAGGTGAACAACATCGGCTCGCTCGGCTCGGCGACCACGCCGGAAAAGAATCCGGTGATCGCCGGCTATGCGTCCGCGCACCGGTTGCAGACGGCAGGTGCCGGCGCGAGCTATGCACTCGGTCGTGCGACGCTGGGCGCGATCTACACGAACACACGCTTCATCGGCCTCGGCTCGGCCGCCGGCCCGAACCCGCTGGGCTACGCCGGTAGCGCCACATTCAATACGATCGAGGTCAATGGCTCGTACCGGATCACGCCCGCGGTGTCGCTGGGCGCCGCGTACTCGTACACGCTGGCACACGGTCCCGAAGCCAACAATGCGCATTACAACCAGGCCAACGCCGGCATCCATTACGCGCTGTCGAAACGGACGGATGTCTACATGGTCGCGGTCTATCAACGGGCATCGGGCGTCGATTCGCTCGGGCAAGCCGCCGTGGCGTCCATCAACGGCATGACGCCGTCGGCGTCACGGCAGCAGTTCGTCGACGCGATCGGCCTGGCGCATCGATTCTGACCGCGACGCTGCATGCGCGGCCGGGGCTGCCGCGCATGCAGTGCGTGTTTGTCGTGCGCCTACGGAACCGGTTGACGACGGGCAATATGGCGGCGCCCACGGGGCGGCCGGTTGCGGTCGCTGATGCGCGGCTAGTCGTCAAGCACGGTATCCAGAAGGTCCTGCACCCGGCCCTGCAGTTTCTGCAGCACATCTTCGTGCGAGATCCGGCCGCAAAGGGCGTCGTGGATCTCGATGCCCACGACCTCCTCGATTCGGCTGTACACCGGCGTAATCGGCCGCATCGTATTGGAAATGAGGCCGTTGCGTGCCAGCTTGTCGACGAAGCTGACGATCGGCGACACGATGTTCAGTTCCGGGTCGGAGCTGACACTGAAGCGGGGTGCAACCGGCAGTTCATTGCGCGCATTCGACTTCATCGCCTGCGATGAAGTCATCCACTGGATCGCCTGGTGAGCGAGTGCCGCCCGCTCGGGCGGCAGGTTGCTCGGAACGGCGAGGAAAAAGCCGCCGATGGGCACCGATCGCCGTACGTCGTGGATATTGGGATGGGGAAGAAACGTCACCTTGCCCTTTACTTTGGACCGGATATCCAGCTCGAGGCGAGCAGCACGCATCGACCACGCGTAACACAGTGCGGCGCGCCCGGACATGAATTCGCCGAGACTGTCGTCCCAGTCGAAGGCGAGTGTATCGGGCGGGGAAACGCTCAGCAGTTGCTCCATGAATGCCAGTGTCGTGCGCGCCTCCTTGCTGTCGAGGCCGGCACGGACACCCGGGTGGCGTGCGCGCGTTCGACCGGTCGAAGCGTTGCTGGCGATGATCGAGCCGCCGTGCGCGTTCAGGAAAAACATGAAGGCGCTGGCGATCGGCATGCCGCGTGCGGCATTCCAGACGAGGCCGTACTGGTCGCGCTTGGGTTTGTGCAGGCGACGCGCCACGGCAAGGAGATTCCTGGGGGTCGTCGGATATGCCAGCGCATTGCTTTCGAAAATGTCCCGGCGTGCGAGCAGGCTTTCGACCGTGACGTAGACCGGCAATCCATAGAGGCAATCGTCGTACGTGACGCATTCCAGCGCGGCCGGATGAAAGTCGGGCAGGTTCGCGGAGGCGCCATGAACATCGATGTCCAGTGGCGAGATCAACTCCTTCTGGGCAAATTCGGCGAGCCACGGATAGTTCAACGTGATGATGTCGAACTCGGATTCGTTCCGGGCGCCGTTGGCGAGCGCCTTCTCGTACAGATCCTGCAGGTGCGCGAGTTCGAAGTCCTCGCTCCTGCCGGCGTTGGCGCGGAAGTCGATCCAGAGATTGCGCAGCGCCGAAAAATAATTGTCGTCGTGAAACAGGAACCGCAGCCGCTTTCCGTTGCCGTCTTTCGATTCGAGAAGATTGGACGGTGGCACCAGGTGCTGCAGCGATTTCCTCGGTTCACCAAAATAATATTGCTCGGAGCTCTGGCTGTCGTCACGCTGCCCCACCAGCGTGGCGACCAGGAATTTGACGTGGAGCGCGAGCGCTTCGAACCCTTGCAGCAGCTTGCTGCTGGGAAGGAGCACGCGGGATTTTCCGGTCGGCGATGCCGGCGCGATGTCGATCAACCCTTCGTCGATCAGGATGTTGATGCGCCGGTGGGCGGTTCCGTATGGAAGACCGGATGCCGCGATGAGCTGCGAAATCGATACCGCTTGCTGCAGCAGTTTCGCTCGGACCAGGTGGCTGGTCAGCGCCCAGTCCGAGTCGGGCGACATGCCGGCGATCTGTGCCGCGAACGGCGCCCGGGTGCCGTCTATGAACTCAATGATTCTCAGAAATTCGTGGTCGTTCATCGTGTTGACGTCGGTGATGTCTCCCGTCATCGGCTCGGCCGCGCGAGCCGACCGAGCGGAATATCCATTCTGGACGACCGGGCGATTGGTGTCCAGAGCGATCCCCTTTAGTCTAGGTTCCGTCGCTGGCGCGCTGATGAACGAACCGGGCGCCGGCCACTTAACCGAGGAGGAAAGCATGTATTTCGTCATCCATTGTGTTGACCGTGAAGGCGCGCTCGAGCGCCGGCTCGCGAACTACGAAGCGCACAAGGCTTATCTGGCCGGTGCGAAGGTGCGATCGATCATTTCCGGGCCGCTGGTGTCGGACGACGGAGAAACGATGATCGGCAGCTTTTTCCTGGTCGAGGCCGAAGGCAAGGAAGAGGTGATCGCATTCAACCGGAACGACCCGTTCAGCGCGGCAGAAGTCTGGGGGCCAGTCAGCATCCACCCGTTCCTGAAGCGCGTAGACATCCGGGCATGACGCACGTACGGACGTCGCTGGCGGTCAGCGCCGGGTGCGAACGCCGCCGCGAGGTCGAGATCGGAAATGAAATCATGAAAGACACCATTGCATTCATCGGGCTCGGAAAGATGGGGCTTCCGATGGCCGCGCATATCGCCCGCAACGGCCATGCGCTCACGGGATTCGATACGTCCGACGCGCGTCAGGCTGCGGCGCGAGACGCCGGGCTGACCGTGATGTCGGCGCTCGAAAGCCTCCTGGGATCGAGCCGCGTTGTCATTGCTTCGCTGCCGAACGATGCCGCGCTTCTGAGCGTGGGCGAGCAGATTGCCCGGCATGCGGCAGCCGCTTCGATCTTCATCGATACGAGCACGGTTTCGGTCGACGCATCGGCCAGGGTCGCGGAGCAACTCGCGCGTGCAGGCATCACGTATCTGCGTTGCACTGTGTCCGGAAACACCGTGATGGCGGAGGCCGCGAAACTGACCGTCATGGTCTCGGGCGACCGCGCAGCATTCGATGCATGCAGCGGGTTGTTCGACAGCTGGGGAGACAAGTGCTTCTACCTGGGCGAAGCCGAACAGGCCAAGCTGATGAAGCTGTCGATCAACCTCATGATCGCCCACACCGCGGGAATGCTGGCCGAAGCGTTGTCGCTCGGGCAAAAGGGCGGGCTCGCATGGTCGGACATGTGGCAGGTCGTCGAGGCCAGCGCGGTCGGGTCGCCCATTCTGAAGGCGAAGGCCGGCGCGCTGACGAAGCGGGACTTCACGGCGACCTTCACGGTCGAGCAGATGCGCAAGGACGTCGGGCTCATCCTCGATGCCGGGAAGTCGTTGAACGTCCCGCTGGGCCTCACGGCGCTGACGGCTCAGTTGCTGTCCAGCGCATCGGCGTGCGGCTATGCGGACGAGGACTATGCGGCCGTCATCAAGGTGGTCGAGCACGCGGCGAACGTGACCGGTAACGGTGTTGAGGTGGAAGGTGCTTGAGTACTTCGACGATTACGCGTGGAACCTGGCGCTCGGCATGGCGCTCGACATGGGCGCCAACATGGACGAGATCGATCGCGCGTCACGCACGCTGCGCGAGCGAAGCACGCAGGATGACAGCGATCCGGCGAAGGCGTTCTTTCACGCCTGGGCCGATGCCGCCGCGCAACTGGTCGAGAAGGCCGAGCTGGATCAGCGGAACGGCAACAGTCTGAGTGCGTCCGAGAAGTATCGTCGCGCCGCCATCCTGTATATCACCGTGGAGCGGATGCCGCCGCATGACTACGCGCCGCGTATCGACGCGTACGACCGGCTGTTGGCGTGTTTTTCCCGGTACGTGTCGCTTGGCGGCGTCAATTGCGAGCGCGTACTCGTGCCCTATGAGGGATCGGTTTTGCCGGCCCTGTTCGTGCGCGCACCGGGCGACGGCCCCGCGCCGTGCATGGTGCACTTCAACGGGCTGGACGGCCTGAAAGAGTTCCTGTTCCTGTCCGGCTTCCCGGCGGCGCTTGCGCGACGCGGCGTGTCGACGCTTGTCGTCGACAACCCGGGGGTCGGGGAAGCACTGAGAAAGCACGATCTGCACAATTTCGCGGAGGCGGAACGGCCGGCGGCCGCGTGCGTCGACTATCTCGAAGGCCGTGGCGATGTCGACGCGGCGAGGATAGGCATGGTCGCGCTGAGCATGGGCGGTCATCACGCGCCACGCGCGGCCGCGTTCGAGAGCCGGTTCAAGTGCTGTGTGGCGTGGGGCGCGAACCACGATTTCGCGGCGCGTTTTCGCCGGCGTGTCGACGGCGCAACCGATCCCGGGCTGGCGCCGTCCGTGCCGCATCTCGTCGAACACATCCTGTGGGTCTTCGGGGCGAAATCCATCGCGGAGGCGCTGCCGATTGCGGAGCGTTTCACGCTCGAACGCGTGCTCGATCGTATCCGTGTGCCGATCCTCATTACGCACGGCGAGCTTGATCGCCAGATCTCGGTCGAAGATGCGTATCGCACGTACGACGGATGCATCAACAGTCCGCATCGCGAGCTTCGGATCTTTACCGCGCAGGAAGGCGGGGAGCAGCACTGCAGTATCGGCAACATGAGTCTCGCGACCGACTTCATGGCGGACTGGATTGCAGATGTGCTCGTCCGACGTTCGGTGGAGCACGTGAAGGAATACGAATCGAGGCCGGTGTGCCTGTAAAAGGAGACATGATGCGAAACGTCGACGAAGACACCATTACGCAGATCGTTCTCGCGCGGCATGCCGATGCGGAGAATCCGCGTCTCAAGCAGCTCATGACGAGCGTCGTGCAGCATCTGCACGCGTTCGCGCGCGATGTCGAACTGACCGAGGAAGAGTGGTTCGAAGGGATCAGGTTTCTCACCGAAGTCGGGCATATCACCGACGACAAGCGGCAGGAATTCATTCTGCTGTCCGACACGCTGGGGTTGTCGATGCTGGTCAATGCGCTGAACAACCGCAAGCCGCACGGCTGTACCGAATCGACGGTGTTCGGGCCGTTTTTCGTGGAGAACGCGCCGGCGTACCGGAACGGCGACGACGTCGCGAACGGCGCGAAAGGCGAACCGTGTTTCGTGACGGGGCGGATCGTCGGGCCGGCAGGCGAACCGGTGCCGAATGCGCGAATCGAGGTGTGGCAGGCCGATTCGGACGGCTTCTACGACGTGCAGTACAGCGACGTCGAAGGGAGTCAGGGGCGGGGCATGTTGCGCAGCCTGGACGACGGCTCCTTCCATTTCCGCTCGATCACCGCCGAGCCTTATCCGATTCCTCACGACGGTCCGGTGGGGCGCATGCTGACGGCGCTGGGCCGGCATCCGTGGCGGCCGGCGCATCTGCATTTCCTGATCGAAGCACCGGGCTACGAGCGGCTCATTACCCATGTGTTCCGCTCCGGCGACCAGTACCTCGATTCCGATGCGGTGTTCGGCGTCAGGTCGTCGCTGATCACGGACTGGGTGCAGCACGCGCCCGGTAAAGCGCCGGACGGCAGTCTCGTCGATACGCCGTTCAGCACGCTCGATTTCAGTTTCGTGCTCCATCGCAGCGAACCTGATGCGGCCGCACCGAATCGGGCTGCCAGCAGCGATACGAACCATTAGAGGCAGGGTCACATGATCAAACACATCGTGATGTGGAATGTAAGGTGCGAGACGCCGGAACAACGCACGCAGGCAATCGACCGGTTGAAAGCCGCATTCGAAAGCCTGGTCGGAAGAATCCCGGGGTTGCTGCATCTGGAGATCGGCGTCGATTCGAGTCGTGTCGATTACGCGTGCGATGTCGTGCTGTACTCGGAATTCGATTCTCACGAATCTCTGGCGCAGTACGCCGTGCATGCGGAACATGTGCGCGTGAAGAACGAGCTCGGCGACCTGCGTATTGCACGGCATCAGGTGGACTATCGCGTCGTGCCTGCCGGGCGTCCCGGCGACGGTGCGCATGTGTCGGGCCATTGAGGAGGACGGATCATGGTGAATGCCTTCACCTATCAGATGCTGCCGGCGCGCGTCGTGTTCGGGCAAGGCACCCGGACGATGCTGGCTGCGGAAGCGGACCGCCTCGGCTTGAGGCGCTTGCTCGTGCTGTCGACGCCCGAGCAGGCTGCGCTGGCCGACGACGTGCGTCGCTTGCTGGGTTCGAAAGCGATCGGTACGTTCAATGGCGCGACCATGCACACGCCGGTGGATGTCACGGAGCGTGCGCTCGACGTGGTGAACGCGCACGACGCCGACGGGATCGTTGCGGTCGGCGGTGGCTCCACCACGGGCCTTGGCAAGGCCATTGCGCTCAGGACCGATCTGCCGCAGATGGTACTGCCGACGACCTACGCGGGTTCCGAGATGACGCCGATTCTCGGAGAGACCCGGGACGGGCGCAAGGTGACGCAGCGCGGCCCGAAGATTCAGCCCGAAGTCGTCATTTACGACGTCGACCTGACGCTGTCGCTTCCGCCGGCCATTTCCGCGTTGTCGGCATTCAATGCGATTGCGCATGCGGCCGAAGCGCTCTATGCGCCGGACGGCAACCCGATCGTCGCGTTGATGGCGGAAGAGGGCGTGCGGGCGATCGCCGACGCATTGCCGCGCGTCATGCGCGCGCCGGGCGATGTCGACGCGCGAGCTGCGCTGCTCTATGGCGCGTGGTTATGCGCGTGCTGCCTGGGCGCGACGACGATGGGTTTGCATCACAAGTTGTGCCACACGCTCGGCGGCCTGTTCGATCTGCCGCATGCCCAGACGCACGCAATCGTGCTGCCTTATGCGCTTGCGTACAACGCATCGCGGATTCCGGACGCGCTTGAACGTCTTGCTCGCGCGATGAAGGTGTCGAACGCCATCGAAGCGATATTCCGGCTGGAGCGCGATTGTGCGATTCCGCTTGCCCTGCGCGACATCGGCATGCCCGAGCGTGGCATCGCCGCCGCGGTGGAACAGGCAGTCGCGAATCCGTACGCCAACCCCAGGACGGTCGATGCGGATTCGCTGAGCGAGTTGCTGACGCATGCGTGGCACGGGCGGGGCATGTGACGGGAAGGTGCTGCCAGCCGGTGCATGGTGCCCCGGCTGGCAGCGTGTCGCGACTCGGCGAAGCGCGCCGTGCGCGGCGGGCCGCCCCCGCCGCCGACAGTCACGCCTGTCGACGGCGGGCACGCAACGTTGCCGTCAATCACCGGTTTCGGCGATATAGGCGGTAATCCAGTTCGAAAACTCGCATGCGAGATGCCATGCGTGTTCGGTCGTCGTCCAGAACGGCAGCGTGCTGGGAAAGTAGATCGCGAGTTTGCAGTGAAATCCCTGGTCGAGATCGCGGAACTGATGCATGACGCCGCCGACGGTGGCGCCCTGGCCATTCACGGCCATGCCGGCCAGTCGAATGGGGTAGGCGGGGTCGATATCGGACTGCGGAAGCGTGTTCGAACCATCGTAGTCGATCGTGAAGTGGGTGACGATGAGCGCCCCGCCGGTTTCTTCGATGACATCCTGGCCTTCGGGTTGCAAAGGCGCGAAGAAGTAGTGATCGGGACAGGCGACCAGCAGCGATCTTTCGTCGAAGTCGAAAATCGACTTCTTCAAAAACCAGTTCGTGAATCCTTCCGCGGTCCCCCGGTTGCTGGTCACTTCGGTCCTGCACGGCGCGTAATGGCCGAAGCTGGTGCTGGCCGCCACCGTCGTCAGCGGATCGGAAACCAGCAAATCCGCGGCGACCAGCGACTTCATCGCAGCGTCGCCTGCGCGGATCTTGGCATCCGCAAGGGCATTGCGCTCCTGGTCGATATTGGCGATGGAAACAGGCGGCCGGACGATGAGTGCCGCGAGATCCGACACGAGATAGGCGGGCAGGTTGTTCGTCATCTTGTTGGCGACAACCTGCACGCGACGGGCTTCCCATTGGAGCACCTGGTCCCGGCTGACCGTCGCGCCGTTCAGATAGGACGTCAGTGTCAGTTGAGGTTTGGCGAGCGGTTGTGCGCTCCGGTTGCCGGCGAGGGCCGACGCGCCGGCGGCGGCGCCCGAGCCGGATTCGCCGCCACAGCCCGGCAGGATGAATGGCAGCAGGGTCGACGCACCGAGTGCGGCGGTCGTTTGCAGGAAATTCCGGCGACGCATTGTCATGTCTGGCTCCAGCAGCGGGTCGGTTGAGGATTTAGATCAAAATCTAGATCATGATCTAATATAAGATGCGGCCCCAACGTGGTCAATTCAGGGTTAGCCATTAGAGATGAATCGGTCAGATCAAAGCGAGCGGGTCCGGCGACAGGTGATCGATACGGCGAAGCGCCTGTTTTTCGAAACCGGATACGACCAGACCACGTTGCGACAGATTTCAACGGCCGCCGGTGTTTCTCACGGCAGCATTTACCATCACTTCGCCGACAAGGAAGGCATCTTCCTTGCCCTCGTCACGGAAGCATTCGACGAGATTCAGCACCTCACCGATCGCGAATTTTCCGATGCCCGGGATCCTTATCTGCGACTCAGCCTGAAGTGGGCGATGTTGATCGTGGCCGCCTCAATGGATAGGCGCGTGGCGGAATTGCTGGACATTGCGTATGCATCGAAGAAGATCTCGGCGGAGATCGTTGCGTCGTCCACCCTGCGGCATCGCAGTTGGCTCGGCGAGCTGCTGCCGGACTGGACCGAGAGCGACTTCTATGCGGCGACGCTCGTGCTGAAGGGCGCGATGGCCGCCGTTGTCGAGGACAAGTTGTCGAGGGATCGCCTGAGCGTGGAGGAACGGATACGCTCGGTGCTGCGTGCGGCATTGTTCGGCTTTGGGGCCGACGCGAATCGCATCGTCGGGATCGTCGACAACGTGCTCGATAGCATGAAGCGTATCGATCCGTTCGAGTTGTACAAGATTCAGTAAGAACAACAACGGGCTGCCGCAGCGCAACCCGGCAGGACTCGAATCATGACGGCCTGGCCTTGTGCCAGGCCGTTTTGCGTTGGGGGCGCGTGCGTGGCACCGGCACGACGTGTTTCATGCCCGAGATGTCCATTCTGGACGAGTCTGCGATTGGTGCCGGGAACCCCGGTCGTTACCCTGATTGCACGTGTGAGGTTGCGTTTCGAGGCGGTGCGCTCCGCGCCGCGACTCACCGCACATGCATGAGGAGACCATGGAGTTCGATTTCTTGATCGTAGGTGGCGGCACCGCCGGCGCGGTGATGGCAGCGCGTCTTTCCGCCAACCCGGATTGTCGCGTGCTGCTCGTCGAGGCGGGCGCGGATATCCCGCCCGGCAGCGAGCCGGCGGATATCCAGGACGCATTTCCGGCCGCAACCCTTAACGCGAATTACTTCTGGCGCGGCCTGACCGCGACAGCGACGGACGGCGGCCAGCCGGCGCCCTATCCGCAGGCAAAGGTGATGGGAGGCGGCTCGAGCATCAACGGCATGTTCGCGCTTCGTGGCATGCCGTCGGACTACGGACGGTGGGCCGAGGCCGGAGCCGGTCGTTTTTCATGGGATGCGGTGCTGCCGTATTTTCGCAAGGTCGAGGACGATCGCGATCGTCCGGGTGATGCGCGTGGTGCGCACGCCATCGCGAGGATGCCGAAGGCGCAATGGCCGACCTTCGTGCGCGCGATGGAGCAGGCCGCGCAGCGCTTCGGATTCCCGATCGTGCCGGACATCAACGACACGCCCGGTGACGGGTTCTTCCCGATGCCGCTCGCGATCGATTCGGACACGCGCGTGACCAGCACGGGCTGCTATCTGACGCAGGAAGTCAGGGCGCGCGCGAATCTCGAGATCCTGCCGGACACGCAGGTCACCCGATTGCGGATGACAGGCAATGTCGTGCAGGGCGCCGAGGCCGTGCGGGACGGCACGATCGTGCAATTGAGTGCGCGCAACGTCGTCGTGTCGGCAGGCGGCATCTTTTCCCCCGCCCTGTTGCTGCGGTCGGGAATCGGCCCGGCCGCGGCATTGTCGTCGCTGGGCATCCGGGTCGTGGTCGATCGACCGGGCGTGGGCCGGAACCTGCAAAATCATCCGTACATGTTCTTTGCGCTCACGCTTCCTCGCGGCAAGCGCATCGCGGCGGACCTCAGACGGTTCGCCGTGGCGGGGCTGCGCGCGTCGTCGGCGGCGCCGGGCTGTCCGGGGAGCGACCTGTTTTCATTCGTGATCGGTCGCGTCAGCGGCGCATCTTTCGGGCCCGATTTCGCATTGGTCGGAAGCGCGCTGTATGCGCCGAAGTCGCGCGGCTCGGTGACACTCGGCAGTGCCGATCCGCACGTGCATCCGGTCGTCAACTTCCGGTTCATGTCGGACCCGGCCGATCCTCCGCGGATGATCAAGGCGGCGCGGCTCACCGAGCGGTTGTTGCGCGAACCGGGTGTCGCGGCTCAGTATCACGAGGCTTTTCTGTTGCCCGGCGCGCTTGCCGTGACGCAATTCAACCGCACCGGGTTGACCGGGAAAGTGCTGGCGATAGCGGCCGAGGCGGCGGCCAACGCCCCGGGTTTGGTGCGTCGTGCGATATTCGGCCGCGCGTTTCGAAGCGGCCCACCCGTCGCGTACCGTGGCGGCGGTCGCGAGATTGCCGACGACGACATCCTGTCGTCGATCAGCCCGATGGGGCACCCGGTCGGCACCTGTGCGATGGGTAGCGCAGACGATCCGATGGCCGTGGTCGATGACGACTTCCGTGTACGCGGCGCCCGGAACCTCTTTGTGGTCGATGCGTCGGTGATGCCGCTCATTCCAAGCGCGAACACGAATCTGCCCACGCTGATGCTCGCCGAAATGGCTGCGGATCGAATCGGCGCCCGCGATCGCCGCACGCGGGCGCTCGCAAGTGCCGACGCGTCGGAGGGCTGAGCGCACCTTTGACGCGGCAACCGTCGGTCCGGCTGCGGGCACAGGCGGGAATTGCTCGGGGCGGCCGAAGGAGGCGACACCGAATGGCTGGCGTACCGTTCGGGAGAGCGTTGCCGAAACGTAGCGCCGCTCCCCGATCTTCTTTCTCCGGCGGCGTTCGCGGCGTGATCCCGACAAGACCATTCGAATCCGGACCATGCGTACCGGCTACGTCACGCTGACCGGAATCTCGATCAGGCTCGGCTGTCCCGATGAGATCCCGCACTCGACGGCGGCCGCGATGTCCGCTGCACGCTCCACGCGACGGGCCGCTTGGTTTATGGGCATGTTGGGGGCTTACGAGCAAACAATAAATCAATGGCGTAGTATTTTTGGAAATCAATTTCCATCGTATGACTAACGTAAATAGGTATGATCCCATTCGGGAGCGATATTATAGTCCTCTGGAGCGAGCGGAGTTTTGGGGGGCGATATTTATTGTGGCGACCGGAATTTCGGTTTTTCTCGTCACGGTAAGTCGAGAGAGCAGTGTGAAGCTATACAATTTTCTTCGGATGGCACTGGTAGTTCTGGCATTTGTCAGTTTTGCAATTGGTGTGGTTGCAAGGCTTTATTTGTTCCCCGGGCGACACAGGCGCGAGCAGCAGATCAGCTTTCGAATAGCTTCGGGGTGCCGCTGGCCCAGCATATAACCAAGGGGTACTGCAATAATCCTCTTCCTAATGGGCATGGTAGGTTGGCGGCAACCACGCTTGAGAATTGCTTCTTTAGTATGGAAATTGCTAAGGAGATGTGTCTGTGGACGCCGATCCAGGCTTTGCTGGCAATTATAATTTTTATTATAAGCTCCGTGAGGAAGATCTGGCTTTTTCGGCGATTGCAGCGGCTCACAATCTTGGGTGAGCAGATTGTCATTCGTTGTATTCGGCTTGAGTATTTTGGATCTCGATGCGAATCGGTCTATGAGCGGCTTTATTCTCTATTTTTGAATAAGTCTGAGGGGGTAATCTTCAATGCGTTCGCGGTGGAGCAATTCAACGTGTACGAGTCGACCAAGGCTGTTGCGGCGATTACTCTTTCTAGTCGAATATTCAAAAAGAAGAACAATGATTTGACGAATGAATGGGATGAGAGGCGGCGGACTCTGAATATCTAATGTTTCTAGGTGCATCGCCGTGTATAAGAAGGACGAACCGTGCAATGATCGAAGTGACACCGGACGCAGCACCAGAGCGAAGATGTGCAACGTGCGTCAGATACGTGCATTTCAATACTTCCGTTGGCGGGATGGGTCATCTCCGAGCAGGCTTCACTCGAGAGCGACGTCGCCTCCAGTGGTGCGGGTAATGCTCGCGACCCGAGAGGCAAGATTGCGCCTTCCTAGCGCATGAAGTTCCGTAGCTAGAGGGTTTAAAAAGCGCTATCTCTGGGCGACGAACAGAGCAGCTGATGTATCGAGCACTTCCGCCGGTGAGGCGGCGCCAAGCAGTTAAGGAATCGACCACGCATCGGTGGATGGTCTTCATATCGAGGTTTGTCAGATGTCAGTGCTGAGCTTTTTGAATGACACCGCCAGCAAGGCCGTGCTTTCGCCGAGAGAGCAGTCGTCAATTTCTACCTCTATTTCTGCTCTGAAATCCAGGCTGGCCACTCATTTTGAGGGCGATGTAATCAAGCAATATTTTTGCTTCGGCTCTTCGACGCGAGGGACAATCTTGCCGCGGTCGATGGATAGAAAATCAGACATTAACTACATGGTTGTCTTCGGTGATGGCGGATTTCTTCCGCAGACTTATCTGAGCCGTCTGAAAATTTTCGTCGAAGAAAATTACCGTGCCTCTGAAATTTTCCAGTCTTCTCCTACGATTGTTCTCGAGCTCAACCATATCAAGTTCGATCTGGTGCCTGCGACACTGAGCTGGCTCGGCCGACTGCGTATCCCGCATGGGCCCGGTCACTGGCAGAGTACCTATCCCAACGACTTCAATCGGACTCTTGAGACTCGGAACAAGCGTCATTGTTCGTTGATCAAGCCTACAATCCGATTGTTCAAGTATTGAAATGCCACTAATGGGTATACTTTCCAATCGTTTGCTATGGAGAAATGGGGGTGTCAGCAGGGTTTCTGGTGGAGAGCTGGCCTAAAGGATTACTTCTTTGCCGTCATTGACAGTCTGAGCACAAGTTCGTCACACCCGAAATGGGTTAATGACGAAATCAAGCGTGCGAAGAAGATCGTTGCTAACACGAGGTATTACGAGCTGGGCGCAATGGGGCAGGAAGCCGAGACCGAGATCAGGAGGCTCTTTCGGCTATAGACGCTTCCGTGAGTGAGGCGGGCATTGGGTGGGATTCTTGCGCGAGGTAAGCGCATCTGTGCAGGCTCGACAGGGCAGTGCGTTCCGCCGGCGAGGCTTTGGGGCCGGCAGGCGGTTTGCCTTCCAGCGCAACCAGCAGACCTCGTACACCCTTCTGTTCCGACGGTTCGTAGGTCGGCCGATCGAGGAGCCGCGTCCGGGTTTGCATGTTTAGTGGGCCAGGGTCACTATCCCCCCGGCTCTGATGTCGAGACGTCGATCGCGGCAGCCTGCATGGCGTGTTCCCTCATTTCCGTGCCCCCGTTATGCTCAACTCGCTCAGCAGATCGATCCAGACCCGTCAGTTGTTCCAGTCGTGCCCCCAGCAGGCGCCATGCGGCGCGCTTCTCGACCGTATATGGATACCACTGATAGATGCGTTTCATGCGGTTCTGCTCGCGGTGGTTCATACACTTGTCGATCACGGTGGGCAATACTCCCATCGACTGCATCAAGGTGGCGGCTGTTCGGCGTAGGTCGTGCGGAGTCCATTTCTCGTCGCCGAGAACGAGGGAGTTCGTTTTAGCGGTTCGGTTCGTATGTGCGCCACGCTCGTAGAAGACTAACTGACGGTCGGCGACCTGCTTGGTGATTGGAGTTGCCCCTGTAATACCGGACACCGCGTCACACTAAGGTTGCTGAATCCATCGAGCGCCGGAACTCGCGAGGCGAGTGGTATTTCAGCGCGCTATGGGGATGTTTCTCGTTGTAATGCTCGAACGCGATGGCCAAGTTGCGTGCAGCAGTCGCTGCGTCCGGCTTCGGCATGAAGGCGACGTAGTCGCGTTTCATCGTCTTCACGAAGCTCTCGGCCATCCCGTTACTTTGTGGGCTGCACACCGGCGTGGTCAATGGCTTCAGGCCGATGGCCGCTGCGAACCGACGCGTGTCGTCGGCCGTGTAGCCCGAACCGTTGTCGCTCAGCCACTCGATTTCGGACGGGGTATGCAGTTCGTTGCCAAACCGATTTTCCACTGCAGCCAGCATCACGTCGCGCACGATGTCACCGCTGTGGCCTGCCGTCGTGGCCGCCCAGCTCATCGCCTCGCGGTCGCAGCAGTCCAGCGCAAACGTCACGCGCAGCGGCTCGCCGTTGTCACAGCGAAACTCGAATCCATCGGAGCACCATCGCTGATTGCTGCGCGCTACGGCCACCTTGCCGTCGTGTCGACGTTGGGGGCGAGGCGGAATCGGTCGACGCTGCATCAGCAACCCATGTGTGCGCATGACGCGATAGATGCGCTTGGCATTGAACGGCACCAGCCCAACCGCGACGCGCTCGTTGCGCAATATGCCCCAAACCCGGCGATAGCCATAGCTGGGCAAATCGCCGATGACCCGGCGGATTTCCTCGACCGCGACCGCGTCGTCAGTCTGCCTCGATTGACGGCCATCGCGCCACGTCGCCGGACGCGACAGTCGTGCCGATACGTTCGAGCGCGACACGCCGAGAACTTCACAAACCAGTTTCACTGGTCGTCCTCCGGCAGCGAGGGCGAGTGCGCTATCCATTTTTTTGCCCGGCCGTACTCGACTGCTTCGCGGAGAATCTCGTTCTCCATGGTCTTCTTGCCGAGCATCCGTTGCAGCTCACGAATCTGCTTGAGCGCGTCGGCCAGTTCCGAGGCCGGAACTACTTCCTCGCCAGCCTTGACCGCTGACAGGCTCCCATCCTGGTACAACTTGCGCCAGTGGAACAGTTGGTTCGGATTCACGCCGTGCTGGCGCGCGACCATCGAAACCGATTTCCCCGGCTCCAAACTCTCGCGAACCATCGCCAGCTTCTGCTCCGCCGTCCAGCGCCGCCGGCGCTCCGGGCCCGTCAACACTTCCATCACTTCCTGCCTGGTGTTAGTCAAAAACACAGTCTTATGCCTACCCGTTATTGTAAGTGGGTGACTGTGTCCGGCGTTTCAGGGGGCTGCTCCAGTGATACTTTTAAGGTCAATGTGCGTTTCCGGTTTGTCCTTGTGCCGGCGGGCGGGTAGCAGCCATTCCTTACTGTTGGACAGCTGGAGCAGTGCGCTCATGTGCGTTGTGGCGTAGTCAGACAGAAATATAATGTGTGCATCCCCGTTCTTCGCGTTTTCAACCGGGACGCGCCACGTCCGAAGTTCAAGATTGATGTCGCGCTTGCGTGCCTTAATGACCTCGCCCACGCGTGCGTTGGTCGCCAAGATCAGCATCAATACGTGCTTTGTCATCTCCGGCAAGTTCGCGGACTCCAGTGCTTTGGGAAAGGCGCCGATCTCGTGATCGGAAAGGGTTCGTTCTCGTTCTCGTTCGGTGTCTGTCCCGCCGACATCCTTCTTTGAGACCATCATCAGATGATTGGCGGAAACGTACTCCCGCGCCTGACACCATTTGATGAATTGTTTGAGATCTGTGAGAGTCCGGTTGGCGAGCCGGTTCGCGCCTCGCGCGACAATCGCGTCCAGCGTGGACATGATGTCAGAGCGGCGTACGTCTTCCATCGCGATGTCACCGATTACTGGAAGGACATCCTTTTTGAATGCTCGACGGACTTCTTGTCCGTTGTCTGTCCGCTTCTGCAGGGCGGAGTCGGCCCACTCGTTGAATCGCTGTTTGAACGTCTTACGTGCGAGCTTGTCCTCGAGGGTGCGGACTTCTGCACTCGTGTCGACTAGCTTCCTCAGCCTATCGATGCGTCTCTGTTCCAGCGGGTCTTCCCCGGAACTAATGTGTGCACGCGCACGGTCGCGGGCATCTCTGATTTGGCGCAGGCTCGCCTTCGGAAACGTACCGAGACGGATCTCACGAACCCCGCCGTTTGCTCGATAGCGCAATGAAAATTGAACCGATATGCCCTTCACGCCGGCACGGACCACACCAAAGACACCGTGGCCATCGGACAGACGACGGCCGTTATCAGCCGGGATTAGCCCTTGCAATTCCCTCGTGGTGAGCGTGCTCATTGCAACCTCCGGGGCAAATTGCCCCCACATTTGCCCCCACAGATCCGGAAGCATGGGTCGTATTGTAATGGAATTGCTAGGGCAAGTGTTTGCATAAATAACTATTATAATCAATGAATTGCGTAATTTTATCGGACGCCGAGGGAACTCGGTGGAAGCGACAAAAAAGTGCATGGGGTGCAGGTGGTCGGAGGTTCAAATCCTCTCGCCCCGACCAGACAAGAACCCGCGTCGGCTTAGGCTGGCGCGGTTTTTTTCTTGCCGGTCGCTTTTTTGCACATCGCGGCGCGGCCCCGGTAAAATGCAAGGTTGATCCACGGAAAGCGCCGTGATTTAGCGGAAGAGGATTCCCCGAACATGACTGATCTTCGTCTTACCATGCGGTTCGCTGCAGTGCTCGCCACCGGCGCGCTCGTCGCCGGTTGTGGCACGTCGTCGCCCACGAAAGTGGACTACAAGAGCGATTCGAAATCGAAGGAAGCGTCGCTCGCAGTGCCGCCCAACATGCTCGACGAGACGGCCGATCAGCGTTCGCTGCCGCCCCAGGGCGGTGCGACTTCCTTGTCTGCACTTCAGCAGGTCCAGCAGGCGGCGCCTGCGCTGGACACCGTCGCTCCAGCCGTGGCCGGCATGCGTATCCAGCGCGACGGCACCGAAAGCTGGCTCGTGATCGACGGCAAGCAGCCGGCCGACATCTGGCCGCAGGTGCGCCGTTTCTGGCAGGAGCAGGGCTTCCTGCTCGTCGTCGACCAGCGCGACAAGGGCGTGATGGAAACCGACTGGAACGAAACCCATCCGCAGATCAACGACGGCCTGATCCGCAGTGTGATCTCGAAGGCGATGGGCAATTCGTACGTAACGGCCGAGCGCAACAAGTACCGCACGCGTCTCGATTCGGCGCCGAACGGCGGCACTTATGTGTTCGTCAGCCAGAAGGGGATGCGCGAGGCGATCACCGGCTCGAACAACGATTCGAGCAAGTGGGAGCCGAAGCCGAACGATCCGGCGCTCGAGACCGAATACCTGAAGCGGTTGATGGCCGTGCTCGCGCAGAACGAGCAGCGCGCGAAGAACGGCGAGCCGCCGATCGCGAACATCAAGGACAACGCGGTGCCGAAGGACAAGAAGGCCGACGCCGACGCATCGTCGAAGGCTGCCGCCGCGATCGCCGCGCAGAACGTCTCGCGCACGTCGGCGCAAGGCAATGATGCGGCCGATGCGGCGGTGCCGTCCGAAGTCACGCTCGGTGAGCCGTACGACCGGTCGTGGCTGCACGTCGGTCTCGCGCTCGATCGTGCGAACTTCACGGTCGACGATCGCGATCGCACGAAGGGCCTGTATTTCGTGCGCTACGTCGACCCGAAGGATCTGAGCTCGGCCGAGCAGGGCTTCTGGAGCCAGCTGTTCCACGGCAAGAAGGAAAAGCAGGCGAAGCAGTACCGTGTCAACGTGAAGGCGGTCACGTCGGACCAGACGCGCGTCGCGGTCGTCGACGATGCGGGCACGATCGACACGTCGTCGGCGGCTCGCCAGATCATGGGGTTGCTCGTGAATCAGCTCCGCTGATCCCGGCGTTTCTCCGCACCAGTGAAAAGCCCGCCATTCGGCGGGCTTTTTTCGTGGTCGCTCGCCGGCGCGCATGTGCGAGAGGTTCGGTCCCTCCTCGTGACGTTACGTAACATCCGTGCGTTACGGCGGCAGAGCACGTGTCACATTGTTGCGGACGAAAAAATTGTCCTTATAAATCAATGAAGTAATCGGAATTCCGTGCCTGGCACGCAACCTGCTTTGTATATTGGAATCGTTTGAACAGGGAGGATGGCGTCAGATACCGGGTGTGCGCGGCGAGCGCGTGATCAACGGTATCGACGTCTTCAAATGCCGGCGCGACAAGCGCCGGCGCAACTGATGACGATCCGCGCCAGCGTGCGGATCTCGATGGCCCCGTCGCCTATCCTCGTAGGGCGACGGTTTCGCCCGCGCTTCTTTGAAGCGCGGGCAATTTTTTTGGGGCCGTCGTGCAGTGTCGCATCGGCGCGGTCGATGCGCGATGCGTGATTCGCGTATTCTCGGACTTTTCTGGATGAAGGAGTCGGGAATGGCGGAAATTGCAGTCGTGGCGCTGATCGTAGCGAAGCCGGGCGCCGAGGAAAAGCTGCGCCCCATGCTTGAAGGGATCGTCGAGCCGACCCGCAACGAAGCCGGTGCATTGCAGTACGACCTGCACCGGGATCTGAAGGAGCCCGCGCGGTTCGTATTCGTCGAGCGCTGGGAGAGCGAGGAGGCGCTGGCCGCCCATGCGCGTTCCGCGCACATTCTCGCTTATCGCGAAGTGGCCGCGGACTGGATTGAAAGTTCCGAAATCCGCGTGCTGTCGAAGCTCGTCTGAGCCGGGCGGGGCGACCGGACTTGTCCGGTCGCAGCGGCGCGTCAGTGCGACGTGCTGGGTACGTCGAGGATCAGGATGATCGTCCAGTCGGCGTCGCCGTCGTGATGATACTGGCGCTCGGCGACAATGAACGGTTGCTGCTTGCCTTGCGGGCCCAGGAAAAGCACGTCGCCCTCCATCGGCAGGCACTCGATCGGCGGCAGCGCGAGAAACGCGTCGGCCGAGCCGCGGGGCATCAGTTGCTTGATCTGGCGAGTGGCGGCTTCGGTCCACTCGATGTCGAGTTGAATGTTGCTCATGCTGTCCTCCGCACCGGGGTGCGCACGGGTGGAAAATTTCGGTGCGCGACTTTAGCACAGCGCGCGGGCGCCGCAACCAAAAAAGCCGAACCCGGTTGCCCGGATTCGGCTTTTCACTTGTGCGGTGCGGCCGAACTTACTGGCTGGCAGCGTCTGCGGCCTTGGCAGCCTTCTTGCCGGCCTTCTTCGCAGCAGTCTTGTGGTGAGCAGCCTTCTTGCCGTGGTGATGCTCTTCCTGCATCGCCGGCTGTGCGGCTTCGGCCGCTTGCTGCTGCTGCAGCGCCTGTGCGCGCTGCTCGATCTCGGAGATCTTGGCCGGATCGGTGATGGTCTTGATTTCCGTGCTCTCTTGCGCATACGCTGCGCCAGTCAGCGCCGACATCGCTACCAGGATAGCCAGGGACGTCTTCTTCATTGCTTTACCTCCGCTAAGTGGTGATGAACCCGAATGTTGCCGTTTTGTCTGGCGACTGCAAACGAGTGCGTGTCGAGTGTAACAAAAGTGACGGATCAATGTGCACCGGATCTTGGCGCAACGCAAGGCCGCGTTGAAGTCGCGCAACACTTCGTGCACCTCGTCACGCGCCTGCCATCCTGGGCGGCGCTGCCATTTCGTTCCCGTTTCCGCGCAGCCGTCAGAACCACCCGAGCCATCGGTAGACGTGGAATTGCGCGATGCCGACCAGTTCGTGCAGCGCCTGCTCGGTGTTGACCACATTGCGCCAGCGCGGCAGCCAGCCCGTTTGCGCGCGCCGGCGATTCGCATAAACGGGCTGTGGATCGATGCCGAATCGGTGGAAATCGAGCAGTGCGCGGCGCATCTGATACGACGAGGTGACGAGAATGCGCGCGTCGTCATACTGTGGGCGTAGTATAGACGCAGTGAATTTCGCGTTTTCGTAGGTTGTGCGGCTGTTCGGCTCGAGGACGAGGTCGTCGGGTGCGATGCCTTCCGCGATGAGCTGGCGACCGTACACGGCCGCCTCGGTTTCGCCGTGACGCTGCGGGTCGCCGCCCGACATCACCACGGTGCAGCGGTCGGCCTGCTGCCGGCACACGCGATAGAGCGCCGCAATCTTGTGGATGCGCGCGACGCCATCGGGTGGCGGCCGCAGCCCGGAGTCGGTGCGATGCGTGCCGGCGCCAATGAGAATCAGCGTGGTCCGCCCGTGCATGTCCGGGTGCTCGACCGGCACGACGCCCGCCTCGGTCCACGCGATCAGCGGCGCGGCGAGCCAGCCTGTCGCGAGCAGCCAGAACAGCGCAACGGCGGCGATCGAGATGATTCGCCGTCGCTTGCGGCAGAGCATGAAACAGATGAAGAGAAGTACAAATGAATCGAACAGAATCAATTTGATTGGGGTATGGTGTCTTTTTATGGACGGCTGATGATCCGGCCCTGATGCGATGCCGAACGTCGGCCCCCAGAATCGGTGGCGGTATCGGCGGGCGGAGACCCTGCCCGGCGCGCCGCTTCGCATTGTCGCTGCACTTTAAGAAAGAATCGAGATGGCCACGTATTCCAACGAAGCGGTGCTCGACGCATTGAGACGAGTGCAGTACCGCCAGGTACCGTGGGCACGCCGCCCGGGTGTGTTCGAGTATCTCCGTTCGCTCGGGTTGATGGACACGGTCAGGCAGAAGACCGTTGCCCCCGCGCCGGGTTTCCACGCGCCGGTGGACATCGCCGTGCTGACCGACAGCGGTCGAGCCGAATTCTCGCGCCTCGAGCGCGACGAAAAATTACTTTCCTGGACCGATCGCCGCATGGACGACTACGCATTGAGCGAAGCAAGCGCCGTGGCGATTCTCGAAAGTCGCCTGTAGCGGCGGATCATCTTGCTTTGTGTGTCGCCGCGCGAGCCGGCGATGCCAAAAAAAAGCCCGTATCGCGAGGATACGGGCGTACCGGATACTTTTGCTGTTGCCACGCTGTGCTCATGGCAACGTTGTGACTCGTCGCATACGGCGCAGTTCCCGGAAGCGGGCATTTTCTTTGATGAAATCCTGAAATTCGCAGGACTACGGATGACGCGGCATGTCGGACGGCTGCGAGCCGATGCGCGCGCGCGCATTGCTGGCGATGTCGCCGCGCAGGTCGCCGCGCGGCACGGTCTGCCGGCTGGACTGCGCGGCGGACGGCGGCTGGCGGAGGGTATTGCGGTGATCCTGTTGGTGACGGGGCGGTTTCGTGCGATCGTCGGCGTGAGCTGGAGCGGTCAGCGCCAGGGAAATGACAATGCCGCATGCAACGAGCAGTGACATTGGTTTCATGGCGGGGCTCCCTTCAAGCCGTCGACGCGGCCTGTTGATATATCGCTAAGGTAAGCGCGGGAGTGCAGGCTTGCTGTAAATATTGGTAAATAGATGTATCGCGGCACGACAGCGGTAATCGACGGCAACGCAGGCGTCGCAAAAAATACGCGGCGCGGAAAGAAACCGGGCGGCCGAAGCCGCCCGATCGAGCATTCGTTACGCCATCTTGACGGGCGCGCGCCAGGATTCCGGATTGGTCCAGAAGGCGCCGCGCAGCCGGTCGCGGCTCGGCGGTGCCGGCGGTTTCGCGGCGCTCGCGCCGATGCGCCCGCGCAGCGAGATCTGCCGGCCGCTCGTACCGAGTCGCTTCACGATTTCGGCGAGCGTGCCGTCCGCCTGCCATTCGTCGAAGCGACGGCGGCAGGTCGGCGGCGACGGATAGCGGCCCGGCAGCTTCGACCAGCCTTCACCCGTCGACAGCACCCACAACACGGCGTTCACCACCGAGCGGGCTTCCACGCGGGGGCGGCCGCGCCGCTCACTCCGTGCGGGTTCCGAGCAAAACAGACCCTCGACCAGCGCCCACTCGTTATCTCTCAAATCGTCGAACAGCATCATGTCCTCACCTCAGCGAAGCTAACTCCGGTGCGCTGCCCTGCGCCGCGCACTCTTCAAGCACTCGAGCGTCGAGTGCCGGGTGGGGGCGTCCGGTTGGCCGGCAGCGGCGTTTCTGCCTTTCCGTCCGACGAAACCTGCGCCCTGTGCGTCAGGTAATGCACGAAGCGTGCCACGTCGGAGGCGAATCCCTCGAGAGCCGCTTGGCAGCGAGCTAACGGCTAAGTCAGCTAGGGGCGTATAAGACGCCAAAATAACCCGCCAGCAAATCGGGACAATCACCAATCTTGTGCAGTTCGCCCGTGCTACGTGCGTTTGCGTGTGTATTGCACCGCAGCGAAACATGTGCGGCCGGTGCCGGATTCGCACATCGAAGCCGGATTCGCGCATTAAAATCGCGCATCGATATCGACGATTGATGAGGTCAGGAGATGAACGTCACGCTGCGCCAGCTTCGCGTATTCATCGAGGTAGCGCGGCTCAGGAGCTTCAGTCGCGCGGGCGACGAGATCGGGCTCACGCAGTCCGCGGTCAGCCGCTGCGTGCGCGAGCTCGAAGCCGAGCTCGGGCTGAAGCTGATCGACCGCACGACGCGCGACGTGCAACTGACCGACGTCGGTGCGAACCTGATCGCGAGCGTGTCGCGTCTGATCGACGATCTCGACGACACGCTGCGCGAGATTCGCGAGATCGGCGAGCAGCGCCGCGGGCGCGTGATCGTTGCGGCGAGCCCGACGATCGCCTGCAGGCTGATGCCGCGCGTGGTTGCATCGTGCGAGCGCCAGTTCCCGTTCGTGACGCTCGGCCTGCGCGACGACGTGCAGAGCGACGTATTGCGCAAGGTGAAGTCGAGCGAGGTCGATTTCGGCGTCGTGATCGGGCCGCTCACGGTCGCCGATCTCGTCTGCGAGCCGCTGATGACCGATTCGTTCTGCCTCGTCGCGCGTGCCGACCATCCGCTCGCGGCGCGTGCCGAGGTGCCGTGGACGGCGCTGGACGGCGAGCGCCTCGTACTCCTCGACCATGCATCGGGCAGCCGGCCGCTGATCGATGCCGCGCTGGCCGCCCACCGCGTCAACGCGACGGTCATGCAGGAACTCGGCCATTCGGCGACCGTGTTCGGGCTCGTCGAGGCCGGCGTCGGCGTGAGCGTGCAGCCGTGGTTGTCGCTGCCGCTGCCGGCCGGCTCGACACTCGTCGCGCGGCCGCTCATGCCGTGCACCGAGCGCACGGTCGAACTGGTGCGCCGCCGCGACAGGTCGTTGTCGCCCGCGGCGCAGGCGATCTGGGAACTCGTGCGGCAGATGCCGGCGAGGGCGGAGGACCTCGACTGATGTGCGTGGGCGTGCGCCGGCCCGGCTTGCGGCCCGGTACACTACGCGGATCGTGTTCCTCGACGGTGGTTCTCGATGACGCATTCCGCAGATTTTTCCCTGACGACCGGCGAGCCGGCAGCGCGCGCCGCGGTGCACGCGCTGCGTCCATCGCTGATCCGGGAAGTGGCGAACGCCGGCATCGGCGTGCCGGACATGCTGCCGTTCTGGTTCGGCGAGTCCGACCGCGTGACGCCGGATTTCATCCGCGACGCCGCAGCGGCGGCGCTGCGCGACGGCGCGACCTTCTACACACACAACCTCGGCACGGCGCCGCTGCGCGACGCGATTGCAGCCTACGTCAGCGCGCGTCACGGTGCGACGGCGGCCGACACGGTGGCCGTGACGAGTTCGGGCGTGAGCGCGCTGATGCTGGCCGCGCAGATGCTGGTCGGCCCGGGCGAGCGCGTCGTCGCGGTCACGCCGCTCTGGCCGAATCTCGTCGAGATTCCGAAAATCCTCGGCGCGCAGGTCGAATGCGTGCCGCTCGGCTACGGCGACGCGGGCTGGCGGCTCGATGTCGAGCGGCTGCTCGCTGCGCTGACGCCCGATACGCGGATGCTGCTGGTCAACTCGCCGAACAATCCGACCGGCTGGACGATGTCGCGGGACGATCAGCAGGCCGTGCTGGCCCATTGCCGGCGTCACGGCATCTGGCTGGTCGCCGACGAGGTGTACGAACGGCTCGCGTTCGGCGACGGCGGCGCGCCGTCGTTCCTCGATATCGCTTCGCGCGACGAGCGGGTCGTTGTCGTGAATTCGTTCTCGAAGGCGTGGGCGATGACGGGCTGGCGGCTGGGGTGGCTCATTGCGCCGGCATCGGTGATGGGCGATCTGTCGAAGCTCGTCGAATACAACACGTCGTGCGCACCAGGCTTCGTGCAGGCCGCGGGCGAGGTCGCGCTGCGCGACGGCGAGCCGTTCGTGCGGTCGTTCGTCGCGGCGCTGCGCGAAGCGCGCGATCACCTGGTCGCCGCGCTGCGGACGCTGCCGGGCGTCGAGGTGCCGCCTCCGCCGGGCGCGATGTACCTGTTCCTGCGCCTGCCGGGCGCGGCCGACAGTCTCGCGTTCTGCAAGACGCTGGTGCGCGATGCGGGGCTCGGGCTTGCGCCCGGGCGGGCATTCGGCCCGGAGGGGGAAGGATTCGTGCGCTGGTGCTACGCCTGCGATCCGGCACGACTCGACGCGGGCGTCGAGCGGCTGCGCCGGTTCCTCGCGCGCGGCACGGCCGCGCGCTGAAGCAGGGCCGGAGCGGACTCGGCGCACTGGCGGCGGCCCGTTCGGCTCATCTTTACGCACCGGGCAATTTTGCGTAATATGGCGCTCAGTCACGCGGTTCCGTCGTTGAACCGTGCTGTTCCGTCCGGTTTGGGCCTGGCCTGAAGTTGGTTCGCCGCCCCCGGTTCGTGCTCCCATCAATATGACCGATCAGAATCGGGCGAGCGCGTCTTCCGTTCCTTTCGTCTGTTTGTTGATCCGGTTCGTTTGACCACAGGGTCTGGCCTAGCTGCATGAATACCCAAGAGGCGAAGATCGTCCTCGAGACTGCTTTGATCTGCGCGCAGGAACCGCTGAAGCTCGGCGATTTGCGCAAGCTCTTTGCCGACGGTGTGTCGGCTGACACGGTCCGCACGTTGCTCGAAGATCTGAAACAGGATTGGTCCGGCCGCGGCGTCGAACTGGTGGCGCTGGCGACCGGATGGCGCTTTCAGAGCAAGCCGGCGATGCGTCATTATCTTGACCGCCTGCATCCCGAGAAGCCGCCGAAATATTCGCGTGCGGTGCTCGAAACGCTCGCGATCATCGCGTACCGGCAGCCCGTCACGCGCGGCGACATCGAAGAGATTCGCGGCGTCACGGTCAATACGCAGGTGGTCAAGCAGCTCGAGGATCGCGGCTGGATCGAGGTGATCGGTCATCGCGATGTGCCGGGACGTCCGGCGCTGTATGCGACGACCAAGCAGTTCCTCGACGATCTCGGCCTGAAGGCGCTCGACGACCTGCCTGCGCTCGAAGAGCCGGCCGCGAACATCGAGGCCGCGCTGCTTGCGCAGCAGGCAATGGACTTCGACGGTGACGTAGCGGTTGCCGACGGTGCGCCGCAAGCCGGTGACGCAGCGGATGACGTGCCGCAGGCGCACGCGGATGGAGCATCCGCCGGATTGCCGGGCGATGTTGCGTCGACGCAGGAAACGCCGAACCGCGATACGCTCGATGCTGATCTCGGGCAAACGGAACAAACGGAACAGGTTGGCACCGAAGCAGTGCCGACCGGTGTGCAGCCCGAGCCGCTGCGCGCGGATTGGAGCGAGGAAGATCGCAAGCCGGCCGCCGAAGCGGCTGGCGGAGACGGAGCGGAAGCGGCCGGCGACATGCCCGGCGAGGCTGGTCAGGCCGACGCCTCCCGTTCCCGTCCCGCGGACGGCGAGATGCTGGACGACACGTCCGACAGTCTCGCCGATGCCGTACGAAGCGCCAGTGCGCCCATCGGTGCCGACGCGCTGCCGGACGACGAAGCAGAACCCGAACAGCGTCGCGCTTGATCGCGGCCAACTTCTTGCCGCGCCCGCGCCGGGCGCGAGACCTGACATTTTGAGGTTGTTTTGACAGATATCCACGATATTGAATCGTCCGCGCCTGCCGTGCAGGCAGCGCGTGCCGACGATGCGCCGGAGCAGGACGCTTCGGCTGCGGGTGGCGACGAGCGTCCCCGCCGCGGTCTGCGGCGAGGCCCGCGCAGCCTGATCGCGCGGCGTCGCGCGGCGGCCAAGTCGAAGGGCGCCGAAGGCGAGTCGCAGGGCGGCGAAGGCGCGGACGCGCAGCCGGCCGAGGCCGCCGAAGCGCAGCCCGCACGCGCGCCGCGCAAGGAAGGTGCGGCCAAGGGCGGCCGCAAGCCGGCCGGCAAGCGCGAAGGCGCGGCCAAGGGCGGCCAGGGTGCGCAGGGCGGCCAAGGCCGCCGTGGCGGCGCGCCGAAGGCTGAAGGCGGCCCGGCGAAGGCGGAGGGCGATGCGTCCCAGGACGAACTGTTCGCCTACGTGACGTCGCCTGCATTCGACGCGGACAACTCCGCGGGCGGTAGCGGCGTGCGTGCGCCGATGCTGCGTCGCGGCCGCAGCCAGCCGGCGAACAAGCGCGTGCTGTCGCCGGACGACGACGCGCCGAAGCTGCACAAGGTGCTGGCGGAAGCGGGCATGGGCTCGCGCCGCGAAATGGAAGAGCTGATCGTCGCCGGCCGCGTGTCGGTGAACGGCGAGCCCGCGCACATCGGCCAGCGCATCATGCCGACCGACCAGGTGCGGATCAACGGCAAGCCGGTCAAGCGCAAGCTGCCGAACAAGCCGCCGCGCGTGCTGCTGTACCACAAGCCGACGGGCGAAATCGTCAGTCACGCGGATCCGGAAGGCCGCCCGTCGGTGTTCGATCGCCTGCCGCCGATGAAGACGGCGAAATGGCTTGCGGTGGGCCGCCTCGACTTCAATACCGAAGGTCTGCTGATGCTGACGACGTCGGGCGATCTCGCGAACCGCTTCATGCATCCGCGCTACAGCGTCGAGCGCGAGTACGCGGTGCGGGTGGTCGGCGAGCTCACCGAAGGCAACCGGCAAAAGCTGCTGCACGGCGTCGAGCTGGATGACGGCCCGGCGAACTTCCTGCGTATCCGCGACGGCGGTGGCGAAGGTACGAATCACTGGTATCACGTCGCGCTGGCCGAAGGCCGCAACCGCGAAGTGCGCCGGATGTTCGAGGCGGCCGGCCTGATGGTGAGCCGGCTGATCCGTACGCGTCACGGCCCGATCCCGCTTCCGCGCGGCCTGAAGCGCGGCCGCTGGGAGGAGCTCGACGACGCGCAGGTGCGCAAGCTGATGGCGACCGTCGGCCTGAAGGCGCCGTCCGAGGAGAAGGGCAAGCGCGGCAGTGCCGACCAGGCCGAGCGTCGCCAGCCCGATCCGATGCAGACGTCGATGGGCTTCATCGGCCGCGAGCCGGTGCTGACGACGCACGGGCAGCTCGACCAGCCGCGTCGCGGCGGTGGCCGTCGCGGCGGGCCGGGCCTGCCGGGCCTGAGCGGCTACGGCAGCCTGCCGGTCGCACCGTCGGGCTACGGCAACCGTGCTGGCGGTGGCCGCGACGGCAACCGCACGGGCGGCGGCCGCGATGGCAACCGCGCTGGCGGCGGCCGTGATGTCGACGGCAACCGCGCGTCGTACGGCGCAGGCCCCAAGCGCGAGGGCGCGGGCGCCAAGCGCGGCGGCGGCGGCAGCAAGGGCGGCAATCGCAATCCGAACGGCAATCGTGCCGAAGGCGCCGGTAACGGCGGCGGCCCGCGCGGCGGCCAGCGTCCGCAGCGCAGCCGCACGCGCAGCCGCTGAGCGAGTCGGCATGCCGCGGCGCAAAGCCGCCGGCGTGCCGGCAGGATCGGCATCCGTCCGGTTTTGTCGGCCCGACGCGTGCGTTTTTTGATTTCGACTGTATATATGCCGCGTGCTGCTGGATGGCAACCGGCATCACCGATCGCCCGTGCGGCAGGATTGTGCCGGTTGATCGAGCAGCCCGATTTCGCATTTTCGGTCCGTAAAGGCAGGCGACGCGCCGCTTTTACCGGCTGGCTTGGCGTTTGCGCCAAAAATCGCTATAATCGCGAAGTCGCTGGGCGTACGGATTCAATGTGCGGCTCAGGTGCGACCACCAGTGTAAGAAGATGGGCGTTCCGCCCATTTTTTTTTGCTGAAACGGTTAGGCATCTCGGGTAGCGCTTCCTGCGCCGGCTAAGGCGCGCGCCCGCGGGTGAATCGCGAGCGGCGGGCGCGAACACCTGAGAGGACACAGTGCAACTGACGGAACTGATAGAAACCACGGTCACCGGGCTCGGCTACGAGCTGGTGGATCTCGAGCGCACCGGGCGCGGCATGCTTTGCATCTATATCGATCAGCCTGCCGGCATCTCGCTCGAAGATTGCGAAAAGGTCACGCGTCAGCTCCAGCACGTCTTGACGGTCGAAAACATCGATTACGAACGGCTCGAAGTCTCGTCCCCGGGGCTCGACCGCCCGTTGAAGAAGCTGGCCGACTTCGAGCGTTTTGCCGGCAGCGAAGTCTCCGTGACCTTGAAAAAGCCGCTGGACGGGCGCAAGACGTACCGGGGCATTCTGCACGCGCCGAATGGCGAAACGATCGGTTTGGAATTTGAGGGGAAGAAGGGCGAGGCAGCCATGCTGGATTTCACGCTGGCCGATATCGACAAAGCCCGCCTGATTCCGCAAGTTGACTTTAGGAGCCGCAAATAATGAGTCGCGAAGTGTTGATGCTGGTGGATGCGCTGGCGCGCGAGAAAAACGTCGACAAGGATGTGGTGCTGGGCGCCCTCGAGGCTGCGCTCGCGTCCGCTTCCAAGAAGCTGTTCGACGAAGGCGCCGAAATTCGCGTCCATATCGATCGCGAAAGCGGCGAGCACGAAACCTTCCGTCGCTGGCTCGTCGTGCCCGACGAGGCAGGCTTGCAGGAGCCGGATCGCGAGATCCTGCTGTTCGAAGCGCGTGAACAGAATCCCGACGCCGAAGTCGGCGAATACGTCGAGGAGCCGGTGCCGTCGATCGAGTTCGGCCGTATCGGCGCGCAGGCCGCGAAGCAGGTGATCCTGCAAAGGGTGCGCGACGCGGAGCGCGAGCAGATCCTGAACGATTACCTCGAACGCGGCGAAAAGATCATGACGGGTACGGTGAAGCGCCTCGACAAGGGCAATTTCATCGTCGAATCGGGCCGTGTCGAGGCGCTGCTGCGCCGCGACCAGCTGATCCCGAAGGAAAACCTGCGCGTGGGCGACCGCGTGCGCGCCTACATCGCGAAGGTCGACCGCACCGCGCGCGGCCCGCAGATCGAGCTGTCGCGCACGGCGCCCGAATTCCTGATGAAGCTGTTCGAGATGGAAGTGCCGGAGATCGAGCAGGGCCTGCTCGAGATCAAGGCTGCGGCCCGCGACCCGGGCGTGCGCGCGAAGATCGGCGTGATCGCGTACGACAAGCGGATCGACCCGATCGGCACGTGCGTCGGCATTCGCGGTTCCCGCGTGCAGGCCGTGCGCAACGAGCTTGGTGGCGAAAACATCGACATCGTGCTATGGTCGGAGGATCCCGCCCAGTTCGTGATCGGCGCGCTCGCGCCGGCAGCTGTCCAGTCGATCGTCGTCGATGAAGAAAAACACTCGATGGACGTCGTCGTCGACGAGAACGAGCTGGCCGTCGCGATCGGCCGCAGCGGTCAGAACGTTCGCCTTGCCGGCGAGCTGACCGGCTGGCAGATCAACATCATGACGCCGGACGAATCCGCCCTGAAGCAGGGTGAAGAGCGCGACCGGCTGCGTGCGCTGTTCATGGCGCGTCTCGACGTCGACGAAGAAGTCGCCGACATCCTGATCGACGAAGGCTTCACGAGCCTCGAAGAGATCGCTTACGTGCCGCTCAACGAAATGCTCGAAATCGAGGCGTTCGACGAGGACACCGTGCACGAACTGCGCAATCGCGCACGCGACGCGCTGCTCACGATGGCGATTGCGAACGAAGAAAAGGTCGAGAACGCAGCGTTGGATCTGAAGGGCCTCGACGGCGTCACGCCGGAGTTGCTCACGAAGCTGGCCGAACATGGTGTGCAGACGCGAGACGATCTCGCCGAGCTTGCAGTGGATGAACTGGTCGACCTGACCGGGATGGAAGAGGATGCCGCTAAGGCGTTGATCATGAAAGCACGTGAACATTGGTTCCAGTGAGAAATGACCATGGCGCACTGATTTGATGGCGGCCGTATGGCCTGACCCGATGCTAACAGCAAGGAATCGGTCCTTGCACTAAGAGGAATGAATGGCGAGTAACAACGTAGCCCAATTTGCCGCGGAACTGAAAATGCCTGCTGGTGTGCTGCTCGAACAGCTGCAGGCAGCGGGCGTCCAGAAAGCGAGTGAAGACGATGCGCTGTCCGAAGCGGACAAGGCGCGTCTGCTCGATCATTTGCGCAAGTCGCACGGCGCAACCGACGGCGACAAGCGCAAGATCACGCTGACCCGCAAGCATACGTCGGAGATCAAGCAATCTGACGCGACGGGCAAGGCTCGCACCATTCAGGTCGAGGTCCGCAAGAAGCGCACGTTCGTCAAGCGCGACGACGTGAGCGATGGTGCGGAACAGGGTCAGGCGCAGGTCGCCGAAGCGGACGACGATGCGGAACTGAAGCGTCGCGAGGAAGAAGCGCGCCGCGAGGCCGAACTGCTCGAGAAGCAGGCGCAGGAACTGCGCGAGCGCCAGGAGCGCCTCGAGCGCGAGGAAGCCGAACGTCGCGCCCGCGAGGAAGCGGCCGAAGCCGAGCGCCGTCGCGCCGAGGAAGAAGCTGCGGCGAAGCGTGCCGCGGCCGAAGCCGCTGTCGCACAGCAGCAGGTGGCAGCGCAGCAGGCCGCCGCGGCCGAGCAGGAAACGTCGAGCGCGCCGTCCGCGCAGGACGAAGCGCGCGCGGCCGCCGAAGCCCGCGCCGCTGCCGAACGTGCGGCGCAGCGCGAAGCGGCGAAGAAGGCCGAGGATGCTGCCCGCGAGGCAGCGGACAAGGCGCGCGCCGAGCAGGAAGAGATCAGCAAGCGCCGCGCGGCCGCCGAGGCGGAAGCGCGTGCGATTCGCGAAATGATGAACACGCCGCGCAAGGCCGTGGTCAAGGCGGTCGAGCCGCCGAAGCCGGTCGAGCCGCCGAAGCCGGCCGAAGCGAAGGGCACGCTGCACAAGCCGGCGAAGCCGGCAGGTGCGGGTACGCCGGCGCGTCCGGCTGCAGCAAAGAAGCCGGCCGGCGCAGCGCCGGCGACCACGCAGGCACCGGCAGGCGCGGGCGACCGCAACAAGAAGCCGGGCGCAGGCAAGGGCGGCTGGCAGGACGACGCGGCGAAGCGCCGCGGCATCAAGACGCGCGGCGATTCGAGCGGCGGCGTCGATCGCGGCTGGCGCGGCGGTCCGAAGGGCCGTGGCCGTCACCAGGACAGCGCATCGTCGTTCCAGGCGCCGACCGAGCCGATCGTGCGTGAAGTGCACGTGCCGGAAACCGTGTCGGTTGCCGACCTCGCGCACAAGATGTCAATCAAGGCCTCGGAAGTCATCAAGGTGATGATGAAGATGGGCCAGATGGTCACGATCAACCAGGTGCTGGACCAGGAAACGGCGATGATCGTCGTCGAAGAACTGGGCCATCGCGCGGTTGCCGCGAAGCTGGACGATCCGGAAGCACTGCTCGTCGAAGGCGAAACGACCACCGATGCGGAGCAACTGCCGCGTCCGCCGGTCGTCACGGTGATGGGTCACGTCGACCACGGCAAGACCTCGCTGCTCGACCACATCCGTCGCGCGAAGGTTGCCGCGGGCGAAGCGGGCGGCATTACGCAGCACATCGGCGCGTATCACGTCGACACGCCGCGTGGCGTCATCACGTTCCTCGATACGCCGGGTCACGAGGCGTTCACGGCAATGCGTGCACGCGGTGCGAAGGCGACCGACATCGTGGTGCTGGTGGTAGCGGCCGACGACGGCGTGATGCCGCAGACGAAGGAAGCGATCGCCCACGCGAAGGCGGGTGGCGTGCCGATCGTCGTCGCGATCAACAAGATCGACAAGCCGGAAGCGAACCCCGATCGCGTCAAGCAGGAGCTGGTCGCGGAAGGCGTCGTGCCGGAAGAGTACGGTGGCGACTCGCCGTTCGTGCCGGTGTCGGCGAAGACGGGCGCGGGTATCGACGATCTGCTCGAGAACGTGCTGCTGCAGGCCGAAGTGCTGGAACTGAAGGCACCGGTCGAAGCGCCGGCCAAGGGCCTCGTGATCGAAGCGAAGCTCGACAAGGGCAAGGGCCCGGTCGCGACGATCCTCGTGCAGTCCGGTACGCTGAACCGCGGCGACATCGTGCTCGCGGGCTCGGCCTACGGCCGCGTGCGCGCGATGCTCGACGAGAACGGCAAGCCGACGAAGGAAGCCGGCCCGTCGATCCCGGTCGAAATCCAGGGTCTGTCGGAAGTGCCGGGTGCGGGCGAGGAAGTGATCGTGCTGCCGGACGAGCGCAAGGCACGTGAAATCGCGCTGTTCCGTCAGGGCAAGTTCCGTGACGTGAAGCTCGCGAAGCAGCAGGCCGCGAAGCTGGAAAGCATGCTCGAGCAGATGGGCGAAGGCGAAGTGCAGAACCTGCCGCTTATCGTCAAGGCCGACGTGCAGGGCTCGCAGGAAGCACTCGTGCAGTCGCTGCTCAAGCTGTCGACCGACGAAGTGCGCGTGCAGATCGTGCACGGCGCGGTGGGCGGCATCAGCGAAAGCGACGTCAACCTTGCAACGGCGTCGAAGGCCGTCATCATCGGCTTCAACACGCGTGCGGATGCGCAGGCGCGCAAGCTCGCGGAAGCCAATGGTGTCGACATCCGCTACTACAACATCATCTATGATGCGGTGGATGAGGTGAAGGCGGCGATGTCCGGCATGCTGGCGCCGGAGAAGCGCGAAGTCATCACCGGTACGGTCGAGGTGCGCCAGGTGTTCAAGGTGCCGAAGATCGGCGCGGTCGCCGGTTGTATGGTCACGGACGGTATCGTCAAGCGCTCGTCGTCGGTTCGCGTGCTGCGCAACAACGTCGTGATCTTCACGGGCGAACTCGAGTCGCTGAAGCGCTTCAAGGACGACGTGAAGGAAGTGAAGCAAGGCTTCGAGTGCGGTATGTCGGTGAAGAACTTCAACGACATCGTGGAAGGCGACCAGTTCGAAGTCTTCGAAGTGACCGAAGTCGCGCGTACGCTGTAACCGTCGCGCATCGGCTCATGGGCGGGGCAGGCTTGGGCTTGCCCCGCCCATTTTCATGGTGGCGTGCCAACAATGGCCCGCCGCTTCATCCTGATAAACCGATCACGGATCGATCATGTCCAGGAAACGTACTTCCCCCAATCGCAACGTTCAGATCGCCGACCAGATTCAGCGTGATCTGTCCGAACTCATCATGCGCGAGGTCAAAGACCCGCGCGTCGGTATCGTGACCATCCAGAGCGTGGAGCTCACGCCGGACTACGCGCATGCGAAGGTCTACTTCACGGCGCTGACCGGTGATCCGGCCAAGACGCAGGAAGCGCTGAACCATGCGTCGGGTCACCTGCACAACCTGCTGTTCAAGCGCCTGCACATTCATACGGTGCCGACGCTGCATTTCCACTACGACCAGACGATCGAAAAGGCCGTCGAGATGTCGCGCCTGATCAAGGAAGCGAACTCGACGCGCGCGAAGGACGACGACGAGGCCGACTCGCCCACCAAGGACGACTGAGTTCGACCGGCCTATGACGAATGCAGCATCCCAACGTCCGCGTGTGCCCCGGCGCGCGCTGGACGGCGTCCTCCTGCTCGACAAGCCGGTCGGCCTGTCGAGCAACGATGCGCTGATTCGCGTGAAGCGGCTGCTTCTCGCGAAGAAAGCCGGTCACACCGGCACGCTCGATCCGCTGGCTTCGGGCCTGCTGCCGCTGTGCTTCGGCGAGGCGACGAAGTTCTCGCAGGATCTGCTCGAGGCCGACAAGACCTACGAAGCGACGATGCGTCTCGGCCTGCGCACGACCACCGGCGACGCGGAAGGCGAAGTGATCGACACGCGGCCGGTCGAATGCGACCGCGCGGCGGTGGAAGCCGCGCTCGTGCGTTTCACCGGCGAGATCGTGCAGGTGCCGCCGATGTATTCGGCGCTCAAGCGTGACGGCAAGCCGCTGTACGAATATGCACGCGCGGGCCAGACCGTCGAGCGCGAAGGCCGCAACGTGACGATCCATGCGCTCGACCTGCTCGCCTGCGAGCTGCCCGACGTGACGTTTCGCGTGACCTGCAGCAAGGGCACTTATGTGCGCACGCTGGCGGAGGATATCGGCGAAGCGCTCGGTTGCGGTGCGCATCTGACGATGCTGCGCCGCACGGGCGTCGGCGCGCTGACGCTCGAGCATGCGGTGACGCTCGATGCGCTGTCGGACGCCGATGAATCGGCGCGCGATGCGTGGCTTCAGCCGGTCGATGCATTGCTGTCGACGTTTCCGTCGGTTCGACTCGACGATGCGTGTGCAAAGCGGTTCCTGCACGGTCAGCGCCTGCCGCTGTCGGAGCTCGGGCCGATCGATGCGGCGGATGGCGAACGCGTGCGCGTCTACGACGCAACGCGGCTGCTCGGCGTGGCGCGCAAGGCGAACGGCGTGCTCGCACCGGAACGGCTTGTCGTGACGGCCGCCTGACGCCGCGGCGCGAACGCGCCGTCGGAGCAAGAAAAAGCCCGGTCGAAATCGACCGGGCTTTTTGTTTGGTGCGCGGCGGCGCGGTGTCAGGTGACGCTCAGTGCGCTGCCGATGCCGCCGCACCGGCATCGCCGCCGCCCGCGCGTTCGGGCTTCGTGATCCAGATCAGCGCAATCAGCAGCACGAAGATTGCCGCCGAGATGTAGAACAGGTCGTTCACGCCGAGCTGCGCGGCCTGCTGCGTGGCCAGGTTGTTGATGAGGCCATGCGCCTGGTCCTGCGTCAGCCCGAGATTGCCCATCTGCGTGACGGCCTGGTTGAACGTCGGGTTGTACACGTTCGCCTGCTCGACCAGCTGCGCGTGGTGGAAGTTGTTGCGATGATCCCACGCAGTCTGGAAGATCGACGTGCCGATGCCGCCGCACATGATCCGCACGAAGTTCGACAGACCGGACGCCGCCGGGATGCGGTGGCCGGGGAGGCCGGACAGTGTGATCGACACGAGCGGAATGAAGAAGCCGGCCATCGCGACGCCCTGCACGAGCGTCGGCAGCGTGAGCGACCATTCGTCGACGCCCGTCGTGTAGCCCGATCGCATCCAGAAGCACAGCGCGAATATGAGAAACGCGGCGGTCGCGATGTAGCGCGGGTCGGTGCGCGGCAGGAACTTGCCGGTCAGCGGCGACAGCAGGATCGCGAACAGCCCGACCGGCGCCATCACGAGGCCGGCGTCGGTCGCCGTGTAGCCGATCTGGGTCTGCAGCCACAGCGGCAGCAGCACGAGGTTGCCGAAGTAGAGCCCGTAACCGACCGCAAGCGCGATCGTGCCGCCCGTGAAGTTGCGCCGGCGGAACAGCGACAGGTCGACGACGGGGTGCTCGGCGGTCAGTTCCCAGATCACGAAGAACGCGAACGAGATGATCGCGATCAACGCGAGCGCGACGATCGTCGTCGATGCGAACCAGTCCAGATCCTTGCCCTTGTCGAGCATGATCTGCAGCGAGCCGACCCACAGCACGAGCAGCGCAAGGCCGACGCCGTCGATCGGCGCGCGGCGCACCGTCGATTCGCGCGTGCGATAGATCGACCACGTGGCGAGCGCGGCGGCGATGCCGACCGGGATGTTCACGTAGAAGATCCACGGCCACGAGTAGTTGTCCGAGATCCAGCCGCCGAGGATCGGGCCCGCGACCGGCGCGATCAGTGTCGTCATCGACCATAGCGCGAGCGCCATCGGTGCCTTCGCGCGCGGATAGCTCGACAGCAACAGCGATTGCGACAGCGGAATCATCGGCCCCGCGACCGCACCCTGGAGGACGCGCGACGCGAGCAGGAACGGCAGGCTCGGCGCGAGCCCGCACATCCACGACGAGATGACGAACAGGATGATCGATGCGAGGAACAGGCGGACCTGCCCGAAACGGTCGGTCAGCCAGCCCGTCAGCGGCACCGAGATCGCGTTCGCGACCGCGAACGACGTGATGACCCACGTGCCCTGGTCGGACGACACGCCGAGGTCGCCCGAGATGGTCGGGATCGCGACGTTCGCGATGGACGTGTCGAGCACGTTCATGAACACCGCGAGCGACACCGCAATCGTCCCGAGTATGAGTTGCCCGCCCTGCAAGGGCGGGTAGGAGGCAGGAGCCTGTGCCATGTCGGTTGTTTTTCCGGAGTCGGAGCGGTTACATCATCTTCGCGGCGCTGCCTTGCTTCGCCGCGACCGGCGCCGACGCGTTGCCGCCGGCGTTTGCGGCGATGATGCGCGCGATTTCGGCGTCGGCTTCGTCGCCGTACTTCGCGAACACGCTGGTTTCGTAGACGGTGTTCGGTGCGTTGACGAGCTGGTTGCCGCGTTCGTCCTTGATGTCCACGTCGACCTGCATCGACAGGCCGATGCGCAGTGGATGCTTGTCGAGATCCTTCGGATCGAGTTCGATACGCACCGGCAGGCGCTGCACGACCTTGATCCAGTTGCCGGTCGCGTTCTGCGCCGGCAGCAGCGAGAACGCCGAGCCCGTGCCGGCGGAGAAGCCGACGACCTTGCCGTGGTACACGGCCGACGAGCCGTAGATGTCGGCCGTCAGTTCGACCGGCTGGCCGATGCGCATGTGCTTGAGCTGGACTTCCTTGAAGTTCGCGTCGACCCACACGGCATTCAGCGGCACCACCGACATCAGCGGCGTGCCCGGCGACACGCGCTGGCCGACCTGCACCGAGCGCTTCGCGACGTAGCCGGTGACCGGCGCGGGCAGCACGTTACGCGCGTTCGCGAGGTAGGCGTCGCGAACCTTCGCCGCTGCGGCGAGCACGTTCGGGTGCGATGCGATCGTCGTGTTCGCGGTCAGCGCGCGGTTCGATGCGAGCTGCTGTTGCGCGCCATCGAGCGACGCTTGCGCGGCCTTCACGGCGTCACGTGCGTGCGAGATCTCTTCCTGCGACACGGCGCCCGTCTGCGCGACGGCCATGCGGCGGCGCAGGTCGTCGTCGGCCTTCGACAGGTCGGACTGGCGCAGCGCGACCTGCGCGCGGTACTGATCGTCGTTGACGAACAGGCCGCGCACCTGGCGCACCGTCTGCGCGAGGTTGGCTTCCGCCTGCTGCAGCGCGACCTGCGAGTCGGCCGGGTCGAGCACGACCAGCGGGTCGCCGGCCTTGACCGTCTGCGTATCGTCGGCCTTCACGGCGATCACGGTGCCGGTGACCTGAGGCGTGATCTGCACGACGTTGCCGTTCACGTACGCGTCGTCGGTCCCTTCATGGAAGCGGGCGACGAGGAAGTAGTACAGGCCGTACGCGATGGCCGCGATCACGATGACCGCGACGAGCAGCGTCATCATCCGTTTGCGCTTTCCGTTGCTTTGCGGCTGTGCGCTGGCGGCGTTTTGTTGAGGGTCGCTCATGGCGATTTTCTCCGTCCGTTATTTCGAGTGTCTGCGTAGTGGTGGCGCCGGATCAGTTGGCGGCCTGTTTTGTCGGCTTGTCGGCGTCGGGCGCGGCGAGCGGCGTGCCGGTCGCGTCGAACCCGCCGCCCAGCGCCTTGATCAGCGCGAGCTGCATGTCGCGCCGGCGCATCTTCAGGTTGGTCACCGTCTGCTCCGATGCGAGGCGGTTGCTGTCCGCGGTCAGCACCTGCAGTTGCGGCGACAGGCCGGCCTTGTAGCGGATCACGGCGAGATCGTATGCGCGCGTCGATGCGTCGAGCGCGCGTTGCGCGTCGCCCATCTGGCGATCGACCGCGCGGATCGACGCGACCTGCGTCGCGACGTCGTTCAGCGCGCTGATCAGCGTCTGGTTGTAGTTCGCCACCGACAGGTCGAAGTCCGCATAACGGCCCTTGAGCTGGGCGCGCAGCGCGCCGCCGTCGAAGATCGGCAGGTGGATCGCCGGGCCGAACTGTGCCTGGCGGCTCGCGAAGTTCAGGAATTTGCCCCAGCCGAACGCATCGAAGCCGAAGCCGGCCGCTAGGTTCACGTCGGGGTAGAACTCGGCCTTCGCTTCCTTCACGTCGTGCATCGCGGCCTCGACCTGCCAGCGCGCGGCGACGATGTCGGGGCGGCGCGAGACGAGATCGGCCGGCAGGTTGCCGGGCAGGGCGACCTCGCCGCTCGGGTTCATCACGGGCGCCGCGATCTGCAGCCCGCGATCCGGACCCTTGCCGAGCAGCGCGGCGAGCTGGTAGCGCACCGTCGTGATCTGGCCGTCGAGATCCGACAGCGAAGCCTGCGTCGTCGCGATATTGCCGCGGGCCGTCTGGCGTTCGACGTTGGTATCGAGGCCGGCCGAGACTCGGCCGTCGGTGATCTTGCCGACTGTCTCGCGGTTGGAGATCTCGCGTTGCGCGATGTCGCGCAGCGCATAGAGTTGCGCGAGCGAGTTATAGGTACGCGCGACCGACGACGCGAGCGTGATGCGCGCCTGCTGCATGTCGGCTTCGGCGGCCTTTTCCTGCGACACGGCGGTGTGCAGGCGTTCGCGGTTCTTGCCCCACAGGTCGAGTTCCCACGATGCGCTCGCGAGCACGTTGTTCTCGCTGTACCACTGGCCGCCGAACGGGGGCGGGAACAGCGCGTTCGACGAATACAGCTCGCGCGTCCACGAGTAGCTGGCTTCGGCCTTCGGCAGCAGGTTCGAACGCGACGATTCGATGTACGACGACGCCTTTGCGATACGTGCCTGCGCCTGCGCGATCGACGGATTGCCCTGGAGGGCTTCGTCGATCAGCTTCGGCAATTGCGGATCGCCAAACTGGTTGACCCAGTCGAGCGCCGGCCACTGGCCGCCCTGGGCCGGCAAGCTTTGGGCGGATTCGAATTGCGACGCGGGGGCGATCTGCTTGTCGCTCTTGATGCCGATGTAATTCGCGCAGCCCGCCAGCGCCAGTGCGGCGACCGCGGCGGCGACGGCGGCGCGGCACGACCCGGTGCGCACGGACAACGGGGAGGATTTCATCGCGCTGACCCCTGACTCGGAATGAATGATGGACACTGCAAGGATTTCCTTACATTAATCTTTCAAAAGTAATTGTTATGGCAACTATTACGTGATGCTGCCGCCGGCCGTCTCGCAATAGTTGCTGAGAATGCGGCGCAGCATGCTCTTCAGGAACCCGACTTCTTCCGGCGTAAACCCGTCCAGCAGCTGGTCGAGCACGCTGCGGAACACCGGCGGCAACCGCTCGGCAAGCGCGCGGCCTTCGTCGGTCAGCTCGAGGCGCACGACCCGCCGATCCTCGATGCTGCGCACGCGGGACAGCAGGCCGCGTTTCTCGACCCGGTCGAGCAGGCGCGTGACCGCGCTCGCGTCGATCCCGTATTCGCGCGCGAGCTCGGCGGCCGTCGAGCACTTGCCGACCGCGATCATGAACAGCATGCTCGCCTGCGTGCCCGTGATGCCGAGCTCTTCCTGCGTGCGTTGCGTGACGAGGTTGGTCATCACCGACTTCACGCGCGACATCAGATAACCGACGCTGTCGTTCATCTGATACGACGAAAGCGGCGAAACGGGCGGTTGGGTAGGAGAATCCGACATAAAACCCTGAAGCTGCAATAGTTGACTAGGCAGTAGTATAGGTACAATTGCTTGCCGCGGCAAATGTTAATCGAACGGCAATGGGCGTGCTTCGTGTTGCAAGAATCCCTTCGGTCGATAAGGTTTTCGGCCTGCGGGCGGCAGGGCCGTCGGCCGATTTGGGCGCTCGAGGAGGGGGCGGGTTGGCGCGGTGTGCTGCGTCGCAACGTGCCGGCCAGCTCTCGACATTCTCACGTGCTATAATTTGTGGCTTTCCAAGCTGCAAAATGCGCGCGCCCGTGAAAAACGAGCGGGCGCGTTTGCGCGTTCAAACGATTTCCAGGTTTCTATGACCCGCGCCCTTCGCAATATCGCCATCATCGCCCACGTCGACCACGGCAAGACTACGCTCGTCGACCAACTGCTTCGCCAGTCCGGCACCTTCCGCGAGAACCAGCAGATTGCGGAGCGGGTGATGGACTCGAACGACATCGAAAAGGAGCGCGGGATCACGATTCTCGCGAAGAACTGCGCGGTCGAGTACGAAGGCACGCACATCAACATCGTCGACACGCCGGGGCACGCGGATTTCGGTGGCGAGGTGGAGCGCGTGCTGTCGATGGTCGACTCGGTGCTGCTGCTCGTCGACGCGGTCGAGGGCCCGATGCCGCAGACGCGCTTCGTCACGAAGAAGGCGCTCGCGCTCGGCCTGAAGCCGATCGTCGTCGTCAACAAGATCGACCGTCCGGGCGCGCGGATCGACTGGGTCATCAACCAGACCTTCGACCTGTTCGACAAGCTCGGTGCAACCGAAGAGCAGCTCGACTTCCCGATCGTCTACGCATCGGGCCTGAACGGCTATGCGTCGCTCGACCCGGCCACGCGTGAAGGCGACATGCGCCCGCTGTTCGAGGCGATCCTCGCGCACGTGCCGGTCCGCCCGGCCGATCCGGAAGCGCCGCTGCAGCTCCAGATCACGTCGCTCGACTATTCGACGTACGTCGGCCGGATCGGCGTCGGCCGCATCACGCGCGGTCGCATCAAGCCGGGCCAGCCGGTGGTGATGCGCTTCGGCCCGGAAGGCGACGTGCTGAGCCGCAAGATCAACCAGGTGCTGTCGTTCAAGGGCCTCGAGCGCGTGCAGGTCGACTCGGCCGAGGCGGGCGACATCGTGCTGATCAACGGTATTGAAGATGTCGGCATCGGCGCGACGATCTGCGCGGTGGATACGCCGGAAGCGCTGCCGATGATCACCGTCGACGAGCCGACGCTGACGATGAACTTCCTCGTCAACTCGTCGCCGCTCGCCGGCCGCGAAGGCAAGTTCGTGACGAGCCGCCAGATCCGCGACCGCCTGATGAAGGAACTGAACCACAACGTCGCGCTGCGCGTGAAGGACACCGGCGACGAAACGGTGTTCGAAGTGTCGGGCCGCGGCGAACTGCACTTGACGATTCTCGTCGAGAACATGCGCCGCGAAGGCTACGAGCTGGCCGTGTCGCGTCCGCGCGTCGTGATGCAGGAAATCGACGGCGCGAAGCACGAGCCGTACGAACTGCTGACGGTCGACGTCGAGGACGAGCACCAGGGCGGCGTGATGGAAGAGCTCGGTCGCCGCAAGGGCGAGATGCTCGACATGGCGTCGGACGGCCGCGGCCGCACGCGTCTGGAATACAAGATCTCGGCGCGCGGCCTGATCGGCTTCCAGAGCGAATTCCTGACGCTCACGCGCGGCACGGGCCTGATGAGCCACATCTTCGACTCGTACGCACCGGTCAAGGACGGCTCGGTCGGCGAGCGCCGCAACGGCGTGCTGATCTCGCAGGACGACGGTGCCGCCGTGGCGTACGCACTGTGGAAGCTGCAGGATCGCGGCCGCATGTTCGTGAAGCCGGGCGACGCGCTGTATGAGGGCATGATCATCGGCATCCACAGCCGCGACAACGACCTCGTCGTGAACCCGATCAAGGGCAAGCAGCTGACCAACGTGCGTGCGTCGGGCACCGACGAAGCCGTGCGTCTCGTGCCGCCGGTCCAGATGTCGCTGGAATACGCGGTCGAGTTCATCGATGAAGACGAGCTCGTCGAGGTGACGCCGCAGTCGATCCGCCTGCGCAAGCGCTTCCTGAAGGAGCACGAGCGTCGCCGCGCGAGCCGCGAAGGCGCGGTCGACTAAGCGTTTCGACCGTTCCCGTGCATGACGGAAAAGGCTGCCTCGGGGCAGCCTTTTTTGCATCTGCGCGATGCGCAATCGGGTTGCCTGCAAAACACTGTTCCCGAGGGTCGTGGCAATCCGGCAAAACCCCGCCGCGCGGTGCTTTCGGGCACATTTCGCCGTGAACTCCGGTATCGGTTCTGTGATATGCTGCGCGCACGCAAGTTTTAGGTCCTTCCAAGCAAGACTTGATTCGCAATCCGCTAAACGGTCAGGCCGTGTCGCGGAAGGTTGAGCAACCCGCTATTTCTCGAGAAGCTCGAAGAAAGGTGAGCGTAAAATGTCAGATGTAATGAAGCAGTTTCAGCTGAACTCCTATCTGTTCGGCGGCAATGCTTCGTACGTTGAAGAACTGTACGATGCATACCTCAACAATCCGGCGTCAGTGCCAGAGAACTGGCGAGAGTATTTCGACGCGCTGCAGAATGTGCCTGCAACGGACGGTTCGAATGCCAATGACGTCGCGCATTTCCCGATCGTCGAATCGTTTGCCGAGCGTGCGAAGGCCAATGCCTTCATCCCGCGCGAAAGCGGCACCAATCTGGCTGCGGCGCGCAAGCAGGTTCACGTCCAGTCCCTCATCAGCGCATATCGCTTCCTTGGTTCGCAATGGGCCAATCTGGATCCCCTGAAGCGTCGCGAACGTCCCGCCATTCCCGAACTCGAACCCGCGTTCTACGACTTCTCCGAAGGCGACCTGGACCAGACGTACAGCGCGAGCAACCTGTATTTCGGTTTCGACCAGGCTTCGCTGCGCGACATCGTCAAGGGTCTGCGCGACACGTACTGCGGCACGATCGGCGCCGAGTACATGTACATCAGCGATCCGGAGCAGAAGCGCTGGTGGCAGGAGCGTCTGGAGTCGACCCGCGCGACGCCGAATTTCTCGACAGACGAGAAGAAGCACATCCTGAATCGCCTGACGGCCGCTGAAGGCCTCGAGCGCTACCTGCACACCAAGTACGTCGGCCAGAAGCGCTTCTCGCTCGAAGGCGGCGAAAGCTTCATCGCGGCGATGGACGAAGTCGTCCAGCACGCGGGCAAGCGCGGCGTGCAGGAAATCATCATCGGCATGGCCCACCGCGGCCGCCTGAACGTGCTGGTCAACACGCTCGGCAAGATGCCGGCCGACCTGTTCGCCGAATTCGAAGGCAAGCACGTCGACGATCTGCCGGCCGGCGACGTGAAGTATCACAAGGGCTTCTCGTCGGACGTGTCGACGGAAGGCGGCCCGGTGCACCTGTCGCTCGCGTTCAACCCGTCGCACCTCGAAATCGTCAACCCGGTGGTCGAAGGTTCCGCGAAGGCGCGGATGGACCGCCGCGGCGACGAAGACGGCCTGCAGGTGCTGCCGGTGCAGATCCACGGCGACGCGGCCTTCGCGGGCCAGGGCGTCGTGATGGAAACGCTGAACCTCGCGCAGACGCGCGGTTACGGCACGCACGGCACGCTGCACATCGTCATCAACAACCAGATCGGCTTCACGACGTCCGACCCGCGCGATGCGCGTTCGACGCTGTACTGTACCGACGTCGTCAAGATGATCGAGGCGCCGGTGCTGCACGTGAACGGCGACGATCCGGAAGCCGTGATCCTCGCGACGCAGATCGCGATCGATTACCGGATGCAGTTCCACAAGGATGTCGTGATCGACATCGTCTGCTTCCGCAAGCTGGGTCACAACGAGCAGGACACGCCGGCCGTCACGCAGCCGCTGATGTACAAGAAGATCGCGCAGCACCCGGGCACCCGTGCGCTGTACGCCGAGAAGCTCGTGCAGCAGGGCGTGATCACCGCGGAAGACGCCGACAACTACGTGAAGGCGTACCGCAAGGCGATGGACGACGGTCACCACACGGTCGACCCGGTCCTGTCGAACTACAAGAGCAAGTACGCGGTCGACTGGGTGCCGTTCCTGAACCGCAAGTGGACGGACGCGGCTGATACGGCCGTGCCGCTCGCCGAACTGAAACGCCTCGGCGAACGCATCACGACGGTCCCGGAAAACTTCAAGGTCCACCCGCTCGTCGAGCGCGTGATCAACGACCGCCGCAACATGGCGCGCGGCGACCAGCCGCTCGACTGGGGCATGGGCGAGCACCTCGCGTTCGCGTCGCTCGTCGCATCGGGCTACTCGGTGCGCCTGACGGGCCAGGATTCGGGTCGCGGCACGTTCACGCACCGTCACGCGGTGCTGCACGACCAGAACCGCGAGCGCTGGAACGACGGCACGTACGTGCCGCTGCAGAACATCGCCGAAGGCCAGGCGAAGTTCACGGTGATCGACTCGGTGCTGTCGGAAGAAGCCGTGCTGGGCTTCGAATACGGTTACTCGACCGCCGAGCCGAACACGCTCGTGCTGTGGGAAGCGCAGTTCGGCGACTTCGTCAACGGCGCGCAGGTCGTGATCGACCAGTTCATCTCGTCGGGCGAAGTGAAGTGGGGCCGCGTGTCGGGTCTCACGATGCTGCTGCCGCACGGCTACGAAGGCCAGGGTCCGGAACACTCGTCGACCCGTATCGAGCGTTTCCTGCAACTGTGCGCGGATCACAACATGCAGGTCGTCCAGCCGACGACGCCGGCGCAGATCTTCCACCTGCTGCGTCGCCAGATGATCCGCCTGTTCCGCAAGCCGCTGATCGTCGCCACGCCGAAGTCGCTGCTGCGTCACAAGGAAGCGGTGTCGGACCTGTCGGAACTGGCGAAGGGTTCGTTCCAGCCGGTGCTGGGCGAAACCGACGGCGGCATCGACGCGAAGAAGGTCAAGCGCGTGCTGGCATGCTCGGGCCGCGTGTATTACGACCTCGTCGCACATCGCCGCGAAGCGAAGGCGAACGACGTCGCGATCATCCGTATCGAGCAGCTGTATCCGTTCGCGCACAAGCAGTTCGAAACCGAAATGAAGAAGTACGAGAACGCGACTGAAGTGGTCTGGGTGCAGGACGAGCCGCAGAACCAGGGCCCCTGGTTCTACGTCGAGCACCATCTGAAGGAAGGCATGAAGGAAGGGCAGAAGCTGGCATACAGCGGCCGTCCGGCTTCGGCCTCGCCGGCGGTTGGCTACTACGCGAAGCACTACGAGCAGCAGAAGGCCCTGATCGAAGGTGCATTCGGCCGCCTGAAGAGCGCATCGATCGCGAAATAACCGACGGAAGCGAAACGGGAAGGCGCGCTGCGCTTTCCCGTCTCTTTTGGCCCGCCGGGCGCGTCGCGCGCCGCACCGGCCGAAGGAATCGCACGAACCTCGTCATTACCCAGATTAAGCATCCAGGAAAATCACATGGCTATCGTAGAAGTCAAAGTCCCCCAGCTTTCGGAGTCGGTTTCGGAAGCCACCATGCTGCAGTGGAAGAAGAAGCCGGGCGAAGCAGTCGCGCAGGACGAAATCCTGATCGAACTCGAGACCGACAAGGTCGTGCTCGAAGTGCCGGCACCGGCCGCGGGCGTGCTCGCGCAAGTGCTGCAGAACGACGGTGACACGGTGGTTGCCGATCAACTGATCGCGACGATCGACACCGAAGCGAAGGCAGGTGCAGCCGAAGCAGCGGCAGGCGCCGCCGAAGTCAAGCCGGCAGCAGCGCCTGCTGCAGCCGCACCGGCAGCACAGCCGGTCGCCGCATCGGCATCGAGCTCGGCTGCCGCATCGCCGGCCGCATCGAAGCTGCTGGCCGAGAAGGGCCTGTCGGCGGGCGACGTCGCTGGTTCGGGCCGCGACGGCCGCGTCACGAAGGGCGACGCGCTGGCCGCGGGTAGCGCACCGAAGGCTGCTCCGGCCGCCGCACCGGCCAAGGCCGCCGCGAAGCCGTCGCTGCCGGAAGTGAAGGTGCCGGCGTCGGCGACGGCCTGGCTGAACGACCGTCCGGAACAGCGCGTGCCGATGTCGCGCCTGCGTGCGCGTATCGCCGAGCGTCTGCTCGAATCGCAGCAGACCAACGCGATCCTGACGACGTTCAACGAAGTCAACATGGCTCCGGTCATGGAACTGCGCAACAAGTACAAGGACAAGTTCGAGAAGGAGCATGGCGTGAAGCTCGGCTTCATGTCGTTCTTCGTGAAGGCGGCCGTGCATGCGCTGAAGAAGTTCCCGCTCGTGAACGCGTCGATCGACGGTAACGACATCGTCTACCACGGCTACTTCGACATCGGTATCGCCGTCGGCTCGCCGCGCGGCCTCGTGGTGCCGATCCTGCGCAACGCGGATCAACTGAGCCTCGCCGACATCGAAAAGAAGATCGCCGAATTCGGCCAGAAGGCGAAGGACGGCAAGCTGTCGATCGAGGAAATGACGGGCGGTACGTTCTCGATCTCGAACGGCGGCGTGTTCGGCTCGATGCTGTCGACCCCGATCATCAACCCGCCGCAATCGGCAATCCTCGGCGTGCACGCGACGAAGGAGCGTCCGGTCGTCGAAAACGGCCAGATCGTGATCCGTCCGATCAACTACCTCGCGCTGTCGTACGACCACCGGATCATCGACGGCCGCGAAGCGGTGCTGTCGCTCGTCGCGATGAAGGATGCGCTCGAGGATCCGGCACGCCTGCTGCTCGACCTGTAAGCCGAGTTCCACCGCATTGACCCGCTCCGCACGGGCGCGCGACCCGCGCCGCCCGTGCGGAGGCACAAGAAGAAAGGATTGCCATGTCCAAGGAATTTGACGTCGTCGTGATCGGCGCCGGCCCCGGCGGTTACATCGCCGCGATCCGCGCCGCTCAACTGGGCAAGACCGTTGCCTGTATCGAGAAGTGGAAGAACCCGGTCGGCGCGCTGAAGCTCGGCGGCACCTGCCTGAACGTCGGCTGCATCCCGTCGAAGGCGCTGCTCGCCTCGTCGGAAGAGTTCGAGAACGCGTCGCACCACCTGGCCGACCACGGCATCGCGGTCGACGGCGTGAAGATCGACATCGCGAAGATGATCGGCCGCAAGGACGCGATCGTCGAGAAGATGACGTCCGGTATCGAGTTCCTGTTCAAGAAGAACAAGATCACCTGGCTGAAGGGCCACGGCAAGTTCGCCGGCAAGACCGACGCCGGCGTGCAGATCGAAGTGAGCGGTGAGGGGGAAGCCGAAGTCGTCACCGCGAAGAACGTGATCATCGCGACGGGCTCGAAGGCACGTCACCTGCCGGGCATCCCGGTCGACAACAAGATCGTGTCGGACAACGAAGGCGCGCTGACGTTCGACTCGGTGCCGAAGAAGCTCGCCGTGATCGGCGCAGGCGTGATCGGCCTCGAGCTCGGTTCGGTGTGGCGTCGCCTGGGCGCCGAAGTGACGGTGCTCGAAGCGCTGCCGGCGTTCCTCGGCGCAGCCGACGACGCGCTCGCGAAGGAAGCGGCGAAGCTGTTCAAGAAGCAAGGCCTCGACATTCATCTCGGCGTGAAGATCGGCGAAGTGAAGACGACCGCGGACAGCGTGTCGATCGCCTACACGGACAAGGACGGCAACCCGCAGACGCTCGACGCCGACCGCCTGATCGTGTCGGTCGGCCGCGTGCCGAACACCGACAACCTCGGCCTCGAGGCAATCGGCCTGAAGGCGAACGAGCGCGGCTTCATCGACGTTGACGACCACTGCCGCACGGCGGTGCCGAACGTCTACGCGATCGGCGACGTGGTGCGCGGCCCGATGCTCGCGCACAAGGCGGAAGACGAAGGCGTGCTGGTCGCGGAAGTGATCGACGGCCAGAAGCCGCACATCGACTACAACTGCATTCCGTGGGTGATCTACACGTACCCGGAAATCGCGTGGGTCGGCAAGACGGAGCAGCAACTGAAGGCGGAAGGCCGCGAGATCAAGTCGGGCAAGTTCCCGTTCTCGATCAACGGCCGCGCGCTCGGCATGAACGCGCCGGACGGTTTCGTGAAGATGATTGCAGACGCGAAGACCGACGAACTGCTCGGCGTGCACGTGATCGGCGCGAACGCGTCGGACCTGATCGCGGAAGCCGTGGTGGCGATGGAGTTCAAGGCGGCGTCGGAAGACATCGCTCGCATCTGCCATCCGCACCCGTCGATGTCGGAAGTGATGCGCGAAGCGGCGCTCGCCGTCGACAAGCGTTCGCTGAACAGCTAAGCGCGGTATCGCGCCGGCCGGCGTCCGGCCGGCGCCGCCGTTTGATGACGAAGGCGGGCGGGGTTTCCCGCTCGCCTTCGTTCTTTCCGGTTTGCCCGATGAACGTCACCGAATACTACACGCGCGAACTGACCACGCGCGGCTATCAGTCCGACCCCGCGCAGCGCGCGGCCGTCGATCGCCTGCAGCGCTGTTTCGACGAGTGGGTCGAATACAAGGCGCGCCGATCGAACGCGTTCAAGAAGCTCATCATTCATCCGGACCTCCCGCGCGGCGTCTACATGTGGGGCGGCGTCGGTCGCGGCAAGAGCTTCCTGATGGACAGCTTCTACGCGGTCGTACCCGTGCAGCGCAAGACGCGCCTGCATTTCCACGAATTCATGCGCGAAGTGCACCGCGAGCTCGAGGAACTGAAAGGGCAGGCCGATCCGCTCGACGAACTCGCGCGGCGCATCGCGAAGCGCTACCGGCTGATCTGCTTCGACGAGTTCCACGTGTCGGACATCGCCGACGCGATGATCCTGTACCGTCTGCTCGATCGCCTGTTCAACAACGGCGTGCAGTTCGTGATGACGTCCAACTACGATCCCGACGACCTGTATCCGGACGGCCTGCATCGCGACCGCATGCTGCCGGCGATCGCGCTGATCAAGGACAAGCTCGACGTGCTCAACGTCGACGCGGGCGTCGACTATCGCCAGCGCACGCTCGCGCAGGTGAAGATGTATCACACGCCGCTCGGCGCCGACGCCGATCGCGAACTGCGCCATGCATTCGCGAAGCTCGCCGCGGTACCCGACGAGAGCCCGATCCTGCATATCGAGAAGCGCGAACTGAAGGCGCTGCGCAAGGCGGACGGCGTCGTATGGTTCGACTTCGCGACGCTGTGCGGCGGTCCGCGATCGCAGAACGACTATCTCGAACTCGCGAGCCGCTTTCACGCGATCGTGCTGTCCGAGGTGCCGCAGATGTCGCCGCGGATGGCGTCCGAGGCGCGCCGCTTCACCTGGCTGATCGACGTGCTGTACGACCACAAGGTCAAGCTGCTGATGTCCGCGGCGGTGCCGGCGGAGCAGTTGTACGTGGAAGGCCCGATGGCCAACGAATTTGCGCGCACGGTCTCGCGTATCGTCGAGATGCAGTCGAAGGAGTATCTCGAAACGCCGCGCCGCATCGTCGATACGTCGCTGACCTGATTGCGATTTCCGGCAATTGGCGCGATTCAAACGTCAATTCCGGTCAAATTCATCGAATCCCAGGGTATTTTCGGATTTGTCTTATATTCATTGTTGAGGTGAGCCGATATCGTTGTGTCATGGTTACCAAGGCTGGAGATGTCCATGACACCGTATCGCGATCTGACCGACCATGAGTGGCGCTGCGTCGTGCCGCTTCTGCCCGAAATGCAGCCGCGCACCGAGTTGCGCGGCCGACCGCTAGCCAATACGCGTGCTGTTCTGAACGGCGTGCTCTGGGTGATCTACAGCGGCGCAACGTGGTCCGCCATGCCGCGCCGTTACCCTTCGTATCAGACATGCCATCGCCGCTTCAAGGTCTGGCACGAGACGGGCACGTTGTTGAACGTGATGCGTGAGCTTTATGGCGACTCGGGCGTGAATCTGTGCAACGAGTTGTCCACACGGATGCGCAAGCACGCGCAATCGAAGGCAGCGGAGGCGCGCAGCAGTGTGGCGCCCGCGTGTCGCGCACCGGGTGGTTATGCGCCGGACGCACTGAAGCACGCGGCGTGATGTCCGTCGTTTGCTTCTACGCACGCGCCAAAAGAAAATCGGCCTGACGACTTCGTCGCAGGCCGATTTTTCATTGAGCCGCGCGTTTCGGCGCGTGCCGCGTTACTGCTGGCGAACCCAGGTCTGCGACCGGCCAAGCAGCGACACGCCGATATAACCGCGTACGACGAGCTTCTGGCCGCCGTCTTCAAGCGTCATCTTGCACTTGTAGACCTTGCCGTTCTCCGGGTCGAGAATGTTGCCGCCGTCCCAGTGATCGCCTTCCTTCTTCATCGCCTTGATGATCGTCATGCCCTTGATGAGCTGATCCTTGCGCTCGTCCGTGCAGGCGGTGCAGCGGCGATCGGGCGTATCGTTCGCGCCGAGGCCCTTGACGACCTTGCCCGCCAGCGATCCGTCGCCGTCCTCGGCGATCTGCACGAGTGCCTTCGGCTGATGGGTGTTGTCGTCGATCGTCTGCCACATGCCGATGGGGTTGTCGGCTTGCGCGAACGTGGGTGCTGCGCAGGCGAGCAGTGCGCCGGCGACGGCGATTGCACGCAACGGGCGGGTCAGTTGAATCATTGTCATCCTCCTTGTTTTGCATGTCGTGTTCGATTCGCTCGCACGACCGTCTGCATGGGGCGGGCATGTTGCGAGCTTCGCCAGAATACGTGAAACCGCGCGCCAAGTTTGATAGAGGGGACTCTAATCGAAACAGCCCGCATGACGCGGGCTGCCTGCTGACCGATCAGTTGAGCTGATACGAGAATGCGGCGTTGATGCGCGGGCTGCGCGATGCGCTTTCGACGGGGGCGTCGCCAACCGGTTTCGCGACGTTCAGGTCGAGACTGTAGTAACGGCTGTCCGTGAACCGCACGCCGATGCCGACCGACGACAGGCGGCTCGGCGACGGCGTGCCCGCATGCAGGTAGACGCGCGCCATGTCGTATGCGATGTACGGCGTGATGGATTTCAGATACGTCCAGCCCGGCGTGAAGCCACGGTTGACCTCCAGCGACATCCCCCAGCCCGAGTCGCCCGACGTTTCGCCGGGCTGGTAGCCGAGCGCATAGCGGGTCGAGCCGAACGAGATCTGTTCGGATGTCGGCAGCGAGTCAGGGCTGTATTGCCCGGTCAGCGAAACCGACGTGCCGATCCGGAACGGCCATTCGTTGGTTTGCGTGAAGGTCGCGCCGGTGCGGACGAAGGTCAGCGAAATCGGGCTGTCGACCGAGGTCGTCGTCGTGCCGACGGTCACGTCCTGCGCTTTCGACGCGCCGAGGATGTTGAACCCCTTCGCGACGTTGACGCTCAGCTTCTGTACCTGTTTCGACGAAACGCTGGTGTAGTCGAGCTGCATCTGCAGCACGCGGACCTGCGAGCGGGTGTCGAGCGTCGCGCCGTTGATCTGGTTCTGGTAACGGTCCTCGTTGTGCGATGCATAGCCCGACACGGTGCCGAGCAGGCTGCGCTGGTTGTTCAGCAGCAACGGATAGGATGCCGAAAGACCGAGCTTCTCGTTCTTGACGGTGCGCTCGACATACGACGGCAAACCCGGGTTGTTGGTCGGCTTGCCGCGATAGGTGCTCGCGTCGAGGCGCGTGATCAGGCCGCTGCTGCCGACGGGCACCGCGCCGCTGAACGCGAAGTAGGTCTGCTTGTCGCGCCCCGGCGGCGCCAGCGCGGAGATGCTCAGCTGCTCGCCGAACGACGTGAGGCCGTTTTCGGTCGCGGTGATGAGGCCCTGGACGCCCGGGTGGTTGAAGTCGATACCGGTGCTGACGTTGAACGGCTTGCGGTCGACCGCGAGTTCGAGCGTCGTTGCGCCGTCGGTGGTTTGCGGCGGCGGCACATTCGCCTTCACCGTGAGGCCGGGCAGCAGGCCGAACGTGTTCACGTAGCGCTCGAACGTCGCGCGGCGCAGCGGGCGATCCGCAGTGATATGCGCGGCGATCGCGCGAATCTTCGGTTCCATCGCGCCGGGCTTGCCGGTGACCTTGACGTCGGACACATAGCCTTCGACGACCGTGACGCGCACGACGCCGTTCTCGAACGTTTGCGCGGGAACGAACGCGAACGACAGCGCGTAGCCGCGATCCTGGTACAGCTTCGTCACGCCGTTGGCGGTTTCGATCAACTGGCCGATCGTGATGTCCTTGCCGACGAGGGGCGTGAAGCGACGCGAGATTTCCTCGAACGGCACCGACTTCACGCCTTCGACCTGGAACGTCGTCGGCGTCAGGTGTCGCGACAGCAGTTCCTGCAGTTGCGGTGCCTGGGGTGCGACCTGCACGGTGACGTTCGGGCCCGTCTTCGGTGCGTTGATCTGGGGAAGGGAGTCGAGCGGGTTACCCGCGACGCGCGTTTGTGCATGTGCCGTGCTTGCTGCCGCGATGGCGAGCAGCATCATCCATCTGTCGAGTCTGGATTTCATTGTTCTTCCTCGTAGGCCTTGCTTTTCAGCTTCTTTCTAATGCAGGCGCGCGACACCAGGGTGTCGCGCGCCGCGTGCCGCAATGCCGGTTGTATTTACGGCCGCGCCATCCGCACCGGCTGCGAAGGCGCGACCGTCCTCCTTACTTGCCAACGCTACCCAGCGTGCCCAGCAACCCCGTTACCGGTGCCAGCAGGCCTGTCGAACTGCCACCCGACGATGCCGTACCCGACGCGCTGCCGACCAGCGACGTGATCGGCGCGAGCGGGCTCGAGCCCCCGGATCCTGTCGCACCGCCGACCGCTCCGGTGACAGTATTCAGCAAACCGGTGACGGGCGCGAGAGGGTTTGCACTGCCTGCGCCACCCGTTGCGCCGCCGAGCGTGCCCGTTACAGTCGACACGAGATTCGTGACCGGGGCGAGCGGGCCGCCGCTACCGCCTGCCGCGCCACTCAGTGCGCCGGTCACCGTCGAGACGAGGCCGGTGACCGGAGCGAGCGGGCCGCTGCTCGTGCCGCCCGTTGCGCCACCGAGTGCGCCCGTGAGCGAGCCGAGCGGCGTCGAGCCGAGACCCGACAGCAGGCCGCCGAGCGGGTTCGTCGAACCGGAGCCCGACGACGTGCCGCTCTGGACGTTAGCCGTCGAGCCGCCGACGAGGCTCGTGATCAGGCCGGGGATCGGTGCCGCACCGTTCGGGCCGTTCGGGTTGACGAGGCCGCCCGCGTTGGTCACGGTGTTGCCGACCACGGTCACGAGCTGACCGACATCGCCGACGAGCGGCTGGTTCGATGTGCTACCGACCTGCTTGCCGGCAGAGCTGATCGCGCCGCCGACCTGGCCGAGCAGTCCCGACACGGGTTGGCCGAGGCCGGTCGTCGTGCCGACCTGTTGCGTGACCTGGCCGGCGGTGATCACGAGCGGCGTGATCGCCGAGCTGAGCGGCTGCGTGACCTGCTGCACGGCACCCGACGACAGCGTCGAGCCGATCGTCGTGCCGGCGGCCGTCAGGCCGTTGGCGACCGTGTCGAGCACGGTGCCGACCGGGGTGGTGACGGGGGCGAGCGGCGCGAGCGGGCCCGTGCCGAGCGCCTTGACCGTCGAACTCAGGCCGGACACCGTGTTGCTCGTCGCGCCGACGACATTGCCGAGACCGGCAACCGTCGTGCCGACCGGATCCTTCGTCGAGCCGATCTGTCCCAGCCCGTTGCTCACCGCATCGGCGGCTGCGCCGACGATCGTGCCGGTGCTGGAGAGCGTGCTGCCGACGCCCTTCGTCACGCCGTCGCCGAGGCCCGGCAGGCTGATGTTGCCGACCGTGCTGCCGAGGTCGGTGGCCGTCTGGCCGACCGTGCTGACGACACCTTTGGTGCCGGTGGTCGTGCCGCTGGTGCCGCTCGTGCCGGACGTACCGCTGGTGCCGCTGGACGAGCCGTTGTTGCTGCTGGTCGGCGGCGAGCTGACACCGCCGCCGCCGCAGGCGGCCAGCAGGCAGGCTGCGGCGAAGGCGGTGAGGGGCGCGCGCCACTGGCGCAGGGCGGTCGTCGTGAGGGAACGTTGCTGGGACATGAAGGACTCCTCGCTGTCTTTTGGATGAGTGGATATCGGCTTACTTGCCGTGCGTGCCGCCGAGCAGGCCGCCGATCAGCGACGTGACAGGCGCGAGCGGATTCGACGACGAACCCGAGTTCGTGACGGCACCCGTGCCGCCGCTCAGTGCCGGTACGCCGACTGTGCTGGTGACCGTGGACACGGCATTCGTCACCGGAGCGAGCGGGCTGCTGCCGCCGGCACCGCTCGTCGCGCCGCCGAGTGCGCCCGTGACTGCACCGAGGAGACCCGTGACCGGCGCGAGCGGGCTGCCGCTCGTACCGCCCGTTGCACCGCCGAGTGCGCCGGTGACTGTGGAGACGAGGCCGGTGACCGGCGCGAGCGGGCTGCTGCTGCCGCCCGTTGCGCCGCCGAGTGCGCCGGTGACCGTGGAGACGAGGCCGGTGACCGGAGCGAGCGGGCCGCTGCTGCCGCCCGTTGCGCCGCCGAGTGCGCCGGTGACCGTCGAGACGAGGCCGGTGACCGGCGCGAGCGGGCCGCTGCCGCCACCCGTTGCGCCGCCGAGTGCGCCGGTGACCGTGGAGACGAGGCCGGTGACCGGGGCGAGCGGGCCGCTGCCGCCGCCCGTTGCGCCACCGAGTGCGCCGGTGACCGTGGAGACGAGGCCCGTGAGCGGTGCGAGCGGGTTGGTTACGCCGCCGGTGCCGCCCGTGAGCAGGCCGCCGACGGCCTTCACGGTATTGCCCGTCGTCGAGACGGTGTTGCCGAGGCCCGTCGTGACGGGGTTGCCGCCTGTCGACGCAAGGAGCGCGCCGGCCTGGTTCAGGCCATTGCCGACGGTGCCGAGCAGTGTGTTGGCGGGGGCGCCGAGGCCGGTCGTCGTGCCGATCGTCTGGGTCGTCTGGCCGACCATCGTCGTGATCGGCGTGATGGCCGAGCTGACCGTCTGCGTGACTTGCTGGATCGGGCCGGTCGACAGTGCGTTCGTGAGGGTGGTGCCGCCGTTCGACACAGCGCCGCCGAGCGTCGACACGAGGCCGCCGACGGCGCCCGTGACCGGTGCGAGCGGCGACAGCGGGCCGCTGCCGAGGCTCGTGACCAGGTTGCCGGTCTGCGTGACCGCGCCGCCGAGCTGGTTGACCACGCCGCCCGTGCTGGCGACCGTCGTGCCGATCGGGTCCTTCGTTGCGCCGAGCTGGCCGAGACCGTTGCCAAGGCCGTTGCCGAGTGCGGTCACCGCGCCGCCGACGTTTTGCACGATGCCGCCCGCGGCTTGCGTGGTGGCCGGGTTGACGCCCGGCAGCGACTGGCTGGCGATGACGGAGCCGAGACCCGAGACGGTTCCGCCGACACCCGTGACGAGATTGCTGCTGTTTGCGAGGACAGTTCCCACCGCGTTCGACGACACACCCGAGGTGCCGCTCGTGCCGCTGGTCGTTCCACTCGTCGAGCCGCTGGTGCTGCCGCTCGTCGAACCACTCGTGCTGCCGCTGGTCGAGCCGCTGGTGCTGCCCGACGTGCCGCCGCTCGTCGAACCCGACGTGCTGCCGGAGGTACCGTCGCCCGACGTAGAGAGCGACTCGCCACCGCCCGAGCTCGAGCCACCGCCGAGGCCCTGGCTGATGGAACCGGAGCCGCCGCACGCGGAGAGGGAAAGCATGGCTGCAACGGTGGCCGCGATCAGAGTCGTCCGGAACACGCCATGAGGGATAACCTTAATGTCCATTTTGTCCTCGCATTAAAAATGTGTTGTGAACTGCGTTGTGTTGAGTGGTGCGAGGACTACTCTGCAACTGTCGTGCCATTTCGATGCCCGACGGTTCGGCAACAGGTTTTAAACGAGGCAATTCCTTGTCGGAAAAGGAAGTTATGGAGATTGAAAGATTGTTGAATCTGTTTAAGTGCGGACGAATGAGAACGGTTTCGGCCGTTTCGTAACGTAACGTCACAACATTGGCGTTACGCGTGCGGCGTAACGTGGCGCCCGCGCAGGCTTGGTGGACGAGGCAATTGTTTTACTGGTGGATTTAGGTGTGCACATCTAACCTATCGTAAATCCTATGTGTAAGACGTACCGAAACGCCGTACAAATACGTCGTGCTCCTGGTCATTTTTTTCGATCCGGGTCGGTAAAAGAGGTTGGAAGTTAAATGGGATCGGATATAGAATCCGGAGCAGATGTAAGCAAATGTACGGTTCGGTACACAACGTTCGAGGAGGGTCGCTATCGCGAATGTTAACTTGCATCAAATCGTGAGACATGCCCTTCGGGGCGACCTATAAAGAAAGCGCACCCGGTTGTCGTTGCAGAAGATGTGGCGAACGACGCGGGGCAAGGGCCAATATGCGGGGACGTATACGTATAAAAGGCCAAAAAACGTAAATACAGGCACGAGGAATAAAATGAAAGCAATGTTGATTCGCTTCCTTCGGGAAGAAGACGGGGTTACCGCGATCGAGTATGGTCTGATTGCGGGGCTGATCGCTGTCGCGATCGTCGCCGGTGTGACGTCGATCGGCGGCAGTCTCGGGACCATGTTCACCAATCTCGGCACTTGCGTGACTACGCGCACGGCTGCCGCCTGTTCGGCCGCTACCATCTGGGGCTGACCTACCGTAAATAATTGGAACGACCTCATTACTTCGTGAAAGTCGTTTTGGTTCGGTAGCGAGCAGATTGCCTCGGCAATCTGCTCGCACCGACATTTGCGGCGGGCAGTTGCGCGATGGCATATCTTATTTTCAGCGGGGCATTCCTGGCTTGGGTGACGTTTGTCGCGGCCAGTGATATCCGATTTCGGCGCATTTCGAATTCGCTCGTCCTGGCGGGGTTGATCGTCGGGTTCGGGGGCGCGATTTTTAACGCGAATCCATTCGGAATCTCGCTGCCTCAGGCAATGCTCGGCATGCTGGTCGGGCTGGTCGGCCTTTTCCCCTTTTTCATGCTGCGCGTGATGGGGGCGGCAGATGTAAAGACATTTGCCGTGCTCGGTGTGTGGTGTGGCGCGCACGCGCTGCTCTGGCTCTGGGTTGCCGCGAGCCTGGCGGCCGGTATTCATGCAGTTGTCTTGATCCTGTTGTCGCGGACGTCGCCTGGCACGTTGTGGCGCCGCGGCGAGCCTGTGCTGGCGCTCGGCAAATATCGGGCGACGCCCTATGCGGCATGTCTGGCGATACCGGCTGCCGCGTGGCTTGCCTATCTGGTTGAAACGGGGGGCGTGCGATGAAGCGACTGAGGCAGCCACTGGGATACCGGAGGCAGCGCGGGGCGACAGCGGTCGAATTCGCAATCGTTTTTCCGCTGTTCTTCATGATTTTCTACGCGATCCTCAGTTTCGGGATGATCTTCGTCATTCAGCAAAGCTTGACGCTGGCGGCCAGCGAAGGCGCGCGTGCGGGCTTGAATTACGCGCCGACCCTGGCCGCGCGTGTGACGAACGCAACGACTGCCGCACAGAATGTCCTGGGCTGGCTGAATATCAGCCCGCCGCAAGTGGCTGCGCCGCAGTGCAGTTACGACACGACGAATCCGCCGACGCTGTATTGCCTGACGGTCACGGTGAGCTACTCGCCGGAAGCGTGGGTCACGACCATGCCATTCCTTGGGGCCATCATCACCCAACCGTTGACGAGTACGGCAGTCGTGCAGATCCCGCAGTCCATCCTATGAGAGGGGCAGCGTGACGCAACAGGTTCGCGAGCACATGAATCGAGCAACAGGAAAAACCTACTCGGACTTTTATTCCGGCATCCATACAAAAACATGGCCAACAACCTAACCAAGATCATCGCGGGGCTGCTGATTGCGATCGCTGTTCTGCTCGGAATCTATGCGTGGATGCTCGGGCGCAGTTCGCCGGCTCCCGTGCCAACGCAGCAGATCGCGACGGCAAATCCCGTGCCGGTCGTGATCGCGACGCGCACGTTGCCGGCGGGTCAGCCGATTACCGCCGACGCGTTGAAGGTTCAACCGACCGCGCCGATGCCGGTCGGTGCGTTCGACAATCCGGGCGAGCTCGTCGGCCGGGTGCCGACGCGGGACATTCCGGCTTCGTCGCCGGTTGTCTCGGGCGCATTGGTGTCGGGCCTTGCCGAGGACGTGCAGCCGGGCGAGCGCGCGATCGCGGTTCGCGTCGACGAGAACAACGCGGTCGGTAACCGGCTGCGGCCCGGCAATTTCGTCGACGTGTTCCTGAACCTCAAGCGCGAGAGCAGTTCGTCGATGTTCGACGGGGAAATCTCGCAGACGCAGGCACGATTGCTGTTGTCGAAGGTGCGTGTGCTGTCGTTCGGTGATGCAACGACCGAGCGCGACAGCGGCAACAACACGAACGGCAATAACGGCCAGCCGTCGAATGTGCGCATCGCGGTGCTTGCGGTGCCGACCGCGCAGGTCGATGCGTTGACGCTCGGCGAGGCGAGCGGCCGATTGACCCTTGCATTGCGCAACTCGCGCGACGACGAGCTTGCCATGCAGACGGTTGCGGTACGTACGGACAACAAGCTGTCGCCGTCGGCGCTCGCGGCCGCCGGCGTGTCGCTGCAGCAACTGTCCGGGACGCAGCGCAACGCGGTGGCCAACGTGAACGTGCCGCCGCTGCCGCCGCGCCTGCCGCCGTCGGTGCGGCCGAGCGGTGGCGGCGGCGGTATCGAGGTGATTCGCGGCGGCCGCTCGGAAACGGTTGCTTACTGAAAGACATCGACGGTCATCGATATCAGCGACGACAGGTAAAAGGCCGACAGACGGTCCAACGAACAATGAAAAACACACTGATTGCATTCGCGATTGCCATCTGGGCCATGACATTTGCATCGCTTGCCAGCGCAAGCGGCACGATCGAACTCGCCGTTGGCGCGCAACGGCAGATTTCGGCCGGCCGCGCGCTGCAGCGCGTCGCGGTTGGCGATCCTGCGGTCGCCGACGTGCTGATCATGAAGGGCAGTCGTTCCGGATCGGTGCTGCTGATCGCGAAGGCGCCGGGTGCGACGAACGTGATGCTGTGGGAGCGCGGCCGCGACGAGCCGACGGTCTGGAATGTCGAAGTCGTCGATGCGTCCGCGCATGCGGTGCTCGACGGTTCCACGCCGCGCGTGAATGCGTACGGCGGAACGGCGGTGCTGCAGGGAGCGTCGGCATCGCTCGATGCGCACGACCGCGCAGTCGCGGTCGGCAAGAACATGAGCGCGAAAGGCGCCGTGATCGATCGCTCGACGATCGCAGGCAAGAATGTCGTGCAGGTCGATGTGCGCGTCGTCGAATTCAGCCGCTCGGTGCTCAAGCAGGTTGGCTTCAACTTCTTCAAGCAAAGCAACGGGTTCTCGTTCGGCTCGTTCTCGCCGGGCGGTGTTCAGTCATACAACGGCGGATCGGGCCCCGGTACCGCCGGATACATTCCGACGCTCGGTGCGCCCGTAGCGTCGGCCTTCAACCTGGTCGTGAACGCAGCCGGGCGCGGCATCTTCGCCGACCTGTCGTTACTCGAGGCCAACAATCTCGCCCGCGTGCTCGCGGAGCCGACGCTCGTCGCATTGTCGGGCCAGAGCGCCAGCTTCCTTGCCGGTGGCGAGATTCCGGTGCCGTCGCCGCAAGGGCTTGGCTCGACTGCGATCCAGTGGAAGCAGTACGGCGTCGGGCTTTCGCTGACACCTACGGTGCTGAGTCCTCAGCGGATCGCGCTGAAGGTTGCGCCGGAGTCGAGCCAGCTCGATTTCGTGAACAGCGTGACGATCAGCGGCGTCGCAGTACCGGGCATCACGACCCGCCGTGCGGATACGACAGTCGAGCTCGGTGACGGCGAGAGCTTCGTGATCGGCGGTCTGATCGATCGCCAGACGATGTCGAACGTGAGCAAGGTGCCGTTGCTCGGCGATCTGCCGATCATCGGCACGTTCTTCAAGAACATGAACTATCAGCAGAATGACAAAGAGCTGCTGATCATCGTGACGCCGCATCTCGTCGCACCAATCGCGAAGGGTGCGGTGCTGCCTGCAACGCCGGGCGAGCTGTCCGAACAGCGCAACGGGCCGGTCTGGCAATCGTATCTCGGCGGCGCCGCATCACCGGACGCTGCACCGGGGTTTTCGAAATGAGTGCGAAGCATCGCGTGTCGCGGTGCTTTGGCACACCTTGCGTAATCGGGGGTGTTCAACATGAACGCGCGAATCCAGTCATTGTGTGAACCCGCCGTGACCGATTATTTCGTTTGCGCATCGCAACAGGAGGCGCATGTCCGCTGGCTGGCCGATACGCTCGTGTCGGCCGGTGCGGTCGAGGCCGCATCGCTCGAACCGGGCGTGCTTGCACAGCGCATCACGGGCCTCAATCCGGCGCTCGTCTTCATCGATTTCTCGGACGGCAGCACGGCAGCGAGCATTGCCGCCGCCGCGGTTCGCGCCACGCATCCGGGGTTGCCGATCGTTGCGCTCGGTTCGCTCGCACAGCCGGAGAGCACACTCGCCGCATTGCGCGCCGGCGTTCGCGATTTCATCGACGTGTCGGCACCGGCCGAGGAGGCGCTGCGCACGACGCGCGGGCTGCTTGCGAACGTCGCCGAGCCGGCGAGCCGCCACGGCAAGCTCGTCGCGTTGCTTGGTGCGCGCGCCGGCATGGGCGTGAGCACGCTCGCGGCGAATCTCGCCGTATGGCTGCAGAAGCGCGCGGCGAGCCCGGGGGCGGGCGGCGTGCCGATTGGCGGCACACCGGCCGGTCGCCAGACCGCACTCGTCGACCTGGGGCTGCCGGCAGGCGATGGCGCGCTGTTCCTGAATACCCGCTGCGAATTCCATTTCATCGATGCGGTTCACAACCTGCGCCGCATCGACCGGACCTTCGTGAATACCGCGCTGACCCGGCATGAGAGCGGCGTCGCATTGACGACGCTGCCGGCCGATCTCGGCGGACTGCGCGACGTCTCGTATGCGTCGTGTGCCGGTTTGCTGAACCGGTTTCGCGCGTTCTTCGATCAGCAGGTCGTCGATCTCGGCGGCTTTTCGAACCGCGAGTTCGTTGCCCAGATCACGAGCTCGGCCGACGAAGCGTGGCTCGTCTGCGATCAGGGCGTCGCGTCGATCGTGTCGGCAGCCGATCTGCTTACCGGGCTGCGCGACGCGGGCGTCGATACCGATCGCGTCCGGCTCGTCGTCAACCAGTACGACCCTGCACTCGACCTGACGCCCGCGCAGATTGCCGATCGCCTCGGCTTGTCGCTGGTCGGTACCTTGCCGTCGCGCCGCGTCGCGATCGGCCATGCGGCGAACCAGGGCCGGCTCATCGTCGATATGGCGGAGCGCGATCCGTACGTGCGCGCGCTCGAGTCGCTCGCCGCGAGGCTGCCAGGCGTGTCGGTCAGGTCGGCCGCACCGCGTCCGGCATCCGGCCTGTCCGCGCTGAAGCGTTTCATTCAACCCTCGTCCAAGCGGTCGTAAGCGATGGCACACGACATTCAATTCGCCGACGGCGCAGCGCCGTTCTCCCAGACGCAGCAATTCCATGACATCAAGAATGCCGCGCACGAGCACTTGCTGACGCGCATCGAAGAACTGGGCGCCGAGTTCGGCCGATGGTCCCGCGAGGCGATCAACCAGTTCGTCGATCTCGAGATCGACAGTTTCGTGCGCCTGCGCCGCATTCCGCTCAACGAGAATGAGGTGCGTACGATCGCCGAGGCGCTGACGAAGGAGCTCGCGGGCTTCGGGCCGATCGAGGACCTGCTCGCGGACCCGGCTGTCGAGGACATCCTGATCAACGGCTACAACGACGTGTACGTATCGCGTCACGGGATCCTCGCGAAATTGCCGGTGCGCTTCGCCGACAACGCGCACCTGTTGCGGATCGTGCGGCGCATCCTCGCGCCGATCGGCCGCCGTCTCGACGAGTCGAACCCGATGGTCGATGCGCGGCTGCCCGATGGCGGCCGCGTGAACGTCGTGATCGAGCCGCTGTCGATCGACGGCCCGGTCGTATCGATCCGGAAATTCCGCAAGGATCCGCTGAAGCCGTCCGACCTGCTCGGCAACGGGACGTTCAACGAAGAAATCAACACGCTGCTCCAGGCGGCGGTCGAGGCGCGCTGCAACATTCTCGTGTCGGGCGGTACGAGTTCCGGCAAGACGTCGCTGCTCAACGCGCTCGCGTTCCACATTCCCGAGATCGAGCGTGTCGTGACGATCGAGGATACGGCGGAACTGTCGCTGAACCACCCGCACGTCGTGCGGCTCGAGAGCCGGCCGGGCGGCTTCGACGGCACCGGCGTGGTGTCGATTCGCGACCTGCTGCGCAATACGCTGCGGATGCGCCCGGACCGGATCATCGTCGGCGAAGTGCGCGGCGGCGAAGTGCTGGAAATGCTGCAGGCGATGAACACCGGTCACGACGGCTCGATGGGCACCGTGCACGCGAGTTCGCCGCGCGAGTGCCTGTACCGTCTCGAGATGCTGGCGGGCTTCGCGGGCTTCCAGGGCACCGAGTCGAGCCTGCGCCGGCAGATCGCGAACGCGATCGACTTCATCGTGCAGATCGGGCGCCTGTCGAACGGGCGGCGGCGGATCCTGTCGATCACCGAAGTTACCGGGCTGTCCGACAACATCATCGCGACGCAGGAGCTTTACCGCTACGAAGCGCGCGTGACGGCGGAGGGCGAGGAGGTCGACAACTGGGAAACGCTGGGCATTCATCCGCATTCGCCGAAGCTCGCACGCTTTCGCCAGACGCTGACGAGCGGCGGGTTCGGCGACGGCGGGTTTGGCGGCGGGTTCGGTGGTGGCGGGTTCGGCCGCGGCGGCGGGGGCTTCAATGTATAGCGCCATGGTGTGGGTGCTGGCGATGGCGATGCTGTGCGTCGCGGCGGCGATGATGCTGTGGCGTCACGCGGAGACCCGGCGCGTGCGGAATGACGCGAAGCGCTTTATCGACAGTCGACTCGAACCCGGTGCACGTGCCGGTGTCGCTGCGCAGGCGGCACGGCCGGCGCCGACTGGTGCCGCGCGTGCCGTGCCGCAGCCCGGTGCGGCACGGAATGTATCGTCCGACGCATTCTGGGCGTACTGGTATGCGACGGCATCCGAGTATCTGGCGAACCTCGCGAGTCGCGCGGGGATCGAGGATGCCCGCGGCAAGACGCTCGTCGCGCTTGCGGTGCTTGTCGCGGTTGCGTTCATCGCGGGCAGCCGCGGCGGTGCGCTGGCATGCTTTGCGGCGATCGCTTGCGGAAGCGCGATCCTCGGCGTCTGGCTCGCGTCGCGGATCCAGCGGCGGCGGTTGAAGATCGTCCGGCAGATCCCGTCGTTCCTCGACGGGATAGTGCGTCTCGTGACGCTTGGCAACAGCGTGCCGGCGGCGTTCCAGTCCGCCCTGCTGACGACCGAGGAGCCGCTTCGCAGCTGTCTCGACCTCGTGTCGCGGATGTTGCGCGGCGGTATCGAGATCGATCGCGCAATGATGCACATCGCAAAGATCTACCGGACCGAAGAGTTCGAACTCGTAGGCTCGGTGCTGCGCTTGTCCGTCAAATACGGTGGTCGCGCGGACGTCATGCTTGAGCGGATGGCAGTGTTCATGCGCGATCTGGAGCAGGCCGAGCGTGAATTGACCGCGATGTCGTCGGAGACGCGGCTGTCGGCGTTTGTCCTCGTCATGCTGCCGATCGCGATCGGCAGCTTTGTCGTGATGACCAATCCGAAGTATCTGCATGGGATGTGGAACGATCCGAGTGGGCGATCGCTCCTCATGATCGCGTTCCTGATGCAATTGGCCGGTAGCGTATGGCTGTATCGAATGGCTCGGCTCAGGTGAGGCTATGACAGCGACTCAAATTGGAGCGATTGCGTTGGCGGTGGGCGCGCTCGGGGTACTGCTGCTCGGCATGGTTGCGATGTTGCGCGCGAGTGCCGCGACGCGCGCCGAACGCGCGCTGGTCGATGCGCTGGACCGGCGCATGGCCGCGCTCGAGGCAGCGAAAGCGCGAACCGCGCCGGATGGCGAGGCGTCTGCGAAACCCGACGTACGTGGCGGGCAGCGCGTCGAACGTTTTCTCGACAGGCTGTCGGCGGCGGGCGTGCGCTGGCTCGATACCGGGCTCGGAAAATACGTAGTCGCGGAAGAGGATCGCCGCCTGCTCGAGCAATGCGGCTATGTCGACGCGCGCACGCGCGGGCTGTTCCTGAGCGCGCGGGTCGCATGCGGGGTCGGACTGCCGCTGCTGTTCGCGATCTTCGCGAGCGGACGCATGAAGGGCGGTATCTGGATGATCGGCATGTTCGTCGCTTTCGGGCTCGGCTTCATGTTGCCGAAGCTCTATGTGCAGCGCCGTGCGGCGGCGCGGCGGCAGAGCGTGGTCGACGAACTGCCGTTGCTCGTCGACATGTTGCGCTTGCTGCAGGGCGTCGGACTGTCGCTCGATCAGAGCCTGCAGGTCGTGACGAACGATTTTCGCGGGATGTTGCCGGTGCTGTCGTCGGAGGTGGGAATCGCGCAGCGCCAGTTCGCCGCGGGACGCACGCGCGAGCAGTCGCTGCAGCGGCTGTCCGGCGGATTCGACAACGAGGATTTGCGCGCGATCGTGCGATTGATGATCCAGGTCGACAAGCATGGCGGCGCGGTGCAGGAGCCGCTCAAGCAGTTCGGGGACCGGCTGCGCGAAACGCGCCGGGCCATGCTGCGCGAGCGGATCGGCCGGTTGACCGTGAAGATGACCGGTGTGATGGTGCTGACGCTGTTGCCCGCGCTGTTGATCGTGACTGCCGGGCCGGGCATGTTGGCGGTGATGCACGCGTTGTCGCCGCATCATTGAAGGACGGAAGGAAAGACGATGAAGCGGACAGGCGGAATGGCGACGCGGGCGGGTGCGGTAGCGGCGGTGCTGCTGCTGGGCGCGTGCGCGACCAAGGATAGTGGTTATGGCGTGAACGCGCAGACGGAGCGTGCGGCGCTGATACAGGCAGCCGACCAGAAGCAGGCCGTGCCGGATACGCCTGGCATGTACCTCGGCCTGATCCAGCGGATGCAGTCGCAGGGGCTCTATTACGCGTCGCTCGCGCACATCGACGCGTACGACAAGACATACGGTGTCATGCCGGAGTCAATCCTGCTGCGCGCGGACGCGCTGCGGATGACCGACCAGCCGGCCGCGAGCGCGGCCGCCTATACGCAGTTGCTGAAGACGCCGCTCGCCGCGCGCGGCTATCGCGGGCTAGGGCTGCTTGCGGGCGCGGCGGGTGATTTTGACCGCGCGGCGCAGACGCTGACGCAGGCGTCGGAACTGGCGCCGACCGATGCGTCGATGCTGTCCGATCTCGCATACGCGAAGCTGCGCAGCGGCGATGTCGTCGGCGCGCGCGTGCCGTTGATGAAGGCGGCCGAACTGGATCAGCGCAATCCGAAAATCGTCAGCAACCTCGTGCTTTACCTGTTTGCAGCAGGCCGCCCGCAGGACGCGCAGAAGTTGATGAACCAGCAGCACCTGCCGGCGGATATCCGCAAGGACATCGTCAGCGACGCAGCGAAGATTACGGCGGCAGCGCGCGCGCAGCAACGCGCGGTTGCGACGCCGCCGGTGGTGTCGCGGCGCGGTACCGCCGCGCCGATCACGCCGATGGCGAACAACTTTGGCTACGATCAGACCGTGCCGCTGCTGCAACGGTTTGCACAATGAACAGGCATCGGGGGAACGACATGAACGACAACAAAAATCATCGAAGCGTGCACGCGCACCGGGCCACGGTGCTGGCCGCGATCGTCTGCATGATGGCCGGTTCCGCCGCAGCATACGGGCAAGATGCCATGACAGCGGGCGCATCCGACGTCGGCCGCTCGACAAAGGACTGGCTCACGATGCAACGCGACAATCGCGCGGCGGCGCCGACGCAGCCGATGCTCGGCGACGTCGCGTCACTCGTCTACCAGCGCTATCTCGATTCGTTCAAGAACAAGATCCCGAATTCGATGAGCCCGCAGCTCGGTTCCGCCAGCGGCATGTCGGGCGGTGGTCAGGGTATGCAGTAAGCGGGACGGCGATGCACGCAGATCAATCACACGTAGCGCGGCGGCGCCGCGCTGCCTACTGTCCGGGGCGGCGGCAGCGCCAGCGCGGCACCATTGCGGTCATGGCCGCGATCTGGGTGTCGGTCGCCTTCATCATGCTGGGTGCGATCGACATCGGCCATTTCTATTCCGAACGGCGCAGCATGCAGGCGGCTGCCGATCTGGCCGCGCTTTCGGCCGTGCCGCAAATTACTGCCGATTCGACCTGCACGGCCGCGACGACCGCCGCCAATCGAATCGCGAATCCGGCGGCGAATCCGCTGCCGGCCAACTCGACCGTTTCCGTGACGTGCGGTGTCTGGACCGCGCCTCAGGGCGGCGGCAATCCGCTGTTTACGCCGACTTCAGGCGCAGCAACCAATGGTCAATGCGCAGGCTTGTCGCCCGGAACGATCAATGGTCAATCGGTCAACGCGGTATGCGTGACGGTTTCCGAGCCGGTCTCGGGCATTTTTCGTAGCGGGGTAACCATCGATGCGTCGGCAGTCGCGAAGAGCGTGCCGACCGATACGTTTACGCTGACCACGTCGCTGGCGACGTTGAACGGCGGACTGGCCAATCAGTTGCTCCAGGCGCTGCTGGGTACGCCCAATCCACTGAGTCTCCAGCTCGTCGATTACCAGGGGCTCGCGCAAGTCAACCTGAAACTGGCCGGCATTCTCGCCAATCTGCAGGTCGGCTCAAGCACGGCCGTGCTGAGCGGCACCGTGACGCTCGGCCAACTGGCCAGCGCGGCGCTACAGGCGGCGACGCAGCAGAACGTGGCGGCGGCGAATGTGAACGTTCTGAACGCGATCGTCGTCGCACTCTGTTCCAACAGCGTGTGCGGCGGCCCGCAGATCGCGCTCAACCAGCTGGTTTCCGCCACGGTGGCCAATGGAAGTTCCGCCGTCAATGCCAGCGTCAATGCGCTCGGATTGTTGTCGACGGCATTGCAGCTCGCAAACGGCACGAATTCGGTCAGCATTCCCAGTGTTACGGTCCAGACGCCCACGTTGCTCGCGCCGTTACTGAACGTGACCGTGTCGGGTTCCGTCAAGCTGGGGGCGAATCCGCCGTCCACCGCGAGCGGTCCGCCCGGGCCGTCGAACTGCGGGACCACCAACTGCACGACCAATACGTCGACCGCACAGGGGAACGTGTTCCTCAATACGTCGATCTCGCTGCTGTCGACGTGCTCCAACGGCTCGCTGGTCTTTCCGGGGGGCAGTTGCCCATCCGGCACGGCGACGCCGCTTGCAGCGGTGCAATTGCCGATCACCGCCTATGTGGCGCCGGCGACGGCCGGCCTGATGTCCGTCACCTGTACCGCTGACGGTACGAAAAGCGCGCAGGTCAACGTGCAGACCGGGGTAGTGGCCGTCTACATCGGCGGCGCGGCGAATACGCCGATCAATCTCAATGCGCCCAGCGGTTATGTTCCCGATGGCAGTGCTGCGCCGATTACGCTGGTGTCCGTCAACCTGCAGAGCCTGCTCAATCTGTTGAACCTCGGCGGTCTGGTTTCGGGGCTGACGACGTTGGTCAAAGCCCTGACGTTCGGGATCGTCGACCTGACCGATATCTCGATCAACGTCAACCTGTTGCCCGGACAGTTGACGGTTCCCGTCGCCAATCAAAATCCGACGCCACTGGTGTTCACGTATCCCGGGCCCGGGTCGTCCGCTTCGCCGAGCCCGGCGTCGCCGTACATGCTGAGCACGGGAACGGATCAGTTCCTGTCGCCCGCCGTTCAAGGTATCTTGAACAGCGGTCTGCAGTTGCAACTGACAGCGAACAGCGGCGTGCTTTCGTGGCTGGGTGTGATAGTGAATCCCGTACTGAGCGTCGTGACCGGGCCGCTTCTGTCCGCGCTGGCAACCACGCTCGTTCCATTACTCCTGCAACCGATCGATTCGCTCCTGACCTCGGTCACGGGCCTGCTCGGCCTGAGCCTGGGGAACGCCTATGTCACGAACACACCGGACTCGATCAAATGCGGCAATCCCATGCTTGTTCAATGAATGCCTGAACGTTCCGTTATCGAAGCAGGCGGCGTTGCTGCCGCCCGCAACCGGTCACTGACCCGCAATGCCGAGCAACTCGTCAATTACTGAAGCCGCACCCGAATCATGAGAACCACGCCCGCAATCGAAGAGCTCGACCTGTACGTCTGGGAAGGCAAGGCGGACATCGTCGACCGTGTCGCCCGGTGCATGGCGAGCTTCGACGTCGAAGTGATCCGCGCCGACAACGCGGAGATCTCGCCCGAGCGCGCCGCGTTGCGGCCGTCGCTGGCGATCATCAGCGTGTCGATGATCGAATCCGGCGCAGCGTTCCTGCGCGACTGGCAGGCCAACATCGGCATGCCGGTCGTCTGGGTCGGCGCGGCGCGCGACCACGACTCGTCGCAGTATCCGCCCGAGTATTCGCACATCCTGCCGCTCGACTTCACGTGTGCCGAGCTGCGCGGCATGATCGGCAAGCTCGTCACGCAACTGCGTGCGCACACGGCCGAAACGTTACAGCCGTCCGAGCTCGTCGCGCACTCGGAATCGATGCAGGCGCTGCTGCACGAAGTCGATACGTTCGCCGACTGCGACACCAACGTGCTGCTGCACGGCGAAACCGGCGTCGGCAAGGAGCGTATCGCGCAACTGCTGCACGAAAAGCATTCGCGCTACCGGCACGGCGAATTCGTGCCGGTGAACTGCGGCGCGATTCCGGACGGCCTGTTCGAATCGCTGTTCTTCGGCCATGCGAAAGGATCGTTCACGGGCGCGGTTGTTGCGCATAAAGGGTATTTCGAACAGGCGGCGGGCGGCACGCTGTTCCTCGACGAAGTCGGCGATCTGCCGCTGTACCAGCAGGTCAAGCTGCTGCGCGTGCTCGAGGACGGCGCGGTGCTGCGTGTCGGCGCGGCGACGTCGGTCAAGGTCGATTTCCGCCTGGTCGCGGCGAGCAACAAGAAGCTGCCGCAGCTCGTGAAGGACGGCCTGTTCCGTGCCGATCTCTACTACCGGCTCGCGGTGATCGAGCTGAGCATTCCGTCTCTGGAAGAACGCGGCGCAGTCGACAAGATCGCGCTGTTCAAGTCGTTCGTCGCACAGGTCGTCGGCGAGGACCGGCTCGCCGAGTTGTCCGATCTGCCGTACTGGCTGACGGATTCGGTCGCGGACAGCTACTTTCCCGGCAACGTGCGCGAATTGCGCAACCTCGCGGAGCGTGTCGGCGTGACGGTGCGGCAGACGGGCGGGTGGGACGCCGCGCGTCTCCAGCGGCTGATTGCACACGCGCGCAACTCGGCGCAGCCGGTGCCGGCGGAGAGTGCGGCCGAGGTCTTCGTCGATCGCAGCAAGTGGGACATGAACGAGCGCCACCGCGTCATCGCGGCGCTCGACGCAAACGGTTGGCGGCGTCAGGACACGGCGCAGCAACTCGGCATCAGCCGCAAGGTATTGTGGGAAAAAATGCGCAAATATCAGATCTTCGACGAAGAGCCCGAGACACGCGAAAGCGAGTAATTAATGAGATAAAATCGCGCTGAATTACAACGACTCGGGCGGGAATAAAACTTCATGAGCCATATGACGGGGTTGGGGCGGGCGTGTGTGTTGCTCGTTATGGTGGGAGGCATGCAGGGCGCTTACGCGCAGGGGCTGGCAGGCAGCGATTCACCGGCGGTGCAGCAGGCATCGGCGCCGGTGGCCGCGATTCCGGTGATCGATCCGCAGGTCCAGACGTCGGTGCAGCCGCAGGCGGGCGAGACGACGGGGCCGAGCACGGTCGACGACCTGCAGCGCCAGATCCAGGCGCACTCGCTGACGGAAATGCGCACGAGCTACAACGGCAGCTACGGTGCGAGCCTGCTGTTCAACGTGAAGGACGGTGCGTATTTCGTCGCGCTGTTCCAGCAGAAGGCATTCTGGCGCGTGATCAAGACTTACGACGAAACGCGCGCGGAAGCGATCTATCGCGATTTCTCGCGCCAGGCGGAGCGGCTGGCCGTCAACGAACTGCGGGCGGCGAAGCTGGAATCGCAGAAGGCACAAATGGACAAGCAGATCGAAGTCACGCAGGATCGCGCGCGGCGTCTGCAGGCCGATATCTCGATCGCACGCCAGCAGCAGGCGGCAGTCTCGGATCGCCAGAAGAGCGTCCGCAGCGAGACGGCCGCGTTGCAGGCGCAACAGGCCGAACTCCAGTCGCAACTGCGCGCGTTGCAGCAGCAGGTGCGGTCGCTGCAGCGCGAGGCCAACGCGGGCCTGCCGACGACGGCACGTTGAGCCGAGAGGTGGCGGTGCGGCGACATGCCGCGCCGGCCGCACCAGAAAAAAGGGCAAGCCCGTTTGGCTTGCCCTTTTGTTTTACTGGCCGTCCGGCACGATTCGCCGGCGGCGCGTGACGATGACCGGCCCGTTGCCGCCGCGTGCATCCGACGGCGACGCGTTGCCGGATGCGTCGCCGGTGTCGCGCGGCGTGCCGTAGCTTTCGCGCGGTTCACGGGGTTCGCGCGGTGCGCCGTAGCCTTCGCGCGGTTCACGCGAGCCGTAACCCTCGCGCGGCTCGCGGGAGCCATAGCCTTCACGCGGTTCGCGGGAACCGTAGCCGCCGCCGTCGCCGCGCGATTCGCGCGGGCCGCCGTGCGAGCCGTACGGGCTGTGACCGCCGCCTTCACGGCCGCCGGGGCGCCCGCCGGTGCGCGGCCCGCGGGGACCGCCGCCGCCCGGGCGCGAGCCGCCCGTGTCGAGCTGGATCGTGGAAATCGCACGCTTGTAGATGCCTTGCAGACCCACGGGGGTGCGCAGCATCACCAGATACTGGTCGAACGACTCGATACACCCCGTCAGGCGAATGCCGTTGACGAGATAGATTTCAACGCGCTTACGTTCCTTGCGCGCCGCATTGATGAAGTCGTTTTGCGGATGGGATTCTGCGGGATTGGCCATTGAGGTGCGGCAGGAGCCTGCGTCAGAGAATATGTTGTGCGTGTGTGTGACGTGGTTCGTCCACAAGGCGTTTGGCGGAATTCTACCCTGTTCGATAGGGAAGCGCGCAGTCGTGATTGTGTCGAACCGTAACCCACTATAGACGTTCCAGCGCATTTTCGCGATTCGGCCGAACGGCCAAAGCTGTTTCGTTACGTCGCGTTACGACTCTCGCAGCGCCGTATCACCTTGGTGCGCGCGCTGCGCCTACATTAGGCGCGCGAGCCGGATGGGCCGGCATATCAGGGATCCAGAACATGAACAAGAGGCGATGGGCAGGGTGGGTCGGCGGCGTGGCGCTGCTGGCTTCCGGCAGTGCAATGGCGGGGCATGTCGACCTGTCGGTCGGCATCGGCGTACCGGTCGCACCGGTCTATGTCGAGCCGGCACCGGTCTATGTGGCGCCGCAGCCGGCCGTGGTCGCCTATCCGGGCTATGGATACGGCTACTATGGCGATGACGACGACGATCGCTACCGGAAGTGGCGCAAGCACCAATACAAGCAATGGCGCCGGCACCACGGCGGCGACGATGACGATTGATTCCGAAGTTGACCCCGCCGGCGCGCATCAGAACGCGTAGTCGGGGTTTTTCGGGTCGAATGCGGTGTCGTCGAGCGTCGCCGGCGCGATTTTCTCGATGACGATCCGCTCGAAGATCTTGCCGTCGTTGTCATAGGATTCGACGGTCCGGAAATAGGGTGCGTGCAGGTCGAGCCCGAGGACTTCCTTCTTCGCGTAGAACTGAGGCCGGCCGGTCGGCGTTTCGTAGGTGAGCGCGACGACGCGCACGCCGCCGATCGTCTTTGCCTCCACCTGGGTCGGCCGCTGCACGCCGGCTTCCAGGTATTTCTTCCCTTCGGTCAGGTACAGGTTCGTGATGAACTCGGTGCCGAGATCCTTCACCTGGTGATTCGACTGAGCGCGCGCGAGCGCGCCGTCGAGCGCCGTCCACAACGGAATCTTGCCGAGCAGGCCGCCGAGATGGCCGTACATCTCGTCCTTGCGCTGCGTCGTGTCGTAGATCGTCTCCTGTCCGGCATGCGCACCGCCCGGCAGCCATTTCGCATACACCCGCAGCGGCTCGCGCGTGGTCTTCACGAGCATGCGGTCGGGCGTGTCGGACCATTTCCCGCTGATGCGCTCCTGACGCACCATCGTGAACTGGTACGACGGATAGCCGTTAGGACCATGACGGATATAGAGCGGCACGGCGAGCGGATCGAGCGCCTTGAAGAGCGCCGCGAGCGTTGCGTCGTCGAGTTGCGCGAGCGTGCCGCGCTGCGCGGCCGTGCGCAGCCAGCGCGCCTGTTGCGCGACCGGCTCGCGCGTGACTTTCGCCAGGTCCGCCGGCAGCGCGACTTCCTGTGCCGCACTCGCGGCCTCGGCCGTTTCCTGTGCATGCAGCCCCGGCCGAGCGAGCGCCAGCATGCATGCGACTGCCGCGGCGGCGGCGTGCCGCGCGCTGCGCTTCTTTCCTGCGTTCATCGACAGCGTCTCCCGGAGTGATGGATCGTTCAGCCTTGCTTCGCGGCCTTGATTTTGGCGAGTTCCTCGTCGCGCAGCGCGCGGCGCAGGATCTTGCCGACGTTCGTCTGCGGCAGGGCGTCGCGGAACTCGACGAATTTCGGCATCTTGTAGCCGGTCAGGTTCTTGCGGCAGTGCGCGAGCACGTCGTCGACCGTGAGCGACGGGTCGCGGCGCACGACGAACACCTTGATCCGCTCGCCCTGCACCTCGTCCGGAATGCCGATCGCGGCGGCCTCGCTGATGCCGGGGTGCATCACGAGCACTTCCTCGATCTCGTTCGGATACACGTTGAAGCCGGACACGAGGATCATGTCCTTCTTGCGGTCGATGAGGCGAATGAAGCCGCGTTCGTCCATCACGCCGATGTCGCCGGTGCCGAGCCAGCCGTCGGCGTCGATCACCTTTGCCGTCTCGTCCGGACGCTGCCAGTAGCCGCGCATCACCTGCGGACCATGCACGCACAGCTCGCCCGGCTCGCCGACGGCGGCCCAGGTGCCGTCCTCGCGGCGAAAGCGCACGACGGTGGACGGCGCGGGCAGGCCGATCGACCCGCTGAACGAGGCCATGTCGTTCAGGTTTACGGGGTTCATCGTGACGATCGGCGAGCATTCGGTGAGGCCGTAGCCTTCGACCACCGGCCGGCCCGTCACCTGCTGGAAGCGCTCCGCGACCGCGCGCTGCATCGCCATCCCGCCCGCCATCGCGAGCTTGAGCTTCGAGAAGTCGCGCTTGCGGAATTCCTCGTTGTCGAGGAACGCGTTGTACAGCGTGTTGATGCCGGTGATCCCCGTGAACGTTTCGTTGCGGATGATCTTCATCACCATCTTCATGTCGCGCGGGTTCGCGATCAGGATGTTGCGCCCGCCGAGCCCCATGAAGATGAACGCGTTCACGGTCAGCGAATAGATGTGATAAAGCGGCAGCGGCGTGAGCACGGTTTCGACGTCGCCCGAGACCTGGTCGGCGATCCACGCCTTCGCCTGCAGCAGGTTCGCGATCAGGTTGCCGTGCGTGAGCATCGCACCTTTCGCGACGCCCGTCGTGCCCCCCGTGTATTGCAGGAACGCGAGGTCGTCGCGCGTCGTCTGCACGGGCTGCGGTTTGCCGCGTGCGCCGAGCGCGAGTGCGGAGCGCAGCCGGATCGCCTGCGGCAGGTGGTAGGCCGGCACGAGCTTCTTCACGTGCTTCAGCACGAAATTGATCAGGCGTCCTTTCGCATTGAAGCCGTCGGCGAGCAGGTCGCCGAGCGCGGTGACGACGATGTTCTTCACCTGCGTTTCCGGCAGCGCCTCCTGCAGCGTGCTCGCGAAGTTCTCGAACACGACGATCGTCTGCGCGCCGCTGTCCTTCAACTGGTGCGCAAGTTCGCGCGCGGTGTAGAGCGGGTTGACGTTGACGACGATCGCGCCGGCCTTCAGCGTGCCGAACAGCACGACCGGATACTGGAACGTGTTCGGCAGCATGATCGCGACGCGGTCGCCGGGCTTCACGCCGAGGCTTTGCAGATACGACGCGAACGCGTCGACTTTCTGCGCGAGCGTGCGATAGGTCATCGATGCGCCCGCGCTCACGTAGGCGACGCGCGCGGCGAAGCGCGTCGTGCATTCGTCGAAGAACTGCACGAGCGACGCGTATTGCGCGACGTCGATTTCGTGCGGTACGCCGGGCGGGTATGACGCGTACCAGATGCCGTCGGTGTTCGGCGGAACCTGGGCCGCTGCGGATGCTGCGGAAGATGACATGACGTGTCTCCGGTCTTTGCTTTCGGCGCGGGCAGGTGCTTCAATGCCTGCCCGTGCCCCATGCTTCACGGGCGATCAACACGGGCGCCTCGACGCGCCGCATGCCCCCGCGTACCAAACAATGCGTGAACAGGAAGTCGCGCGTGGCCCCGCGCGCTCAGTTCGCGGAATGCAGCGTCGCCGTATCGGCGGCTGCCGCACCCGACGGCAGCCCGAACGCTTCGCTTGCTCCCGCGTCGTCGAGTACCGCCGCGAAGATCGACAGTTGTGCGCTGTCGGGCATCGGCGCCTTCAGCGCGGCGACGATCAGCGATGACAGCCGCGCGATCATCTGCACGTCGTTCATCGTGCGGCCTTGCGAGAATTCGTCGATCAGGCTTTCCGTCTCGGCACCCGCGAGCGCGCCGGACAGCGCGCCGATCGCGAAGTGCAGCCGCCAGCCGAGCTCCGTGCGCGGCAGGTGCGGCAACGCGCGCTGGAACGCGTCGAAGAAGCGGCCCGCGACGCTCGCGTAGTGCGCGGTCAGGAAGTTGCGCACGAACGGCGACGGATCGGTGTACGCGCGACCGATCAGCCGGAGGAACCCGGGCCCGCCGCGGTCCGGGTTGCGCGATGCCTTCAGCGCGGGAATGAACATCGCGCCGAGCACGTGCTCGCAGGTGATGTGCGTGCCGAGCTGCGCATCGAAGCGGTCGAGGATGCCGAGGCGCTCCTGGTTCAGCTGATCGAGCCGGCGCGACAGCATCGCGTGGATCAGCGCTTCCTTGCTGCCGAAGTGGTAGTTGACCGCCGCGAGGTTGACCGCCGCGCGCGACGTGATCTGCCGCATCGACATCGCCTCGAAGCCATGCTCGATGAACAGGTCCTCGGCCGCATCGAGGATGCGCGCCTTCGTCCCGCCGGTCTGCCGAGTGCCGGATGACCGCGTCCCGGACGGCCGTCCCGCGGACGGCCGCCCCTCCTGACTTACTGCCATGTTCCGCCTCCCATGCCGGTCGCCCGGCCGCGAACAGTGATTTGATTATCTGATTCAAACAGTCGTTTTTATTAAGATAAAAAAACGCGGGCGGAGCGGGCAAGCGGGGAATCTGGACAAATTCCTCTAGTTCGATGTGCAAATGCGGAAAGCATCGCGCGCGACCCCCGGTGGGACGGGGGGCGCGCGATGCTGCGATGCGGCAATGCGCGGGTTCAGCCGACCGTGCTACGTGTATTGACCGATTGCGTCATGTCGATGCCGCGCCGCTCGCGGCTGAACAGGATCAGCACGGCGATCACGACGGCGACGATGCCGGCCACCAGCGCGAGCGCGAAACTGTAATTGTTGTCGTTCGAAACGGCGAGCGACGCCTGCATCGTCGCGTTGCCGGACGCGAGCAGGTTGCCGAGCTGGTAGACGACGCCGGGGAAGGTCGCGCGGATCTCGTCGGGCGAGATCTCGTTCAGGTGAACCGGTATCACGCCCCACGCGCCCTGTACCGAGATCTGCATCAGGAACGCGCCCGCGGCGAGGGCAACCGGGCCGCTCGAGAACGCCCACAGCGGCAGCACCGGCAGCGCGATCAGCGCGGCGATGAAGATCGCGCGACGCCGGCCGATCCGTTCCGAGATCGCCCCGAACGTCAGGCCGCCGACGATCGCGCCGATGTTCAGCACGATCGTGATCCACGACACGGTATGCGGATCGAAGTGATGCTGCTCGCGCAGGAAGGTCGGATAGAGATCCTGCGTGCCGTGCGAGAAGAAGTTGAACGCGGTCATCAGCACGATCGCGTAGATCGTGAGCTTCCAGTTCTGCTTCAGCGTGGCCCCGAGGCTCGGGCGCGGGCGTTTCTCCATCTGCTTCCACGCCGGCGATTCGGGCACGTGCGCGCGCACGTACAGCACGAGCAGCGCGGGCAGCACGCCGATCATGAACATGCCGCGCCAGCCGATGTACTGGTAGAAGAGACCGAATACGACGGACGCGAGCAGATAGCCGCTCGGATAGCCGGCCTGCAGCAGCCCCGACACGAAACCGCGCGCATGGGTCGGCACGGTTTCCATCGTCAGCGCGGAGCCGACGCCCCATTCGCCGCCCATCGCGATGCCGAACAGCGCGCGCAGTACGAGCAGCGCGGTCAGGCTCGGCGCGAAACCCGACGCGAGTTCGAGCAGCGAATAGCACGCGATGTTGACCATCAGCGTCGGGCGGCGGCCGAAGCGGTCGGCGAGCCGGCCGAAGATCAGTGCGCCGAGCGGGCGCATCGCGAGCGTCAGCGTGAGCGCGAACGCAACGGCGGGGATCGTCGACGCGAATTCGGCGGCGATGTCCTTCAGCACGAAAACCATCAGGAAAAAATCGAACGCATCGAGCGTCCAGCCCAGGTAGGCGGCGATCGTGACGTTGCGTTGTTCGCGGGTCCAGCTCATGTCCGAGGTCTCCTCGTTGGCTTGCGCGCTCACGATGTGCATGCGGATGCCGGCCCGGCTTGCGCGCAGTGCGGGGGCACTGATCGAGTGTAGGCCGCGGCGCATTGCGATGTGGGGCGCGATAACCGCGAATCGGGAATAATCCCTACGAAATGAACTGTTGCGGAAATGGAAACGGAGCCGCGTCGGACCGGCGACAGGCATGCGTATCATTCCGGAAGGCTTTTTGTATTTATTTTGTAATGTGCTCGATGCGCATCGTCACCGAATCAGGAGTCCCGATGAACGAACGTTCCGCCGCCGCGCTGCCCGTGCTCGAAACCGCCAGGCTGTGGCTGCGTCCGCGCGTGCTGGCCGATCTCGATGCGTGCCTCGCGATGGATCGCGATCCCGAGGTCACGCGGCACATCGCGGGCCCGTGGCACGATCCAGACGAGCATCGCCGCTTCGTCACGCACCGGATCACGCGTGACTATCCGCCGGGCCTCGGCTACTGGTCGATCTTCGAGAAGGCCGCGCCCGATGCGTTCATCGGCTGGGTCCTGCTGATTCCCGACTATGCGGACGGTGCGCGCGATGTCGAGATCGGCTGGCGCCTCGTGCGCACGACATGGGGGCGCGGCGTCGCGAGCGAGGCTGCGGCCGCCGTCGTGCGGCACGCATTCGATACCGTGCGCCTGCCGCGCGTGATTGCCGATATCGCCGAGGCCAACAGCGGTTCGCTGAATGTCGCGCGCAAGCTCGGGATGCGTCGCGTGAACGTCGTGCACGACGGCATTCCTTACATTCGTCATCGTCTCGAGCGCAACGATCTGCGCGCGTAGCGCAGCGTCGTGCGCACGCGCGACCGGTTGTCAGAGATCGTCAATCCGATGCGTATCGAGGTCATGACGTATTAACGGCTCGCACGATCAGGAGTATCGTTGCCGGAATTTCGCAACAGGGGTACGACCATGGCACTCGGCACCGACGTTCATCTCATTCCGGTCAGGCTCGACGCGCTGCGTCCGACGCAGATGACGGTGGGCTATCGCGAAGTCAAGGCGAAGCGCAAGCACTGGAAGGCGCTCGACAAGCGCGCGCGCAAGGCCGCGATCGAATCGCACTGGTTCCCGGCCGTCCTCGGCCCGGACGGGCTGCACTACATCACCGATCACCACCATCTCGGCCTCGCACTGATCGAGGAGGGCGAGTCGCGCGTGAACGCGATGCTGCTGAAGGATCTGTCGTGGCTCGACGACACGATTTTCTGGCGGATGATGGAGCACAACCAGTGGGTACATCCGTTCGGGGCGGACGGGACGCGCCGCGACTATGCGCATTTGCCGAAGGTGCTGACGGGGCTCGAGGACGATCCGTACCGCAGCCTTGCCGGCGAACTGCGCACGGCGGGCGGTTATGCGAAGGACGCGACGCCGTTCAGCGAATTCCTGTGGGCCGATTACCTGCGCCAGCACGTGTCGCTCGACCAAATTCGCAAGAACTTCGCGAAGGCGCTCGACCTCGCGCTGCACCGCGCGCACGACCAGGATGCGCGCTATCTGCCCGGCTGGTCGGGCGTCATCGCCGTCAAACCCTGACCGGCGCACGGCGCCGACCGCCTCATGACGACCGCCCCGATCCGCCCCGACGCCGGCCCGCAGCATGCCGACCATTTCTCCGTGCTCGACGCGGCCTCGCCGCCGCCCACGCGGCGCATCGGCCTCGATGCGCTGGCCGGCCTGTCGATCGCCGGCCTGCTGATTCCCGAGGCGGTCGCGTATGCGGGGCTGGCCAACCTGCCGCCGCAGGCAGGTCTCATCGCGCTGCTGTCGGGGCTCGTCGTCTATGCGCTCACGGGCAGTAGCCGCTTCGCGATCGTGTCGTCGACGTCGTCGTCGGCCGCCGTGCTCGCGGCGACCGTGCTCGCCGAATCGGGGATGGCGCTAGCCGCGCAACTCGCGCTGGCGGCCGCGCTGGTCGCGATGACGGGCGTGCTGTTCATCCTGGCGGGCGCCGCGCGGCTCGGCGGCATGTCGGATTTCGTCGCGCGGCCGGTGTTGCGCGGCTTCACGTTCGGCCTCGCGGTGACGATCGTCATCAAGCAGTTGCCGAAGATTCTCGCGATTTCCGTGCAACACAGCGATGCGCCGCATGTCGCGCTCGACCTGATTACCGGCGCCCCGCATGCGAACCTCGCGAGTGCCGTGCTCGGTGCGACCGCGCTGGCGCTGCTGTTCGTGCTCGGACGCGGCTCGCGCGTGCCCGCGACGCTCGTCGTGATCGTGCTGTCGATCGCAGCCGGCTACGCGATCGACTGGCAGCGCTACGGAATCGCGATCGTCGGCCATATCGACTTCAAGCACATCGAATTAGGCTTGCCGCAGCTCGACCGCAATGCGTGGATGCAGACGATCGAACTCGCGTTCGCGCTGATGCTGATCCTGTACGCGGAGTCGTACGGATCGATCCGCAACTTCGCGCTGAAGCATGGCGACAGTGTGTCGCCGAACCGCGACCTCGTCGCGCTCGGCTGCGCGAACCTCGTGTCGGGCCTGCTGCACGGGATGCCGGTCGGTGCCGGCTATTCGGCGACGTCGGCGAACGAGGCGGCCGGCGCGCAGTCGCGCTTCGCCGGCCTGTGGGCGGCCGGCGTGGTCGCGCTGATCGTCTGGCTGTTGCTGCCGCAACTCGCGCGCACGCCGGAGCCCGTGCTCGCGGCGATCGTGATCTTCGCGGTCAGCCACTCGCTGCACCCGTCCGTATTCCGGCCGTACTGGGACTGGCATCGCGACCGGCTCGTCGTGATCGCCGCGCTGCTCGCGGTGCTCGTGCTCGGTGTGCTGCACGGTTTGCTCGCTGCCATCGGCGTGAGCCTGCTGCTGACGCTGCGCAAGCTGTCCGAGCCGAACGTCAGTGTGCTCGGCCGGCTGCGCGACAGCCATGACTTCGTCGATGTCGCGAGCCATGCCGACGCGAAGCCGGTGCCGGGTGTGCTGATCGTGCGGCCCGAGGCGCAACTGTTCTTCGCGAACGCGGACCGGATGCTGAACCGCGTGCGGGCGCTGATGAAGGCCGCGCCGGACACGCGTACCGTGATGCTGAGCCTCGAGGAAACGCCGGATGTCGACGGCACGACGATCGAATCGTTGCGCACGTTCGCGGCCGAATGCACGGCGCGCGGGCTGCGGCTCGCGATCGTGCGGCTCAAGGTGCACGCGCTGCATGCGTTGCGCCGCGCGGCGGACGATACGCTGCACGAAGACGCGATGTCCGAACTGAGCGTCGACGAGAGCCTGCAATTGCTGCAGGCCGGCATGCCGCCGGACGGCAGCGACGGAACGGTCGCCGCGTGACGAGACGGCGTGTCGGCGCCGTCTATTGCGAGGGCACGGTGTCGGTAGCGCGACCGATCATGTCGGCCACTTCCGCCGCCGTCGGCGCATAGGCGCCGGCGTGCGCACAGGCGACCGCCGCGCACGCGGCCGCGTAGCGCAGATGCTCGGCCGCCGATGCATCGGGCCGCGCAAGCTGGCTCGCGACCCAGCCACCGATGCTGGCATCGCCGCAGCCGACCGTGTCGGCGACCTCGGTCGGGAACGCGGGCTGGAACAGCACGGTGTCGCGATGCAGGAGCTGCATGCCGGATGCGCCGCGCGTGACGAGCATCGTCGCGTCGGGCGCCCACGCGCGCAGTTGCGCGAGTGCGGCCGCTTCGTCGAGTTCGGGAAACAGCCCGTGCAGATCTTCGTCGGATACCTTGATCCAGTCGGCGAGCCCGGCCAGCCGGCGCAGCGTGTCGCGATACGATGGCGCGGCCATCGGCGCACGGTAGTTCGGGTCGAACGAGATCCGCTTGCCGGCCGCGCGCGCGGCTTGCGCCACGTCGATCAGGCGCGACGCGAGCGGTTCGCGCACGACGCCGAGCGAGCCGATGTGCACGACCTCCGCCGCGTCGAGTGCGCCGGCGGGCAGGTCTGCCGGGTCGAATGCGAGATCGGCGCTGTTTTCGCCGATGAAAAAATAGTGGGGAGGCTGCTTCGATACGACCATCGCGAGCAGCGGTGCACGATCGACCTGCCGGATGAAGCGCATGTCGAGCCCCGCGTCGGCGCTCTTGCGCATCAGTTCGTCGCCGAAGATGTCGTGGCTGACCGTACCGGCGAAGGCCGTCGGCACGCCGAGTCGCGCGCCGACGCGTGCGACGTTCCAGCATGAGCCGCCGGCGACGCTGTGCCAGCGTTGCGCGTCGTCGCGGATGAAATCGGTCAGCGCTTCGCCGAATACGATCAGGCGGGGGAACGTCGTCGTCATGTGGAAACCTTATGCCGCGGCGTTCCGCGCGGCCTTGCAGCGATTGAAGTGAGCGGGCGGGCGGCGCCGGCCGTCGCGCGCGGCGACGCGGCCGGGCACCGCCCGGTCCGGTGGGCGGGCGGCGCGATCAGCGCGGGGAGCTCCAGCCCTTGTAGGTCTTCACGTTGTCGCGCGTGATGAGCGTCGGCTCGATCAGGATCATCGGATTGGCCGGCTTCTGGCCGTTCATGATCCCGTAGCCGACGTTGACGGCCTGCTGCGCCATCGCCCACGGGTCCTGGCTCGACGACGCCTGCACGAGGGTGTTGGACTTGAGCGCGACCTCGATGTCGGGCGCGCCGTCGACCGACGTGATCACGATACCCGGACGGTTCAACTGTTTTGCGGCGAGATCGCTGCCGATCGCCTGCGGGTCGTTGATCGTGAACACCGCATCGAGCTTCGGAAAGCGCGTCAGGTAGCCCTGCATCGCGTTCATCCCGCCTTCGCGCGAGCCCTTGCCGTCCTGGTCGCTCGACAGCAGCTTGATGCCCGCGTTTTTCGCGAGCACGGTCTTGCAGCCGTTGACGCGATCGATCACGGCCGATACCTGCGGGCCGTTCTCGATGATCACGTTGCCCTTGCCGTTGAGTTTCTTCGCGATGTAGTCGCACGCCAGCTCGCCGGCCTTCACGTTGTTGGTCTGCACGGTCGCGTTCGCGCCGGCCGCCGCGACGTCGACCGCGACGACCGTGATGCCGGCCGCCTGCGCCTTCTTCACCGCCGGCTCGATCGCCTTCGGGTCGGTCGCGTTGAGCAGGATCATGTCGACGTGCGCGGAGATGAAGTTGTCGATCTGCGTGAACTGCTTGTTCAGGTCGTAGTCGGCCGACACGGCCGTGACCTTCGCGTTCGGGTTGAGCTGCCTGGCGCGCGCCTCGGCGCCCTTGACGATCGTGACGAAGTACGGGTTGCCGAGCGACCCGACCGTGACGCCGATCGATTTGAGCGGCTTGTCGGCGGCGTGCGCGGCGGAAGCGCCGAATGCGAGCGCGCAGGCGATGGCGGTCAGGGCGGCTTTGTGCTTGAACATGTCGTTGTGTCTCCGTGAAGTCTGTGGGCGGATGGGCGCAGGCGTGCATGCCTGCGCCGCAAGGTTGAATGGACGGGAAGGGTGTCAGGTGCGCGCCGAATCGCGCTGGCGGTAGCGATCGAGCGCGACGGCGCCGATGATCACGAGCCCCTTGATGATGTATTGCCAGATGTCGGACACGCCGAGCAGCACGAGTCCGTTCGTCAGTACCGCGATGATCAGCGCGCCGATCAGCGTGCCGACGATCGAGCCGACGCCGCCAACGAAACTCGTGCCGCCGAGGATCACCGCGGCGATCGCGTCGAGTTCGTAGGACTGGCCGAGCTGCAGGCCGTTGGCCGCATAAAGCCGTGCGGCCGACATCACCGCGCCGAGGCCCGCGAGCAGCCCCGACGCCGCATACACGAACATCTGGATCGCCCGCACGTTGATGCCCGACAGGCGTGCGGCTTCCGGATTGCCGCCGACCGAATAGATCCGCATTCCGAGCACGGTACGGCGCAGGATGAACCACGAGATCGCGATCACGGCACACGCGATCACGACGAGCCACGGCACGCCGAGGATCGTGCCGTTGCCGATGAACGCGAACGGCAACTGCGGGTTGAACACGGTCGTGTCGTTGCCGATCAGGCGCGCGACGCCGCGCACGGCCGTCATCGCACCGAGCGTGACGATGAACGGCGGCAGGCGCAGGAACGAGATCAGGCCGCCGTTGATCGCGCCGAACACGAGGCCGACGGCGAGCGCGAAGGGCACGCCGAGCCAGCCCCAGCCGGGGATGGTCGACGCGAGCAGCGCGGCGACGGCCGCGGCGGCAAGCACCGAGCCGACCGACAGGTCGATGCCGCCCGTCAGGATCACGAAGGTCATGCCGGCGGCGAGCACGATGTTGATCGACGCCTGCTGCGTGACGATCGACAGGTTCTGCAGCGTGAAGAAACCGTCGGTCAGGAAGCCGAAGCCGATGCACAGAACCAGCAGCACCGGCAGCATGCCGGCGGTGCGTATCAGCGACTGCATGCGTGCGCGATGATCGGCGACACGCAACTGGGGTGTACGATCGCCCACCGGATGGGCCGTCGCGGAAGCGAGGTTCCGCTGCTTGGTCGGGTTGATCATTTCGGTAACCTGAATGTAAGAGTCAAATGAAAGAGCGCGGCTCAGTGCGCGTCGGCGAGCTCGGCCTGCGAGCCGGTCGCGAGTGCGATGATCGCTTCCTGCGTGATGGGCGTGTGCGTGTGGCCGCCGAGTTCGCCCGCGATTTCGCCTTCGCGCATCACGAGCACGCGGTCCGCGACGCCGATGATTTCCGGCAGCTCGCTCGAGATCACGATCACGCCCACACCGGCGCGGGCCAGTTCGTTGATGATCCGGTAGATCTCGGATTTCGCGCCGATGTCGACGCCGCGCGTCGGTTCGTCGAGGATCAGTACGCGCGGTTTCGTCTCCAGCAGGCGCGACAGCAGCACTTTCTGCTGGTTGCCGCCCGACAGCGCGCCGACGTTGACGTTCGCGTTGGGCACGCGGATCGACAGCGACGCAATCGCGTCGCGCGCACGTTCGGCACCGCGTGCGAGGTCGAGCGCGCCGAGCCGTGCATCGCGATTGCACACCGAGATGTTGATGTTGTCGCGCACGCTCATGTCGAGGAACAGGCCCTGGCGTTTGCGGTCCTCGGTCAGGTAGACGAGGCCCGCGTCGATTGCGCCGCGCGGCGTGTGCGCGCCGAACGTGCGGTCGCCCAGCTTCACGTCGCCGCGCACGCGCGGCTCCGCGCCGAAGATCAGCCGTGCGAGCTCGGTGCGACCCGCGCCGACGAGCCCGGCGATGCCGAGTACTTCGCCGGCATGCAGGTCGAGACTGCAGCCGCGCACGCGCGCGCCGTCGGAGATGTCGCGTACCGACAGCAGCAGGTGGCCGGGATCGTACGGCGCGTGTTCCTTCTTGTAGAAGCCGGAGATGTCGCGGCCGACCATCATCGAGACGAGACGCTCTGCCGACAGCGATTCGCGTTCGAGCGTGCCGACGTACGCGCCGTCGCGCAGCACCGACACGCGGTCGGACAGTTCGTAGATCTCCGCCATGCGGTGGCTGATGTAGATGATCGCGAGACCTTCCTCGCGCAACTGGCGGATCAGGCGGAACAGGTGCTCGGTCTCGCGCGACGACAGCGGCGTCGTCGGCTCGTCCATCACGAGGATGCGTGCGCGGGTGTGCACGGCGCGCGCGATTTCGACGAGTTGCTGTTCGGCGATCGACAGCGTGTCGACGAGCGTTTCGGGCCCGAACGATGCGCCGAGGCGCGCGAGCACGTCCTGGCAGCCGCGCGCCATCGCCGCGCGGTCGATCGTGCCCCAGCGCCGGTTGCCGCGCCGCAGTTCGCGGCCGACGTAGATGTTTTCCGCGACGGTCAGGTTCGGCGAGAGGCACAGCTCCTGGTAGATCACCGCGACACCGGCATCGCGCGCGGCGAGCGGGCCGTCGATATCGATGCGTTCGCCGTCGATCAGGATCTCGCCGCCGGCGTCGGCGCGGTACGCGCCCGACAGGATCTTCATCAGCGTCGATTTGCCCGCGCCGTTCTCGCCCATCAGCGAATGAATCTCGCCCGGGTAGACGGTCAGGCTGACGTTGTCGAGCGCGCGCACAGCCGGGAACGTCTTGCTGATCCGGCGCATTTCGAGCAGCGGGCGGGGCGACTCAGATCGCGACATGGTTGACCTCCTGCGAGTCGGTGCGGGCGCCCTGGAGGATGCCGGCCCGCGGGGAGAAGTTGAAGAACATCGGCAGCGTGGCGGCGCCGATCGCGCCGGCGTCGGCGCCGAACGTGCCGCGCACGAGCGTTGGCGTGCCGCGCGCTTCGGGGGCGGTGGCAACCAGCGCCGAGCGCAGGCGCGTCGTGACCGCGTCGAGCAGGCCCGCGTCGGTATCGGCGTCGATCACGACCACCGGCGCATCGACCACGCACAGCACCGCGCGCAGCGCCGGTGCAAGCGCGTCGACGCAGTCGTCGATCCATTCGTCGACGGCCGGCAGGCCGCGGGCGATGCACGCTTCGAGATCGGCGCGGTTCTCGACCGTCTCGCCGTGATGGCGCAGATGGCGCACGAGCGCATGCAGCGAGGCGCGCGCGAGCAGGATGTCCCACCGGCCGCGCGGCGGCGGCGCGGACGCCAGCCGGCTCGGCGGCACGGGAATCACGGCGACGTCGCCCGCATTGCCGGTCACGCCGCGCAGGCAGTCGCCGTCGATCGCGATGCCGCCGCCGATCGCCGGCCCGATAAACAGGTAGACGAAATCGTCGCACTGCCGGCCGTATCCGTAGAACAGCTCGGCGATCGCGGCCGCGTTGCCGTCGTTTTCGCCGAACACGGGCAGCGATAGCGTGCGCCCGAGGTCGCTCGCGAAATCGACGTCTTCCCACGCGCGGAACGTGTCGGGCGCGAGGCCGAGTTCGCGCATCCACGCGCCGAGGTTGTAAGGCTGGGCGACGCCGACGCCGGTCAGGCGGGCGCGTTCGTGGTCGGGGAGCAGGGCCTGCATCGCTTCGATGTCGTGACGCACGATATCGAGCACGTCGGCGGGCGGGGGCAGCAGCGTGTCGTGCGAGCGGCGGCCGAGCACGTCGCCCGCGAAGTTGACGAGCGCCGTCTCGATGCGCATCCGGTCGAGATGGACACCGATGCCGAATGCACCGCGCGGGTCGAGGCGGATCAGCGATGCCGGCTGGCCGCGCTGGCCTTCGGTGCGACCCGCGAATTCGATCAGCTTCGCGTCGGCGAGCGACGCGATGATGCTGCCGACCGCCGTGCCCGTCATGCTCGCGAGACGCGCAAGGTCGGCCTTCGACGCGCTGCCTGCGCGGCGCAGCGTCTTCAGCAGCAGGCGCTCGTTGTAACGGCGCACGTTGGCCGAATTGCTTCCCTGGCCGATGTGCGGGCTTCTCATGGTGTCTCCTTCCACGTTGCGCCGCTGGGTGGCGCATTAAATAAATCACGTTGATTTATTTAACCGCGTGAGCGCCGACATGTCAGCCTAGGGAAATCCCGGTTTTTTGCCGTGGATGACGGATAGCGGGGCGGACCTCGGGAAACGGGGATGGGTCGCGGAATCGGGGGCGAAAGCTTTGGAGTTCGCGTGGCGGGCGCGCACTCGCCGCGGAAGCGACGACGATTTGTCCGTTTGGAAGATGGCGAGGGAAGGGGGGCACACCGTGTGGATCAACGGGGCGGTGTGGTTGATGCAGGGCCGGAAATGAAAAAAGGCCGGCTAGAAGCCGACCTTTTTAAATAAGTGGTGCCCAGGAGAGGACTCGGTCACACATGCGCGACCCCGGCTGCGCTTGCAAGCGCAGCCTTTCGAGTCCTCACGCAAAGCGCGCAGGCGCTTTGCTTCCTGGGCTTGAAATGAAAAAAGGCCGGCTAGAAGCCGACCTTTTTGGAAAACAGATGGTGCCCAGGAGAGGACTCGAACCTCCACGATGTTGCCACCGCTAGGACCTGAACCTAGTGCGTCTACCAATTCCGCCACCTGGGCACGTTTCGCTTGCTGCGATGCGAAGACCGCTATTTTAGCGTGCTCGAAGAGCTTGTCAACAGATTTTGCGTGGTCGTTGGGGGGAGAAAGAGGCGGGTGCCGGATTCGCCGCGTTCGTATATCGCTGCCGGGTCGATCCCGAGGCGAAGGATTGCCGCCGGAGAGGAACGAGCGAATTTCCTGAACGCATGTTCAAGTCCGTCGCCAGACGAATTATTGTCGGTAGGTGCCTGTCGTGCCACGCTGGCTCGCGAATGCACGCAGCGGATGCCGCTATGGTTCGCTCGCTTGGCGGCACCATGCGCATCGTGTAGTCGTCGACCGCAATGGAGCGCGCGGCACGCGCAAGCGAAGTTGTTTGCATCACGATCATTTCTGTTACTATCGCAGTAACGTTTTTTTGCGGAATAGTCCGCGTCAAGGAGTTCCTCATGTCTGAAATCGCAGTGGTTTTTCATAGCGGCTACGGCCATGCGGCCGTCATTGCGGACGCGGTCGCTCGTGGTGTCGAGAAAGTCGACGGCGCGTCGGTCAAGCTGATCCCTGTCGACGCAATCGACGAACACTGGGAGTACCTGGAGCGCGATGCCAAGGCGATCGTCTTTGGTTCGCCGACCTACATGGGCAGCGCGTCCGCGCAGTTCAAGGGCTTCATGGACGCATCGTCGAAGTATTGGGGCAAGTGGCGAGACAAGCTGGCGGCCGGCTTTACCGTGTCGGCTTCGCAAAGCGGCGACAAGCTGGCGACGCTGCAGCAACTGGCTGTCTTCGCTGCCCAGCATCAGATGCTGTGGGTCAGCCTCGGTCTGATGCCCGGCAACAACAACAGCAAGGGTTCGGTCAACGATCTGAATCGGCTCGGGTCGTTCCTCGGTGCGATGGCGCAGGCAAACGCGGACGAGGGCGGCGATGCGATTCTCGAGAGCGATCGAAAGACGGCCGAAGTGTTGGGCGAACGCGTCGCGATTGCCGCGAAACGCTGGAACGGCGCCTGACGTTGGCGGCCGGGCGGTCGTGTGTCGATGGTCGTCCGGCTGGTGGATGGGTGGGGCCGATGCGTGATCGATGTGCTTGATGCGTGCCGTCTGCGTTCGCTGAATATTTCGAATTCGCGGCCCGGATCGCGCTTGGTTTTCCGGCGCCGGAAATGGAAAAAGGCCGGCAGAAGCCGACCTTTTTAGAAAACAGATGGTGCCCAGGAGAGGACTCGGTCACACATGCGCGACCCCGGCTGCGCTTGCAAGCGCAGCCTTTCGAGTCCTCGCGCAAAGCGCGCAGGCGCTTTGCTTCCTGGGCTTGAAATGAAAAAAGGCCGGCTAGAAGCCGACCTTTTTAGAAAACAGATGGTGCCCAGGAGAGGACTCGAACCTCCACGATGTTGCCACCGCTAGGACCTGAACCTAGTGCGTCTACCAATTCCGCCACCTGGGCACGTTTCGCTTGCTGCGATGCGAAGACGGCTATTTTAGCGTGTCGACGGAGTCTGTCAACACAATTTCATCCGAAGCGATAAAAATTCGTCCCTTGCGCGACGAGGTCTCACGCGCCGACCGGATCCGCGCGTTTCGCCGCGAAATTCCACCGCAGTGCCTGTCCCGTATCGACACGAGCCGGCAGCAGTCCGGCCGCGAGGAACGTGTCGGCGATCTTCTGCTGTTCGCCGAAGTTTTGCGCGACGACTGCGCGGACGAGGTAGCTGCGTCGCGCGTTCGCGCGCTCGATCGTCGCCGCGTCGAGCCCCCAGATCGGCGCGAGCGTATTCGCGGCCTCCTGAGGGTGGTCGCGCAGCCACGTGCCGGCCTGTGACAACTGGTCGAACAGGATCTGCACGACGTCGGGCCGCGCGGCGGCGAAACTGCTCGATGCGAGGTAGTAGCGCTGGTACGACGCAAGTCCGTTGCCGTCGGCCAGAATCCGTACGTCGGGATTCCGGTCGACCGACGCGACATAGGGATCCCACGTGATCCATGCATCCACGCTGCCGCGCTCGAATGCCGCGCGGCCGTCCGCGGGCGTCAGGTAGTGGATCGCCGCGTCGGCGGGCGCGAGCTTCGCACGTGCGAGCGCGGCGAGCAGCAGATAGTGGCTGCCGGCCGCCTTCGTGACCGCGATGCGCTTGCCCTTGAGATCGGCGAGCGTGCGCAGGGCACTGTCCTGCTTGACGACGATCGCCTGTGCCTTCGGCGACGGCGCTTCCTGCGCGACGTACACGAAACGCGCATGTGCGGCCTGTGCGAAGACCGGGACCGTGTCGGCGACGTCGGCGCTGAAATCGACGGCGCCGACGTTGAGCGCTTCGGTCAGCGGGAGTCCGCTCGCGAATTCATGCCACGACACCCGCAGGCCGAGCGGCGCAAGCGCCTGCTCGAGCGTGCCGCGCGTCTTGAGCAGCGTGATGAGCGTCGACGATTTCTGGTAGCCGATGCGCAGTGCGGCAGGCGCGTTCTCGGCGTGCGCTCGGACACCCGCGACAGTGAGGCTTGCGGCCAGCATCGCGCGCGCGAACGCGCGGCGGTTCATCGACGTCATGAATCGTGCTCCTCGTTGGGGTCATTTCGTTGAATCGAGCCGCCAAACGTACCAACGGGGACGGCAGACGATAACCGATAAATTCTGCTATCGATCCGACTGGCGGGCATAAGGAGGCGGGGGCCACCCTGGATCGGGCGCGCCCGTACGCTGGCCGGCGATCGATCCGTGCATTTTGTCTTCCGCTTGCATTTGACTGCATAGTCAAATATATTCTTTGCAGAAAGTTCGGAGTCAGCGATTGGCGTTGGTGCGGGCAAGACCCGCGGGCCGCGGCGATCGCTTTTTTTCCATCATTTATCTGACTTGTCAGTTAATTTTCCTCGACGCCGCGGCGGCTGTTCGCACGGCGCCTGATCAGAGGGACATCCGATGAAACCGTCTGAAAGTTCGGGTGCGCCGGCGCCCCTGACTGGCGCCAGCTTCGCGCTGGGTACGCTCGCGGTGGCGCTTGCCACGTTCATGAACGTGCTCGATTCGTCGATCGCCAATGTCGCGATTCCAACCATTTCGGGCAATCTCGGCGTGTCGATCGACGAGGGCACATGGGTCATCACGCTATTCTCGGCGGCCAACGCGGTGTCGATCCCGCTGACCGGCTGGCTCACGCAGCGGGTCGGGCAGGTGAAGCTGTTCGTCTGGGCCATCCTGCTGTTCGTGCTGTCGTCGGCAGCCTGCGGGCTCGCGCCCAACCTGACCGTGCTCCTTGCCGCGCGGATCGTCCAGGGTGCCGTGGCCGGGCCGCTCGTACCGTTGTCGCAAGCGTTGCTGCTCGCTTCGTTCCCGAAGGAGAAGAGTTCGAGCGCGCTGTCGCTGTGGGGGATGACGGCGACCGTCGGGCCGATTGCCGGCCCCGCGCTCGGCGGCTGGATCACGGACAACTACAGTTGGTCGTGGATCTTCTACATCAACGTGCCTGTCGGGCTGTTCGCCGCTGCCGTGATCTGGGCGCTCTATCGCAACCGCGAAACGCCGGCCCGCAAGCTGCCGATCGACAAGGTCGGGCTGATCGCGCTCGTCGTGTGGGTCGCCGCGCTGCAGGTCATGCTCGACAAGGGCAAGGATCTCGACTGGTTCAGTTCGTCGACGATCTGGATCCTGACTATCGTGGCGGTGGTCGGCTTTCTGTTCTTCCTGATCTGGGAGTTGACCGAAGCGCGCCCGATCGTCGATCTCAGGCTGTTCGCACAGCGAAATTTCCTCGGCGGAACGGTGGCCATTTCGATTGCGTTCGCGGTATTTTTCGCCAATCTCGTGATCCTGCCGCAATGGATCCAGGGCTCGCTCGGTTATCCGGTCGTCAATGCCGGCCTCGTGACCGCGCCGCTCGGCATCTTCGCGGTGATTCTCGCACCGTTGGTCGGCAAGGTGATGCCGAAGTCAGATATGCGCGTGCTCGTCACCCTCGCGTTTCTCGGCTTTGCCGGCGTGTTTTTCATGCGTTCGCGCTATACGACGGGCGTCGATACGTGGTCGCTCGTGGCGCCCACGTTGCTGCAAGGCATTCCGACGGCGTTCTTCATGACGCCGCTCACGTCGATCATCCTGTCGGGGCTGCCGCCCGAGCGCATCCCGGCGGCCGCGGGCCTGTCGAATTTCGCGCGCGTGTTCATGGGCGCGGTCGGCACGTCGCTCGCGAGCACCGGCTGGAACGACCGCACGATCCTGCATCATGCGCAACTGGCCGAGCAGGGCAGCGTGAGCAACCCGATCTTCGCGAGTGCGGTCGCCAGCGTGCAGGGCGCGCTCGACGGCGGCACGCCGAAAGCGCTCACGTTCCTCGAGGCGACGCTGAATGCGCAGGCAACGATGCTGGGGCTGAACGACATTTTCTGGTTGTCGGCGGTGATCTTCGTGCTGATCATCCCGCTGGTCTGGGTGACGCGGCCGGGCAAGGGCGTGGCAGCCGGGGCCGCGGCCGCCGGCGGGCATTGAGCCGGTGCGGGACGGCTCGCGTGCGGGATCGACGCGTCTTGAAAAATCCTGATATCGCAATTATTGTGTGCGTCAACAATATGCGATTCAGCCAGCACGATGGAACACTACACGCCGAAGAATTTCCTGCACACCGAGAGTGTGGGGTTTGCGCTCGCGAAGGCGCGTAACCTGGTCGCGTCCGAGATGGATGCGGCCTTGAAGGATCTCGACATCACGACGCAGCAGATGGGCGTCCTGCTGTCGATACGGATCGGCAGCGCGACGACGCCTTTCGAGTTGTCGAAGTTGCTCGGGGTCGACACGGGGTTGATGACGCGCCTGCTCGACAAGCTGGAGAGCAAGGGGCTCGTCGAGCGTTCGCGCAGCATGAGCGATCGGCGAGTCGTGAACCTCGCGTTGACGGAAGCGGGGCAGGCGGTTGCCGCGCAGATTCCGGAGATCGCACCGAAGGTGCTCAATGCCCGCTTGCGGAAATTTACGAAGGCCGAGTTCGACGAGCTGTGCCGGTTGCTGCGCAAGTTCATCGGCGAGTAAGCCGCGCTTTGCTTCCTGGGCTTGAAATGAAAAAAGGCCGGCTAGAAGCCGACCTTTTTTAGAAAACAGATGGTGCCCAGGAGAGGACTCGGTCACACATGCGCGACCCCGGCTGCGCTTGCAAGCGCAGCCTTTCGAGTCCTCACGCAAAGCGCGCAGGCGCTTTGCTTCCTGGGCTTGAAATGAAAAAAGGCCGGCAGAAGCCGACCTTTTTTAGAAAACAGATGGTGCCCAGGAGAGGACTCGAACCTCCACGATGTTGCCACCGCTAGGACCTGAACCTAGTGCGTCTACCAATTCCGCCACCTGGGCACGTTTTGCAGTAGCTGCTTGCTGCAAAGAAGCGAAATTATAGCGCCCCAATTTTTCGTGTCAACACTTTTTTGCGATGCATCGCAAACCGGCCGCCGTCGCGCCGGCCCGCGGCATTCCCGTTATTTGGCGACACAGGCCGGTGATAGAATGACTCGCCGCCGTCAATATAGAACTGTCTGACGGACACCTCTATGTTGATGCCGTGCACCATCAGTCAACGCAACGAGAACAATCATCGACAAACCCTTGAGCAAATATCCGTACCCCATTCCGAGCCGTGAAGAAATTCTCGGCGTGCTGCGTACGAGCGACGCGTCGCTGGCTGCCAACGACATCGCCGAAGCACTGTCGATCAAGCGTCAGGAGCGCGAAGGGTTCTTCCGGCGTGTCGCCGCGATGGAACGCGACGGCCAGATCCGCCTCGACAAGCGCGGCCACTACCAGTTGACGCATCCGTCGAACTTCGTCGCGGGGCGCGTGCAGGGGCATCGCGACGGCTACGGGTTCGTGATCCGCGACGACGGTCAGGACGACCTGTTCCTGCCGAACGGCGAAATGCAGAAGGTGATGCACAACGATCGCGTGCTCGCGCGGATCGTCGGCTACGATCGCCGCGGCCGACCGGAAGGGCATGTCGTCGAAGTCACCGAGCGCGCGAACAAGCGCGTGATCGGCCGCCTGCTCAACGAGAACGGTGCGCTGATCGTCGCGCCGGAAGACAAGCGCATCGGCCACGACATCCTGATCACGCAGAACGTGAAGAAGGCGAAGGTCGGGCAGGTCGTCGTCGTCGAGCTGACCGATTTCCCGAGCCGTCATTCGCAGCCGCTCGGCCGTGTCGTCGAAGTGCTCGGCGACATCGACGATCCGGGCATGGAAATCGAAATCGCGGTGCGCAAGTACGGCGTGCCGCATGAATTCAGTCAGCCGGCGCTCGACGAAGCCGCCGCGCTGCCCGACAAGGTGCGGCCGGCCGACCTGCGTTTCCGCGTCGACCTGCGCGACGTACCGCTCGTGACGATCGACGGCGAAGACGCACGCGACTTCGACGACGCCGTCTACTGCGAGCCGGTCAAGGTCGGCCGCGGCGACGGCTTCCGGCTGATCGTCGCGATCGCCGACGTGTCGTACTACGTACAGCCGGGCAACGGGCTCGATGCCGATGCACTCGAGCGCAGCACGTCGGTGTATTTCCCGCGCCGCGTGATCCCGATGCTGCCGGAGAAGCTGTCGAACGGCCTGTGCTCGCTGAACCCGCAGGTCGACCGCTGCGTGCTCGCGTGCGACATGGTGATCACCGCGCGCGGCGAGATCAAGGCGTACCAGTTCTATCCGGCCGTGATCCATTCGGCCGCGCGCCTCACGTACACCGAAGTCGCGGCCGTGCTGTCGAATACGAAGGGGCCGGAGGCTGCGCGCCGAGCGGACCTGCTGCCGCACCTGCAGAACCTGTACGGCGTCTACAAGTCGCTGTTCGCCGCACGGCAGAAGCGCGGCGCGATTGACTTCGATACGACCGAGACCTACATCGTCTGCAACTCGCAAGGCAAGATCGAGCAGATCGTGCCGCGCCAGCGCAACGATGCGCACAAGCTGATCGAGGAATGCATGCTGGCCGCGAACGTCTGCGCGGCCGACTTCCTGAAGCGCAACAAGCATCCGGGCCTGTACCGCGTGCACGCGGGGCCGACGCCGGAGAAGCTCGAGAACCTGCGCGCGTTCCTGCGCGGCATGGGCCTGTCGCTCGGCGGCGGCGACAAGCCGCATGCGAGCGACTACGCGGCGCTGATGGCGCAGATCCGCGACCGGCCCGACGCGCAGATGCTGCAGCCGATGCTGCTGCGTTCGATGCAGCAGGCCGTCTACAGCCCGGACAACATCGGCCACTTCGGTCTCGCGTACGAGGCGTACGCGCACTTCACGAGCCCGATCCGTCGTTATCCCGACCTGCTCACGCACCGCGCGATCTACGCGATCCTGTCCGGCAAGAAGTACGTGCCGAAGGCGCCGGAGGGCTTCGAGCTGAACACCGCGCTGTCGCCGCGTGCCCGCGCGATGCAGCAGGCCGACGACGAAGCGCGCGGCCGCTCGCGCCCGAACACGGCGATCTGGGAAGAGCTCGGCCTGCACTGCTCGGCGAACGAGCGGCGTGCGGACGAAGCGTCGCGCGACGTCGAGGCATGGCTCAAGTGCTACTTCATGCGCGACAAGCTCGGCGAGGAGTACGGCGGGATGGTGAACGGCGTCACGTCGTTCGGCATCTTCGTGCAGCTCGACACGCTGTTCATCGAAGGGCTCGTGCACGTCACCGAACTCGGCTCGGACTACTTCCAGTACGACGAGATCAAGAACGAACTGCGCGGCGAACGGACGGGCATCCGCTATCGGCTGTCGGACCGCGTGCGCGTGCAGGTGAGCCGTGTCGATCTCGACGCGCGCAAGATCGATTTCCGCCTCGTGCGCGATACGCCGGTGAAGGCGCCGCGTCCGTCGCCCGCGCCGGCTGCCGCGGGTGCCGGTGCCGGTGCCGATCGCAACGGCCCGCGCGTACGCGCGCTGCCGCAGGCGGAGGAGTTCGCACCGCGTCGCAAGAAGGCCGCGAGCGCGCCGAGCGTCGCGGTGAAGGAAGCGCATGCCGCGCGTGCCGCCGCGAAGAAGAAGGGCGGCGGCGGTGGCACTGGCGGTGCGGCGGCGAAACCGACCGCGAAAAAGCCGCGCGCCCGCAAGAAGTATTGAGCGTTCGGGGCGGCGCATGCGCACGCCCTGCAGTATCGAGAGACGCCGCGTCACCGGTCATCGGCCGGCTACGCGGCGCTTTCCTTTTCCATGGATCGCGGCTGCGCGCGTCGCGCGGCCGCACGTTTGATCGAAGGTTGTTCCAGTCATGTCACGTCTGAAGGTTCTTTACGGTTTTCATGCGGTGACCGCACGTTTGCGGCACGATGCATCGACGGTTGCGGAGGTGCTGTACGACCAGACGCGCCGCGACCGCCGCATGCAGGACTTCCTGCATACCGCGAAGGAAGCGGGCGTGCGGCTGATCGCGGCCGACGAAACGCGCCTGTGGGGCCTCGCCCATACCGAGCGTCACCAGGGCGTCGTCGCGCGTGTCGAGGACGTGCCGCTCGCGCAGAACCTGTCCGAGCTGCTCGACGGCATCCAGGGCCCCGCGCTGCTGCTTGTGCTCGACGGCGTCACCGATCCGCACAACCTCGGCGCGTGCCTGCGCGTTGCCGATTCGGCCGGCGCGCACGCGGTGATCGCGCCGCGCGACCGTGCGGTCGGCCTGAACGCGACCGCGGCCAAGGTGGCGAGCGGCGCGGCCGATACGGTCCCGTACATCACGGTGACGAACCTCGCGCGCGCGCTGCGCGAGCTGAAGGAGGCCGGCGTGTGGATCATCGGCACGTCGGACGAGGCGTCGGCGACGCTCTACGACACGAAGCTCGACGGCCCCGTCGCGCTCGTGATGGGCGCGGAAGGCGAAGGCATGCGCCGGCTCACGCGCGACACCTGCGACGACGTGATGAGCATCCCGATGGCCGGCAGCGTGGAAAGCCTGAACGTGTCGGTCGCAAGCGGCGTGTGTCTGTACGAAGCCGTGCGCCAGCGGCGCGTGAAGGGCTGACGCAACCCGTCTCGCGCGATGTGCGCGGGCCCGGGATGACCCGAACGACGCGTGCCGCGCTGCGATGCGGCACGCGGTTCTCCGGAACTCGCGACCGATGACCCCGTTTCGCCTCGGCGCATCATGCGCCGTGTTATGCCTGCTGGCTGCCTGCACGTCGCCGTCGCTCGTCGAACGCGGCACCTACTACGCCGACACGAGCCTGCAAGCGCGCGGTGCCGATTCGCGGATCCGCTTTCTCGTGATGCATTACACCGAAAGCGACGAAGCGAAGTCGCTGCGCACGCTGACGGGCGATTCGGTCAGCGTGCATTACGTCGTGCCGCCGCAGCCGCGCATCGAAGACGGGATGCCCGTCGTCTACCAGCTCGTTCCGGAATCGGAACGCGCATGGCATGCGGGCGTCAGCGAGTGGCAGGGCACGACCGAACTGAACGCGGCGTCGATCGGCATCGAGAACGTGAACCGCGGCCCGCTCGATCCGCAGAATCGCACCTGGCAGCCGTATCCGCCCGAACAGGTCGAAGCACTGACCCGTCTGTCGAAGGACATCGTCGCACGCTACGCGATCCCGCCGACGCGCGTGGTCGGGCACAGCGACATCGCCCCGCAACGCAAGATCGATCCCGGGCCGCTGTTCCCGTGGCATGCGCTTGCACAGGTCGGTGTCGGTGCATGGCCGGACGATGCAACCGTGGCCACGCGGCTCGGCGGTCGAGATCCGCACGCACTGGTCGATGTGCGCGAACTGCAGCTCAAGCTCGCGCGTTACGGCTACGACGTGCCGACCGACGGCGTGCTCGACGCTCGCACGCGGCGCGTATTCGCGGCGTTCCAGATGCATTTCCGGCCGTCCGACTATGCGGGCAATCCGGATGCCGAAAGCGACGCGATCGCGCAGGCATTGCTCGACAAGTACTTCCCCGGCACGCAACCGGCAGACAACGCGCCTGCGGCGGGTGCACCCTGAACGCTCGGCGCACCGCGCGCCGAAAAACGCGGGCCGTCATCCGAGTCCGGTAAACTGGCGGTTTTCCGCAATCCCGCAGCACGACCACTCCATGACTCAAGACGAACTCAAACGCCTCGTCGGCCAGGCCGCCGCCGATTACGTGATCCAGAACGTGCCGGAAGGCGCCGTGATCGGCGTCGGCACCGGCTCGACCGCCAACTGCTTCATCGACGCGCTCGCCGTCGTCAAGTCGCGCTATCGCGGCGCCGTGTCGAGCTCCGTCGCCACGACCGAACGCCTGAAATCGCACGGCATCAAGGTGTTCGACCTGAACGAGGTCGACTCGCTGCAGGTGTACGTCGACGGCGCCGACGAGATCGACGCGAGCGGCGCGATGATCAAGGGCGGCGGCGGCGCGCTGACGCGCGAGAAGATCGTCGCGTCGGTGGCCGACACGTTCGTCTGCATCGCCGATGCCAGCAAGCGCGTGCCGGTGCTCGGCGCGTTCCCGCTGCCGATCGAGGTCGTGCCGATGGCGCGCACGGCGATCGGCCGGCGCGTGACCGCGCTCGGCGGCGTGCCGGTGCTGCGCGTGACGAAGGACGGCGCACCGTACATCACCGACAACGGCAACGAGATCATCGACGTGAAGGGGCTGCAGATCGCCGATCCGCGCGGCTTCGAAGCGCAGGTGAATGCCTGGCCGGGCGTCGTGACGGTCGGGCTGTTTGCCGGGCGCGGTGCGAACCTGTGCTTGCTCGGCACGGAAAACGGCGTTGAAACGATCGTTTATTCGGCTAATTGAAAGAAATGAAAAGCAGTCCGTAGCGGCACGATGTCGACTGTATGTCGACTGTAATGGATTGCATGGTTAAATCTTGTGGAATTCAAGGCCCGGCAGGCGCAGCGCGCTTCCCGGGCCTTTTTTGAAGCCTTATAAATCACCCCGACAAAAAGAGGGATAACCCTGTCAGGTGTTTACCAGATAGCGAAATATCCTCGAACTCATCAACTTATAGATCATAAGAACAGTAGTAACCAGGGCCGGCGGAACTGCGGAGCAGGTGTTCGCAAATCGACGCACGGGGAGGTGTCATGGAGCAGGGCAAAGACCGGTCACTGGTCGCCAAAGTGATGGATGGGCTTGTCTCGGGTATCGTCGAAGACAAGTACGGCGGCATCTTGCCGCCGCAAGACGTGCTATCGAAAGAGTTCGATGTGAGTCGCACCGTGATGCGGGAAGCGCTGTCGATGTTGCTTGCGCGCGACATGCTGGACGTGCGGCCGAAAGTCGGCACGCGCGTGCGGCCGATGCGTGACTGGCGGATGATCGACGAAGATGTCGTGAGCTGGCGATTTCGGGCAAAACCCGATCCGCAGTTCATGCGCGACGTCATCGAATTCCGGATGCTGATCGAACCGCGCGCGACCGCGCAGGCGGCGGTGCGTGCGACGGCGGCCGACATCGCGGGCATTCGCGAAGCGTTCGATGCGTTCAAGGTGCTGCAGCCCGGCGATCCCGGCTACGACACGGCGGACGAGTTGCTGCACACGCGGATCGTGCAGGCGAGCGGCAACCAGTTCTTCCAGCAGATGGCGGCGATCGTGCGCGGTGCGGTGCGCCTCGTGAATCCGCGCGTCGTGAAGAAGGAGGGCGCACACGAAATCGCCGTCAAGGCGCATGCGCGTGTCGTCGACGCGATCGAGCGGCGCGATCCGCGCGAAGCCGAAGCGGCATCGCTCGCGCTGATCGATTTCAGCGCCGACGAGATCTCGCGCGATTTCTCCGTCGACGTTCCCGTGCGAGCCTGACGCTGCTCGTGTCGCTCATCCGTGTGCCGGCGAGCCGTTTATCATGACGGTCGGCCGGCGGCGTGCCGGCCACCGTCATACGACCGACACGGAAGATCAGGATGAACGACAACGACCATCGCCCGGTGCGCTTCGGCATCGTCGGCGCAGGCAGCATTGCGCGCCGCTTCGCGCAAAGCCTCGCGCACGTACCGGGTGCCACGCTCGCAGGCGCCTGGGCGCGCCGCGCCGACGCGACCGCGGCCTTTTGCGAGACGTGCGGCGGCACGCCTGCGGCCAGCCTCGAAGCGCTCCTCGCGAGCGATATCGACGCCGTCTACATCGCGACGCTCCATGACAGTCACGCGCAGTACACGCTGGCCGCGCTTGCCGCCGGCAAGGCCGTGCTGTGCGAAAAACCCGCGACGCTGAACGCGGCGCAACTCGACACCGTGCTGCGTGCGGCACGCGACGCCGGGCGGCTCTTCATGGAAGCGATGAAGCCGCCGTTCTTTCCGCTGTACCGTCAGTTGCGCGCGCACCTGCATGACGATCCGATCGGCGAGATCCGGCTCGTGCGCGCGGGGTGCGCATCGTCGTCGGTACCCGGTGACCATTCCGTCTATCGCCTCGATCGCGCGGGCGGCGCGCTGCTCGATATCGGGATCTACGAGGCGTTTCTCGCGGTCGACTGGCTCGGCGCGGCGCTCGACGTGCAGACGCTCGGCCGCGTCGGTGCGACCGGCGTCGACATGTTCGCGAGCCTGAACAGCCTGCATGCGAACGGCGGGATCGCGCAGCTCTTTTGCGGGCTCGACGTGATGGGGCGCGGCGACGCGCTGATCGCCGCGGCCGGCGGGCATGTGACGATTCACGAGAAGTGGTGGAACCCGGCGCGCGCGACGATCCGCTATGCGGACGGGCGCACCGTCGAACTCGACGCGCCGGTCGACGGCGGCGGGCTGAACTACGAGACCGCGCATTTCTGCGACCTGCTGCGCGCGGGCGAAACCGAAAGCCCGATCATGACGCACGACCATTCGCGGCAGATGATCGCGATGACCGATGCCGCACGTGCCGCGCTCGGCGTGCGCTATTCGGGCGAGTAGGCGGGAAGCAAGGGGCCGGGCCCGCGTGCGCGGCCCGGCGGATGGTGTGCGCTCAGTGCCGCGACGGCAGCGACAGGCGCTTTTCGTACCAGCGCTGCACCCATTCGAGGATCTGGCACAGGATCCAGTACACGGCCGCGGCGGCGAGATAGAGCGGCAGCGGCTGATAGGTCGCCGCGATGACTTCCTGCGCGCTGCGCAGCAGTTCGGTCACGGTGATCACGGACACGAGCGACGTGTCCTTGATCAGGCTGATCAGGCTGTTCGACAGGCTCGGCACCGCGATGCGCAGCGCCTGCGGGCCGATCACGTAGCGCAGCGTCTGCCCCCACGACAGCCCGAGGCTGTACGACGCGAGCCACTGGCCGCGGTGAATGCCGTTGATCGCGCCGCGCATGCTTTCGGACATGTAAGCCGCGACGTTTGCGGACAGTGCGATGACGCCGGCCGGCGTCGGGTCGAGCGAGATGCCGAGGCTCGGCAGCCCGTAGTAGATGACGAAGATCTGCACGAGTAGCGGCGTGCCGCGCATCAGGCTCACGTACGCGCGCGCGAGCCACGCTAGCGCGTTGACCCAGATGCGTTCGAAGCCGTCGAGCGGCTCGCTTTGCCGGATGCCCATCATCGCGAGCACGAGAGCGCCGAGCAGGCCGAACACCATCGACAGCACGGCGAACTTGACGGTCAGTACGGCGCCCTGGGCGAGCACCGGCAGCGATTGGACGAGCAGGGACGTTGTCGACATGGAATACGAATCGGATGCGAGCGCGAAAGCGCAATCATAAACCGGACGAATAAAACAAAGGGCGGCATCGTTGCGGATGCCGCCCTGTCCGGCCCGCCGTCAGGCGGGAAATGCAGGCGTGCTTACTTGATCGGTTTCGTCACGTCGATGCCGAACCACTTGTCCGAGATCTTCGTGAACGTGCCGTCGGCCGCGAGTTGCGCCATCGCGTCGTCGATCGCCTTCTGGAACTTCGGGTTGCCCTTCCTGAACGGGATGCCCGACGGGTTCGCCGAGCCGACGTTCGCGCCCGGGCGCAGCGGCAGTTGCGAATTCTTCGTCAGGTACGCGAGCATCAGGCGATCGTTGAGCGCGGCGTCGAGACGGCCGGCTGCGAGATCGCGCAGGTACTCGGGCGCGCCCGGGTACGTCTTCACGTCGACGCCGGGCACCGACTTCGCCATGTCCATGTAGTTCGTGCCGAGCGCGACGCCGAGCTTCTTGCCCTTCAGGTCGTCCAGCGACTTGAACTCACGCGTGTCGTCCTTGCGCTGGATCAGTTGCGCGGACGAGTACGTGTACGCCGGCGAGAAGTCGAGCGTTTCCTTGCGCTTGTCGGTGATGCCGACCTGGTTGGCAATCACGTCGAACTTGCCGGCCTGCAGGCCCGCGATGATGCCGCTCCATTCGGTCGTCACGAACTCGGCTTTCACGCCGAGCTTCGCGGCGACAGCCTTCGCGATGTCGACGTCGAAGCCGACGAGCTCGCCTTGCGGGTTCTTCGAGTTGAACGGCGGGAACGTGCCCTCGAGGCCGACTCGCAGCGTACCGCGTTGCTTCACCTGGTCGAGGAGGTCGGCCGCATGCGCGGTGGCGGCGGCGAACGACGTGCCGATCAGGCCGGCAACCAGCAGCTTCTTCAGCAGCGCAAATTTCATCGTGTGTTTCCTTGCCCTGTCCGGGTCAATGATTCTGATAGTGGCGCTGATGATAGCAAAAATGCAATCGACAGCTAAATATCGTTTGTTTATGCCTATATTACGCGGTGCGCTCGCGGGCGATGGCCTTCACGCATTCGGCGACGAGCGCGGGGCCGCGGTAGATGAAGCCCGTATAGAGCTGGACGAGCGCCGCGCCGGCCGCGAGCTTCGCCCGGGCGTCCTCGCCCGAGAAAATGCCGCCGACGCCGATGATCGGCACTTCGCTGCCGACTTCGGCATGCAGCTTGCGGATCACTTCGTTCGACGCGTCGAACACCGGCCGGCCCGACAGGCCGCCGGCCTCGTCCGCATGCGGCAGGCCCTGGACGGCCGCGCGCGACAGCGTGGTGTTGGTGGCGATCACCGCTTCGATCTTGTGGCGCAGCAGCGTGTCGCCGATTTCCTTGACCTGTTCGTCGTTGAGATCGGGCGCGATTTTCAGGGCGAGCGGCACGAGCTTGCCGTGCAGGTCGGCGAGGCGCTGCTGCTTGTCCTTCAGCGCGGCGAGCAGTGCGTCGAGCTCGCCCGCGCCCTGCAGCTGGCGCAGGTTCTTCGTGTTCGGCGACGAGATGTTGATCGTCACGTAGCTCGCGAACGGGTACACGCGCTCGAGGCAGTACAGGTAGTCCTCGGCGGCGCGCTCGATCGGCGTATCGGCGTTCTTGCCGATGTTCAGGCCCAGGATGCCGCGATAGCGGGCGGCCTGGACGTTCTTCACGAACTGGTCGACGCCGTGGTTGTTGAAGCCCATCCGGTTGATCAGCGCTTCGGCCTGCGGCAGGCGGAACATCCGCGGGCGCGGGTTGCCGGGCTGTGCGCGCGGCGTGACCGTGCCGACTTCGATGAAGCCGAAACCGAGCGCCGCGAGGCCGTCGATGGCCGCGCCGTCCTTGTCGAGGCCGGCTGCGAGGCCGACCGGGTTGCGGAACGTGAGCCCCATCACGGTGCGCGGCGCGTCGGGTACGCGGGCCGACAGCGCGCAGGCGAGGCCGGTGCGGCCGGCCGCGCCGAGCGCGCGCAGCGTGAGGTGGTGAGCGTCTTCCGCATCCATCTTGAACAGGGATGCGCGGGCCAGCGGATAAAGGGAACTGAACACGGGAATTGGGCGGACAGCCGGAATGAATGACAACCGGCTATTTTACCGGGAGTTGCGCGGCTGGGGCGCGCTTCGCTTCGTCGCCCCCGCGGCGCGCGTCAGCCCGAGCCGGAATGCCCGCCCGGCAGCGGCGCGCGGGCCAGCGCCGCGTCGACGGGCGGCAGGTCGACCCGATCCGGATCGAGTATCTTCCAGCGGCCGTCGATCAGCCCTTCGAGCGGATGGAAGTTCGCCTTGTACGCCATCTTCGGGCTCTCGCGGATCCAGTAGCCGAGATACACGTAGGGCAGGCCCAGGCTCTTCGCCTGCTCGATCTGCCACAGGATGTTGTAGGTGCCGTAGCTCGTGTGCCGATCGTCGGGCTCGAAGAACGTGTAGACCGACGACAGCCCGTCGCCGAGGATATCGATCATGCTGACCATGCGCAGCTTGCCGGGCTCGCCGCCCGGCGCGTCGAGGTCGCGGAATTCGACGAGGCGCGAGTTGATCCGGCTCTGCAGCAGGAACTGCTCGTACTGGTCGCGGCTGTCGCGATCCATGCCGCCGCCTGCGTGGCGCGCGGACTGGTAGCGCATGTAGAGCGCGTAGTGCTCTTCGTCGTAGTGCAGCGGCGAGACCGTCGCGACGAGCGCGCGGTGCCGCTTCCACATCCTGCGCTGCGTGCGCGACGGCTCGAACGCGTCGACGGGCACGCGCACCGGCACGCAGGCGCGGCAGCCGTCGCAGTACGGGCGATACGTGAAGACGCCCGAGCGGCGGAAGCCGGCCTTCACGAGTTCGGTGTAGATGTCGGAGTTGATCAGGTGGCTCGGCGTCGCGACTTGCGAGCGCGCGATGCGGCCGTCCAGATAGCTGCACGGATAGGGCGCCGTTGCATAGAATTGCAGCGCCGAAAGCGGTGAAAGCGGCAGCTCAGTCGGGTGAGTCATGGGCAGCTCTCGATGCAGGGAGGGAGTGCCGCGCTAGCGCTCGATCCCGGAGGGCGCCGCCGTTTCGGCGGCGCCCGTCAGCGCGGCGAGCACGCGCTTGTCGAACTGCCACGGAATCGGCGGTTCGGCTACCGCGCTGCGCACGTGAGCGACAAAGGCCTTGCGTGCGATCTCGCGGCCGCCGAGCGACGCTAGATGCGACGTATTCTGCTGGCAGTCTATCATCTCCAGCCCCTGGTCGCGAAGGTGGGCGACGAGCGCGGCCAGTGCGATTTTCGATGCGTCGGTGGCATCCGCATACATCGACTCGCCGAAAAACATCCGCCCGAACGACACGCCGTACAGGCCGCCGACACGGCGCCCGTCGTGCCACGTCTCGATGCTGTGCGCGTTGCCGGAGCGATAGAGCGACGTATACGCGTCGATGATCTCGGCCGTGATCCACGTGCCGCGCTGCCCGCGGCGCGGCGCCTGCGCGCAGGCACGCATCACGCCCGGAAAGTCGTGATCGACGCGCACTTCCCATGCGGGGTCGCGCAGCACTCGCTTCAGCGTCTTGCGCAGCGACGGCGACACCTTGAATTCGGCCGGCACGAGGATCATGCGCGGGTCGGGGCTCCACCACAGCACCGGCTGGCCGTCCGAGTACCACGGGAAGATGCCGCGCAGGTACGCGTCGATGAGGCGCGAAGGCAGCAGGTCGGCGCTCGCGGCGAGCAGCCCGGGCGCGCCGGTCGCGGGACCGAGCGCGCGTTCGATGGGCGGAAACGAATCGTCCGGGCCGAGCCAGGGGACCATGGGGGCGGGCTCAGCCGTTGCGCAGCGAGCGGAAGATATCGCCGGTGTGCACGCCGTAGTCGCCTGCGGCGCGATCGGCGAAGAAGAATCGCAGGGTCTGGCTGACGGTCGGGAACGCGATTTCGTCCCACGGGATGTCGGCTTCGTCGAACAGCTTCACTTCGAGGCTTTCCTCGCCGGCTTCGAAACCCGGATCGGTGAGCCGCGCGAGATAGAACAGGTGGACCTGGTGCACGTGCGGCACGTTGAGCAGCGTGAACAGGTTCTGCACCTCGACGCGTGCGCCGGCTTCCTCGAGCGTTTCGCGTGCAGCGGCTTCGGCCGTCGTCTCGCCCATTTCCATGAAGCCCGCGGGCAGCGTCCAGAACCCGTAGCGCGGTTCGATCGCGCGGCGGCACAGCAGGATCTGATCGCCCCAGACCGGGACCGTGCCGACGACGTTGCGCGGATTCTGGTAATGGATCGTGCCGCAGTGATCGCAGACGAAGCGCTCGCGGTTGTCGCCCGGAGGAATGCGCGCGATGACTTCGTGACCGCAGACGGAGCAGAATTTCATGTCGAGTGGAAGGGACGAGGTGATGCGAGTGTATCACCGGGGCGCGGCATTCTCGAACGCCTGCGGGCGGCGTGCCGCGCGAAGCGGAGGGCCACGCGTGCGCGAAGAGGGGACGGGGATCGGGTGCGGAAAAACAAAAAGCCCGGCACGGGGCCGGGCTTCCTGTATGAATCTGGACGTTGGTTGCGGGGGTAGGATTTGAACCTACGACCTTCGGGTTATGAGCCCGACGAGCTGCCAGACTGCTCCACCCCGCGTCCGTCGAAGAAATGAATTATAAGGAGTTCCCCGAACGCGTGCAAGCACTTTCTGACAATCGCGTGTCGCGTCCGGTGGGGGCGGTGCGCTGGGCGCGTGCGCTAGAATCGAGCGGTTTGTTTCGTCACTTCGGCAGCGGGGCCGTGCGCGATCGCATCGGCGCCGTTGCGACTCACCCAACTGCATCGACGGATTCATGGACATCGCTCACGATCTTCAATCGATCGGCGCGCAGGAACAGGCGCTCGTGTTTCCCCATTTCGACCCGGCCCGCGCGTGGGCGCTCGGCAACCGGATGCATGCGCTCGCGACGTCGCGCGGCCACGCGGTCGCGCTCGACATCGTCACGTTTGGCCAGCCGCTGTTCTACGCGGCGCTCGCCGGCGCGACACCCGACAACGCCGACTGGGTGCGCCGCAAGCGCAACGTCGTCGCGCATTTCCGGCGCAGCTCGTATGCGATCGGCCTGCGCATGCAGCAGGCCGGCGCCACGCTGGCGGACAAGCACGGGTTGCCGCTCGCCGAATATTCACCGCATGGCGGTTCGTTTCCGCTGACCGTCGCCGGTGCGGGCGTGATCGGATCGATCACCGCGTCGGGGCTGCCGCAGCGCGCGGACCACGAATTCGTCGTCGAAGCGCTGTGTGCCGAGCTCGGCCAGGACTACGCCGTGCTGGCCCTCGCGAGGAGCTGAGCGATGCAGCTTCCCGGATACGCGTGGCTCGCGATCGCGATCGTCGCGGAAGTGATCGGCACGTCCGCGCTGCGCGCGGCGGACGGCTTCACGCGCTTCTGGCCGTCGGCGCTCGTCGTCGCCGGTTACGGCATCGCGTTCTACTGCCTGTCGCTGACGCTGCGCACGATGCCCGTCGGCATCATCTATGCAGTCTGGTCGGGCGCCGGCATCGTGCTGATCACGCTCGTCGCGATGCTGCTCTATCGTCAGGTGCCGGACCTGCCGGCGGTGATCGGCCTCGGGCTGATCATCGCGGGCGTCGTGGTGCTGAACCTGTTCTCGAAGATGCAGGCGCACTGAACGTGCGACTGCCATTTGCCGGATGGCCCTCATGACCGATTCCACTTCCGCTGCCGTTTCCGCCGATTCCGCCCAGCCCGACGTGCGTGCCTATGTCGCGAACCGCATCGGCTTTCTCGAACTGAACCGGCCGAAGGCGCTGAACGCGCTGTCGGTCGGCATGATCCGGCTGATGCAGCAGGCGCTCGACGCGTGGCGCGACGATCCGGAGGTCGCCGCGGTCGTCGTGCACAGTCCGCATCCGCGCGCCTTCTGCGCGGGCGGCGACGTGCGCTTCTTCCACGACGCGTGGCAGCGCGGCGACCGCGATGCGGTCGACACGTTCTTCATCGACGAATACACGCTGAACCATGCGATCTTCACGTTTCCGAAGCCTTATATCGCGCTGATGCACGGCGTCGTGATGGGCGGCGGCATGGGTATTTCGCAGGCGGCGCGGCATACGGGCGGCCTGCGCGTCGTGACCGACTCGACGAAGATGGCGATGCCCGAAACGCGCATCGGCCTGTTCCCGGACGTCGGGATGAGCTGGTTTCTCGCGCGCACGCCCGGCGCGATCGGCCGCTATCTCGCCGTGACGGGGGCGCCGCTCGATGCGGCCGGTGCGTTGTATGCACAGCTCGCCGACGTCTATTTGCCCGATGCCGCGCTGCCGGCGCTGCTCGACACGCTGCGCAGCACGCGCATCGACAGCGGTGCGCAGGCCGTCGCCTGCGTGACCGACGCGGCTGCCGCGCACAAGGTCGTGCCGACTCCGGACACGTCGGTGCTGGCCGATGCGCGCGCCGGGATCGATCGCCATTTCGCGCAGCCCGACATCAACGCGATCCTCGCATCGCTCGAGGCCGAGCCGGATTGCGCGGCCGTCGACGGCTGGGTCGAGAAGGCGACCCACGCAATGCGCGGCCAACTGTCGCCGCTGTCGATGGCCGTGTCGCTCGAAGTCGTCGAACGCGCACGCGGTGCGACGATGGCCGATTGCCTGCGACGCGATCTCGATCTCACGCGCTCGACGTTCGCGCGCGGCGACGTGATCGAAGGCGTGCGTGCGCTGATCGTCGACAAGGATCAGCAGCCGGTCTGGCGCTTCAGGTCGGCCGCCGACGTCGGTCGCGCCGACGTGCTCGCGATGTTCGACAGTCCGTGGACGCCCGATACGCATCCGCTGCGGAACCTGAAGGACTGACGTCCGTCGGGCTGACCCAGGCGCGAGATGGAAACGAAAAGGCCGCCTGCATGCGCAGGCGGCCTTTTCGTTTATGGATGTCGATCGGTTTGCGGCGAAGCGCGCAGAGCCCGTGGCGGCGTTACTCGTCGCCCGCGTCGTCCGACATGAACGCACGCATGAACACGAGTGCGCCGAAGCCCCATACCGCGTTCGCCGCGAAGCCGGCCGCGAGCACCGGCATCATGTTGCCCGACGGCCAGATGCCGCGCAGCGGATCGATCGCGAATACGCGCGCGGCCGTCAGCACGATGCCGCCGAACATGAGTGCGCCGATCCACGACGCCTCGCGTTCCGGCGATACGCGCAACAGCCACGCCATCGGGATCGCGCAGCACGCGCTGATCAGCGCGTTCGCGACAAATTCAGGAATGCCGAGCGGCGCGAACGGCTGCGTGGAGAAGCCGGCCGAGGCGATCAGGTCCGCTGTGTGAAGGAGTGCGAGCGTGGCCTCGCGGAAGAACAGGGCGGCAAGGAAGCCGGACAGGAACGGCAGGATGACTTTCTGCATCGATGAGTGCACCGCAGGCGCGCACGGCCGGGGCCGTTCGCGCGGAGTTATTCGGATAGGTGCGTCATTATAGGGCCCGGCCGCCGCGATATTCGCTCCAGCGTCGTGCTAATCACGAAAGCGGAAAACCTAAGCTCAAAATAATCGTTCCAAAGCCCTGCACCGATCCCTAGACTGATTTCCCAGAAACAGCCGTGCAATCGCGTATTCGCCCGCTGCACGGCTTGACCGGCGAACCATCCCGATTCGAACGCACACCATGCATGCGCCGCGCATCCGCGACGCGAGCAGGGCGACGTTTTTTCCAAATTTCGGCAAGAACAGTCAAGCAGGAGCAGCAGATGAATGTGTTCTGGTTTATCCCCACGCATGGCGACAGCCGCTACCTCGGCACGGCCGAAGGCGCGCGCGCCGCGGATTACGACTATTTCAAGCAGGTCGCCGTCGCGGCCGACACGCTCGGGTACGACGGCGTGCTGCTGCCGACCGGTCGTTCCTGCGAGGATGCGTGGGTCGTTGCGTCGAGCCTCATTCCGGCGACGCAGCGCCTGAAGTTCCTGGTCGCGATCCGTCCCGGCATCGCGTCGCCCGGACTGTCGGCGCGGATGGCCGCGACGTTCGACCGCCTGTCGGGCGGCCGCCTGCTGATCAACGTCGTGACGGGCGGCGATGCGGCCGAACTCGAAGGCGACGGCCTCTTTGCCGATCACGACACGCGCTACGAGATCACCGACGACTTCCTGAACATCTGGCGCGGGCTGCTGTCCGCATCGCATGACAACGGCGGCTTCGACTACATCGGCAAGCATCTGCAGTCGAAGGGCGGCAAGGCGCTTTATCCGCCGGTGCAGCGTCCGCATCCGCCGCTGTGGTTCGGCGGTTCGTCGCCGGCCGCGCACGCGATCGCAGCCGATCACATCGATACCTACCTGACCTGGGGCGAGCCGCCCGAGGCCGTCGCGAAGAAGATCGCCGACATACGGGCCCGCGCGGAGGCGCGCGGCCGCAAGATCAAGTTCGGGATTCGCCTGCACGTGATCGTGCGCGAGACCGAGGACGAAGCATGGCGTGACGCCGAACGACTGATCAGCCGTCTCGACGACGACACGATCGCGCGTGCGCAGAAGGCGTTCGCGAACATGGATTCGGAAGGCCAGCGCCGGATGGCCGCGCTGCACGGCGGCAAGCGCGGCGGCCGCGAGGCGCTCGAGGTGTATCCGAACCTGTGGGCCGGTGTCGGTCTCGTGCGCGGCGGCGCGGGCACGGCGCTCGTCGGCAATCCCGAGCAGGTCGCCGAACGCATGCGCGAATACGCGGATCTCGGCATCGAGACGTTCATCCTGTCCGGCTACCCGCACCTCGAAGAATCGTATCGCTTTGCCGAACTCGTGTTCCCGCTGATCAAGGGCAAGGGCGCGGAGCGGCCGGCCGGCCCGCTGTCGGGGCCGTTCGGCGAGATCGTCGGCAACAACTATCTGCCGAAGGCGAGCCAGAGCTGAGCGAAGGGAGGCCTGCGATGACAACGAAAACGTCGACGACGGGGGCTGTCGTGGCCGCCCGTGCATGGCGCGGCGTCGCACCGTGGCTCGTGCCGCTCGCGCTGCTGCTTGCGTGGGAAGTCGGTGCGCGCACCGGCTGGCTGTCGACCCGCGTGCTGCCCGAGCCGGTTGCGGTCGTGCGCGCGGCGTGGTCGCTCGTGACGTCGGGCGAAATGTGGGCGAACGTGAAGGTGAGCACGTGGCGCGCGCTGTTCGGCTTTGCGATCGGCGGCGGCGTCGGCCTCGCGCTGGGGCTTGCAACCGGCCTGTCGAAGGCCGCCGAGGTCGCACTCGATTCGACGATCCAGATGATCCGCAACATCCCGGCGCTCGCGATGATTCCGCTCGTGATCCTGTGGTTCGGCATCGACGAGAAGGCGAAGCTGTTCCTGGTTGCGCTCGGCGTGTTCTTCCCGGTCTACATCAACACGTATCACGGGATCCGCTCGGTCGACACGAACCTGATCGAGATGGCGAAGAGTTACGGCGTGCGCGGCTTTGCGCTGTACCGCGACGTGATCCTCCCCGGTGCGTTGCCGTCGATCCTCGTCGGCGTGCGTTTCGCGCTCGGGCTGATGTGGGTGATGCTGATCGTCGCGGAAACGATCTCCGCGCAGTCGGGCATCGGCTACATGACGATGAACGCGCGCGAATTCCTGCAAACCGACGTGGTGGTGGTCGGCATCCTGCTGTACGCGGTGCTCGGCAAGCTGGCCGACGTGCTGGCGAAATGGCTCGAGCGCGTGACGCTGCGCTGGCACCCCGCTTACCAATCAGGAGCAAAAGCATGAATGCGACGACTTCGGCGGCCGCTTACGGCCTGCTCGCCGGCGCAGACCTCGAGGCCGAGCTTGCGCAGGCGCGTGTCACGGACGGCAATGCGCGAGACGCGGCGATCCTCGATCGCGACGGCAGCGCATCGGTCGTTCCACTCGCGCGGCGGCGGGCGGGAAGCCCGGCACCCGACGATGCGGTGACGCTGTCGGGCGTCAGCAAGCGTTATGGCGCGCGCACCGTGCTCGACAACGTCGAGCTCGGCATCGCGCGCGGCAGCTTCGTCGCGATCGTCGGCCGCAGCGGCTGCGGGAAATCGACACTGCTGCGTCTCGTCGCGGGACTCGAGCAGCCGAGCAGCGGCGCGCTCGTGACGCGCGGCGAGGGCGGCGGCGCGCTCGATACGCGGATCATGTTCCAGGATGCGCGCCTGCTGCCTTGGAAAACCGTGCTGCAGAACGTGATGCTCGGCCTCGGGCGCGGTGCGCGCGACGACGCACGCGCGGTGCTCGACGAGGTCGGCCTGCTGGAGCGGGCGAACGACTGGCCCGCGCAACTGTCGGGCGGCCAGCGGCAGCGTGTGTCATTGGCGCGCGCGCTCGTGCACCGGCCGCAATTGTTGTTGCTCGACGAGCCGCTCGGTGCGCTCGACGCGCTGACCCGCATCGAAATGCATGCGCTGATCGAGCGCCTGTGGCGCGAGCATCGGTTCACCGCGCTGCTTGTCACGCACGACGTGCAAGAGGCTGTCGCGCTCGGCGACCGCGTCCTGCTCATCGAGCAGGGGCGCGTGGCGCTCGACCAGCCCGTCCCCCTCGACCGGCCGCGCGCCCGCGCATCGGCGGCGTTTGCGGCGCTGGAAGATCGCGTGCTGAAGCGCGTGCTCGCCGGCGGGCCTGGCGCGGCCGAACCGGGCGAGCTGCATGAAGCAGACAACGTTCGACCGGTCGGGCAGATCCGCTGGGCCGTTTAAATCCGGGCGGCCCCGGCCGCCCGTTCTGAGACTTTTTTCTTCGGAGCGATCAACCCGATGAGCATCACTGCAATCAACGTGCGTAACCAGTTCAAAGGCAAGGTGAAGGAGATCATTCGCGGGCCGGTGGTGTCCGAGGTCGACGTCGAGACGCCGTTCGGCATCGTCACGTCGGTGATCACGACCCGCTCGGTCGACGAACTCGAACTGAAAGTCGGCGCGGAAGTCGTCGCGCTGGTGAAGTCGACCGAGGTATCGATCGCGCGTCTCTGAACGCGCGTTTCCTGCGCCGGTGCGGCGCCGGCGGGCAGCGTGCCCGCCGGCGTCGTCCGGTGCTCCCGCAGCGCGTTTGCCTCGGTATTCGGCGTCCGGACGAAGTGTTAGGATGGAACGACACCGATGCCGGAGGGCAACGCATGACCCCCATCCTTTCCCCCGAAGCCATCGAGGCGCTGAAGTGGATCGACCAGTTCGGCGAAAGCCGGCCGGTTCCCGCTGCGTTCGACGACGTCGTCTATGCGTTGCTGAACGAGGGGCTGATCTATCAGGCGGCGGCCGACCGGGTCGACCTGACTGCCGATGGCAAATCCTTTTTGTCCAACGAATACGATTGAGCGCACGGCGCCGGCTGCACGGGCGGCCAGGCGCCGCGTCGCCACGGAGCGTGCGATGGAACCGAGAGGCAGCGACCTCGGCGATTTCAGCGAGCCGTACCGCGGCTTCGAGATCGAGGTGAAGACCGAGCAGGTCTGGGACGGCGAGCATGCGCACTACCGCGTGCTGCAGGGCGACGCCGTGCGGATCGACTGGCGGCTCGTCAAGGTCGACGGGCTGCTGCTGACCGAACGGCGCGTGATCGAGCGGGTGCTCGACGCGGCGCGGCGGGCGGTCGATGCGGAACTGGGTGAGGGCGACTAGCGCCGGCGCCGGGCAGGTACGGCCCATGTTGCGGTAAAATGCTCGGTTGTTTCCGCGCCGCCTGGCCTGTTGCCCGAATTCCATGTCCGTACCGTCCTCGCTTCCTCCCCGCCGCGTATCCGTCGCGCCCATGCTCGACTGGACCGACCGCCATTGCCGGTCGTTCCACCGCACGCTGACGCGCGATACGTGGCTGTATACGGAGATGATCACGACGGGGGCGCTGCTGTTCGGCGATGCCCAGCGGCATCTCGCGTTCACGCCGAACGAATCGCCGGTCGCGCTGCAGCTCGGCGGCAGCGAACGCGACGATCTCGCGCGCGCCGCGAAGCTCGGCGAGCAGTGGGGCTACGACGAAATCAACCTGAATTGCGGATGTCCGTCCGAGCGTGTGCAGCGCGGCGCGTTCGGCGCGTGCCTGATGAACGAGCCGCAGCTCGTCGCCGACTGCGTGAAGGCGATGCGCGATGCGGTGTCGGTGCCGGTCACGGTCAAGCACCGGATCGGTGTCGACGCGGTCGAGGACTACACGTTCGTGCGCGACTTTGTCGGCACGGTGGCCGAGGCCGGCTGCGAAACGTTCGTCGTGCATGCGCGCAACGCGATCCTGAAGGGACTGTCGCCGAAGGAGAATCGCGAGATTCCGCCGCTCAAGTACGACTATGCGTATCAGTTGAAGCGCGATTTTCCGTCGCTGGAGATCGTCATCAACGGCGGCATCAAGACGCTCGACGAGGTCGCGCAGCATCTCGAGCATGTCGATGGCGTGATGCTGGGCCGCGAGGCGTATCACAACCCGTACGTGCTCGCGGAGGTCGATGCGCGCTTCTACGGATCGACGGGCGCGGTGCCGACACGCGAAGAAGCGGAAGCGCAACTGATCGAATACTGCGCGGCTGAGCTGAAGCGCGGGACCTACCTCGGCGCGATCGTGCGGCATGCGCTCGGGCTGTATCGCGGCATGCCCGGCGCACGCGGCTGGCGTCGCGTGCTGTCCGACAACAAGAAGCTCGCGCGCGGCGATCTGGCCGTGTTCGACGAGGCGCGTGCGCATCTGAACGAAGCCGAAGAAATTTTTGAAAAAAAGGCTTTGCAAGATTCAAAAGACTTCGTATAATCTTGCTTCTTCGCTGCTGAAACAAAGACGGCGAAGAGCAGAAAGCAGTATCAGTGGTGGCTGTAGCTCAGTTGGTAGAGTCCAGGATTGTGATTCCTGTCGTCGTGGGTTCGAGTCCCATCAGCCACCCCAAAAAATTCAAACACCTACAGCGCAAAGAAGCTGACGTGTTACAAGTTTTGGAAGATGAGATTCCAAAACTTGGAAGATGAAAGTCTGAAAGCCCGCCGATGAGCGGGCTTTTTTGCGCTCATTTTTCGAGGAAGCGATGGACGATTTTCTGCAGAACCTGCATTCGCCGTATTGGTGGCTCTCGGTGGTTACCGTAGGGATTCTCTTGAGCATCGTCGCTGCGTACGCAACACGCGGCCTAGACCGGCTCTTCCTGTACTTCGGAAAGAAGTGGGCTGATCGGTCGGAAAAATCCAAGGATAAATTTGCTCGCACGGTTGCAGCGTTGCAGCAGAGTTCGGAGGCGCGTGCCGCCTATTTTCGGGAAGAAGTGAGGTATCGACATACGGCGATATTTGGCGCCGTCGTGGCTACATTCCTCTTGGGCCTCCTGGGAACCATTTCTATAGTTGATCCGCATCAACTTATAACGAGGGGAGCTGGCGCTTCACTCGGATACGGCATGTTTCCTGCGTTTGTCTACGGGTTCTACGCGATTTCGTCTTGTATTGTCGCGTTTATGTCGACCGCGTCATATTCTGCAGCCCAGAGTATGGCGCGCCACTTGAAGGCAGCCGAAGGGCACTTGCTACCGTAGCATTGAGGCACCTATCGCGTTGCCCATACCTTCCTTTCCCGTCGCCGGTCGTATGTCTTCCGGACGATGCGTTCATCGGCATGTCCGGTCGCATCGATAATTCGATCATCACCTTCCTCCTGTCGATCGGTGACGGCCGCCGGACGCATGTCGCGTAGCGCGAAACGTTCGAACTGAACGCCGCGCGCCTTCGCTTCCTTCTCGCAGTAGCCCATCAGGCGCGACCAGTTCGTGTTCCATCCGCTACGCGTGTACACTTGGCCGGCCGTGTTGCCGAACACGTGAACACCTGACGTCCGTTGCAGCGCGAGCGCTTCGTCGATCACCGCCTTCAGTTCGGGCGACCACAGCACGAGCTTCGTGCGCTGCTGCTCGCCGGCCTTGCGCTTGCCGATCGGTACCTCGACGCCTTCGAGGCGGATGCTCTGGCGGTGCAGCTCGCGCATCTCGGTCGGCCGGCTCACGGTCAGATAGGCAGCCTTCACGCATAGCGCGAGGATCAGGTACGCAGAACTGGGGTGCTGATCGCCGACGCTTCGGCGTGACCGTGCGACTTCCACGGCGAGATCGATCTCATCCTGGCGCACATAGCGCTGGCGCGGCCGCGTCGGGTTGTACTCGATGCCGCGGCACGGGTTTGTTTCGAGCTCGCCGCGGCGCCGGCCGTATTCGAGGATCGCGGACAGGAGGGCGATTTCCTTGTTCGCTTTCGCTGGCGCGCCGAGCTGCGCGCGCTTGTCGAGGTAGCCGTACACATGCTTCGGCTTGATAGCCGCCGGTGACATCTTCCCGAAGACCTTGACCAGCCGCTTCGACTCGACGCGGTTCTCGTCTAGGGTGGACTGGGCCTTGCGGCGCTCGTCGGTGTGCGGCAGCCCGTCCTGCCATTCGAAGTACCGTGCGACGAGCGCTTCTACCGTGCCAGGTTCGATCGCGTTCCCGTTGAGCGCCTCCGCGCGCTCGATCGCCTGCTTGCGGATCTCGGCAAGGGCTTCCTTGTTGTGTGCCGGCGCCGACAGGCGAAACGCCCAGCGTCCGTTCGGCAGCTTGTAGCCGAAGCTGACCTTATGTTTCCCGTAATGGGCGTACAGCCGGAAGGGCAATCCATCCGGCCGTTTGCGTCGTCCGATCATGTTTTGAGTGCGGCGAAATTGGGTTCTTCCTGTGCGGCGGCGCGGGGCCGGCGCGTGTGCGCTGATGGCGGTGCGGTGCCATTCATGCGCGCGTCGTAGTACTCCCGCGCGACGAGCGGCACGCCGGCGATGTTGACCGCGAACGGCCAGTGATTGCGCTCGAGCCAGCGCTTCATGCAGGCGTGACTACACGGCTTGCAGCCGACCGTCGAGGTGGCGGCCGGCGGAGCGCTTGCCGACTTTGGTGAAGTGGTGGTTCGCCGCGAAGCGAAAGGCAGGTTCGCGAACAGGCGTCACCCCGCACCCTCTGATGGCGGTCCCGTTCGGCTCGACCGGCAGCCACTCGCCCCATTGCTTGAACAGGAACGGCACGCCGGCGGTCGCGCACTGGTCGCGCAGCGCACGGGCCCAGTCGGGATGCATCGGCCGCGCGCCGGGGCCGCTTTCGCCGCCGACGATCACCCAGTCGATTTCGGGCGAGCTATATCCCGAACCGTCCTCGGCATAGTCAGTGGTCGGACCATGAATCCATGGCGCATCGGCAGGGCAGTTTTCGCAGGACTGCATTTCCTGCATGCAGCAGACGCCAGTCGGATCGAACCACGAGCGAAGATCGACCGGACCGAGCAGCGGCTCCATGGACAGGAATCGGCGGCGCGCGGGCGTCATGAGAAGCTTTTCAATGTCGCGATCGGCCTCGACCTGATCGACGATCGTCGCGCCGAGCCAGACGCCCGGCCAAGGCAGCTCGTCCCACGTGTTGAGCCCGCACGACAGCTGGTCGACGACTTCGTTGAGCATCGCGTGCGCGTTGCCGATCCGCTTCGTCAGGAGCAGCCAGTCGAGGTTCGGCGTCTTGGCGATCAACCTGAACAGGTCAACGCGCCACGCCGGATCGACAGCTTTGTCGAACACGTCGGCGAGCGACGCGCAGAACACGCGCATGCGTGCTGGTATGAAATCGACGCTGTTGCACATGGGGCACATTTCCCACAGCAGATCGTTCGGGCCGCGTCGTACGAAATCGCGTCGTGCGCCACGCCAGTGGCACGCAACGCACTCGACGAACGGTTGCGCGTTCCATGCGAGTGGCTTGCGCCAGTTCGTGGCCGAGGTGCGGCGGCGCGCCGCGCCGGGTCCCCAGTTCACAGCCGTGCCGCCGCCGAAGCGCGCATTGCGCGCCTCGGCGTAGCAGTGATTGCAGCCAGGGCCGACCTTCTGGCAGCCTTCCCACGGATTCCACGTGGAATCACACCATTCAATTTTGCTGTTCTCGCTCATAGGTCGATGTCCACGTATTTGGTGACGAAGCGCGCGTCCTCGCTGTGGTGACGGCGGTAGATGATGCGGATACCACCGCCGAGGTCGAGCGCGCGGCCGCGCTCGTTGTCGTCGTTCAGCTCGGCCTGGTGGTCGCAGCAGACAGACCGCAACGTGACGGCAAGTCCCGCGGGGTCGTCGAGCAGCCGCTGCAGGAAGTCGTGGTTGATCTCGATGAGGGTTCGCGTGCTCATGCTGCGAGCTCCTCTTCGTCGACATCCATGGAATGCTGAATGACGCGGCCGCGCTCGCCGACAGGGATCGTCACAAGACCCGCTGCGGCAAGGAACGGATTGCGCTTCATGGCGCTGCGGGCTGCATCCGACTTGATCGAACCCGGGCAGGGCACATCGGGCTTGTTTCCGTAGGCCCAAACTGATCGCCACTGAGCGCGACCGACGGGCGGAATCCAGTCGACGATATGCACCTCGGTGCGGTGAAGTGTCAGCAGCTCGCTGACCCGTTGCTGTGTGACGCCACAACGCTGCACCAGCTCGCGAACCGATAGCGATTCGTTCTCGAGCATGGCGCGCATGCGATCCCACGCAGGCGTCGCGAACTGGCCGCGGCGTCGAGGTGGGCGCGTGACTTTGAGCACGGTTCGGGCGTACGTCTGAACCGACTTGCGTGTGCGTCGCGGAAACGCAGCGTAGAGGGCCTTGGACGGGATGTTGGACGGATAGAGGCGGGCGAGCAGGCGCTTCTCGCCAGTCGTCCACGGGTTCCGTGTCGACGTCGACATGCTTCGATTCCTCCGGATTTTTACAGATGGTCGAGCCGCTATGGCCGAGCGGACTCAAGTTTGAGACGTGACCGTCGATAACTCAGGGATGAAGACGACAATCACCAAGGCAGAAGCCCACGAAGTACTTGACGCTGCGACCAAACTCGTCGAGGCCCTGGCGGCCGCAAACGGGGTCGCGGTGGATTCCCAAGAGGGACAGGTGCTGTACGACAAAATCGTGTTCGGCGCGCTTAACGAGTGCATGCCGAATGCAACGATTGAGCAGCTGTTCGAGCTACTTGAAAAGCCGGAGGTCGGCCATTAACCGATGATTGGCTGGCTCGTCGGCGCGGCTGATTCGCCACAATCGGAATCACGGCCCGGCGTACCGTCGCTGCAGTGGAAAACGTGGGTGCGCCTCGCGTTCGTCGAAGCGGGCAGCGATTGGCGCAGCTTGAACAAGCTCGCGATCGAGAACGGCCATCTGCGCGATTACCTCATCGTGCCGGAGATGCACAACGGCGTGCTCGGCGTGAATCGTTGACCGTGACGAACAGCGACGCGATCATGGCGCTGATCGCTGGCCACTCGCAGGCGAGGCAGCGCCAGGACGGGCTGTCGTATCGAGCAATCTCCGAGGAAACGCACATCACGGTCCGGACGCTGGAGCGGAACGCGCAGATAATCCGGAAGCGCCTCATTGGCCTCGAACAACAGGCCGTGCAGCGATTGACGCCGCTCTTCGAGCGGAACAACGTAACTTTTCCTGAGACCGCCGAGGCGTAAGGGGTACAGCCAAAATTCCCCTTGCAAATGTGGCGGATAGGGTGTAGATTTTCGCCAGATTGCAGAGTTGCGACCAAAGCCCGCTGAGCCGACAAGCCAGTGGGCTTTTTCGTTGTGGCGTGTCCGCGCTATACTCGCCTCGGCCTTAGCTGCGCCGGCGGGGAAGACGTAGCGAGGTGATCAGCCAGCGCGCCGAAAGGTGCAGACGGGTTTCCGCCGCCCTGCTGGCACCATGCATTTCAAGCCCGCTGTGCGATAGCCAGCGGGCTTTTTCGTGCGGTGTTATTTCGCGTTAGGTTTGGTACGGGGAACGCGCTTGACCGTGGGCTTTGTTTTTTTCGCTACAGGTTTCACTGCCTTCTTTGCTGCAACTCGCACCGTCGGCTTGGAATCCTCGAGTACCGCAGCCAGTTGTTCCCAAGTGTATTTGTGAGCGTTGACGCTGTTGCCCTTCGGCCACCATTCGACGGACCCCTTGCTAAATTTCAGGGCGCCGATCTTGCGGCCATTGGTACTTTTTACGGTCAGAATTTGATCGACTTTTCCGATTTCAACTTCGGAAGTGAGTGCCAAGCTGACTTTTGCCATAGTTATTAATCCCCGTAGTGTGCCGGATTGTCCCGGTGAGTAATTCTACGATGCGGCGCGAAACCGATGAGCCGGCTCGTTGAAAGAACCGATTGAATGTTTGGCTGGTCGAATACGGTCTTACAGGTTCTCTCGGCCTTTTTGACGGGCTGCTTCAAGATGGTCGTGACCTGAGTCCGTGAGGCGATGGCCGCGATTGCCAGACTCGACGAGACCGCGATCGCCGAGAAGGTGAGCATGATATCGAACTTCAGACACCGAGTAATTCGACTGAGTCGTTTCGTTCAATGTGTCCTTCAGGTCAATACTTGAAAGTTCTTCTTGTGGGCTGTCCTCCAGTGCGATGAGGATGCCCAAGAGCAAGGCTGGATTTCGCTTCATTTGATCTTCCCGTGATTTTTTTGGTCGTAGCGCGATTTAGCGCTCTGCCGTCCGCTGGAATCAGGTCGGGGGGCCGAGAGCGCCGGCAGTCATTATGACAAAAGCGAAAGCGCTAGTGTGTGAGGCCGTTACGCGCCCATCACCCCCTGAGGTGCTGTTCGGCGACTTGAACTGGATCAGCCGTATCGTGCCGGCCGATGGTGTTGCCGACTGGGTAACCGAGACGTTCCTGCGGGACGGAGCGCCGCTGCACAATGAGGACCATGCGCACCTGATCGACGCCGACGTCGCCTACCTCTGGGCGGCCGTCGAGAACGTGCGCCAGATGCGCCGCGTCGTCGGACAGCGCGAAGAGGTGATGATCCGCGCCGGCGGCTGGCAGCGCGCACGGCACGAGCAGCAGCTCTGCGAATGGTTCGGCCGTGTGCCGGCGTTCTCGTCGAGCGCAATCTGTGCCTTCCGGCGCTCGTCGGTACCTGGCAAACCCTCCTGCCAATCGAAATCGGTTTCGTAGAGCGCTTTGAGCGTGGCTCGGGGCGCGGCGTATTGCCTTCCGGCCCCGACCATCACCCTAGCCTTGATGGGCTGCCGTAGTCTGGTTTCGGTGGCCCAAAAGCTTCCTCATCAGATTTTTGCCGGGGAGTTCGATGGTGCGGTATGTCAGCCACGAGAGTGCGATGGTCGCGATGAAAAAGGCAACGAAGAAGCTGCGGCTGTTATATGGCAACTCGTGTCCGGACGCGATCCCGGTTATGTGTGCGGCGAGTTGCATCGGAAAGTGCACCAAGTAGATCGAATATGAAATGGTGCCGAGGAACACAAGCGGAGGAAGTTTGAGCACCTTGTTGACGACAGCCCCTCGCATCGCCCCGACAATCAATGTGGGAAAGCAAACCAGAGTAATCGCGAGGTCCATGGCGCTCGAAAATCTGGAACCGGCGCAGTAGTACAGGAAGCACGCAGTCGATGCAACTGCAAGGAGGTCGTAGGCAGGTCTTGGAACCGAGACCTTGTCGAACACGTCGTTGATGCGGAACAGTGCGACGCCGATACAGAAGCCGAACGTCGCTCGGAAAATATCATTGTCGATGCCGAAGAAGGTCGCGCTGCTGATCAGGCCGTTACGAAACATGGCTGCTAGCGCGACCACGAATCCAATTCCCACCAGAACTGAAGATACCTTTCTCCTGGTCGAAATGACGGCAAGGAAGGCGAAGTTTACGACGAATTCAGCAGAGATTGACCACGATGGCGCGTTGAACGAGAAGCCGCGCTCGAGCCCGGTTCTGTTTAGCAGCAGGAGGTTGAGGGCAAATTCTCGCTTGTCGTTGAAGGCGTAGACAAACGGGGATGAGTCGAGATGCTGCACCAGCACCCATTGCATGATCGCGACGAGACACAGCATGACGAAGTGAAGCGGATACAGGCGTGCGACTCGATCGCGAAGATTCGACGAGAAGTTCGGCGAACGCTTTTCATTCCAGTAGGTGCGGGCGAGCACGAACCCGGAAAGCACGAAGAAGAAGTCGACGAGCAGCATCCCATGACCGTAGAACGGGGCCATCAGACCGGGAAACGGAGACGCATGAAAGTGGTTCGTGTAGTGCCAGGCGATCACGCCGATCGCTGCCAATGCTCTGAGGCTATCTAGTTCGTGCAGCCGTTCGTTTCCGCTCATCGTGCCATGGCCTGATGTTGAATTTGCGCGATTGTATCTGAGAACGGATCGCCGCCTCGGCGGTCGCCACGGCTCGTTCCGAACAAGCAGCCGCCGCTCTCAGGCGGCTTGTTCGCTTACAGGGAATCGATGAAGAACGATCTTGCGACGAGCGCTGCGAAGGCGGTATTGGAGATGGGCTGCAATTTTTGGTTGTGGCTGAGGAACCACGACATCAACTGCTGGGTAGCCGTGTATCCGCTTCAGGATCCAGGTAGTGCGATATGTCGACCTGAGCGGGGGCTTTGCTGACAGCGCAAAGCGATCGCCACCGATAGCGTTGTACGGTCATTCGTCGATCGGAACGAATCGAAATTCAATAGTATTCGTCCAGTGAACCCTTCACGAGCAGGCAGCCTTTATAACGTCCAAGCTGACGATCAAACAGTTTTATGGGTGTGACTTTTGCTCGGGGTTCCCATGGGTCGTTGTAAAAGACGGTTGTATCCTGCACTCCCGTGACAACGATGGCATGCGCTGTGCCGCGGAAAGCACCGCCTGCCCAGATGGGGCCGTGCTTTTTCAGAACGTCTTCCAACCATTCCGCAGTGACTTCGTCGGGCCGCTTGAGCGGTACGAGACCTTCGACTTTCGCGAGCTCGCTGATCGACGTTAACGGGAGCCCCTGATCCTTTAGCCAAATCTTGGGTAGGCCACGACGTGGTCCGGGACGACGGTAATAGGAAACCATGCACACGGCCGCATACCAGCATGCCCTATCTCCATGTGGTTGCAGACCTTCGTTTCCCTTCTCCAGCATCAACCACGTACCGTCGGAATTTTTTCGTTGACCGACGAGCGGCACATCCAATATCCGGTAGTTCGGTCGGTTCATTTGCAGTCTCCGGAGTGACGCTATCCGCTGAAGAATAGGAAGACTTGCAACGGGAAGCAATGGCGGTGACCTGGAGTGCGACGCCGGGTATTCGGCGACCCGGGCGCCTTTCAGATAGCGACGTTACGTGCAGCAGCCCGTTTCAGGGCCGATCCGTTCGTCGCTTCCTTCCCGGCTAAGGTTTGCACGCGCCGTGCCGTTATCTTCCCAGGACAGCCCTCGTGCCTCGAATGCTGATCCGTTTTCTTGCCTGCTCGCGTTCCGCGTGAGCAGGCTTTTTTCGTTTACGGCGACGGAAACCTGAAATTTGGCGGAATAGAGCAGGGACTTGGCGTGAACCGACAAAGCGCAACAATCTTACATTGGTGTAATGTATCGTCTTCCTCGTGCCCTCATGATTTGCAGGGCCGTTCGATCCCGACGATCACTGAAGGCGTCGGGATTTTTTTTTGCCTGCATGCAGATGTCCCGACGATGAGCCGCCACGGAATGCATGCCGCAAAGAACGGTATATTTTGCGACGAGACATTCCGATCAAGAGAGCAAGCAGAAGGAGTCACCAACCCATGCCGGAAACCCGGACCACGCTTCGCGTCGCGACAACGCACGACGCGCCCGTCATCGCTCGCCTGCACACCCTGAGTTGGCAAACCGCATACAGCCATATCCTTCCGGCGGCCTATCTGTCCGACGAGGTGCCGACGGAGCACGCGCTCCGGTGGCGGAAATATCTCGATCGCAATGAAGACGAGTGGGGCCTCGTGCTGATCGCCGAGTCGGATGGCGAGCCCGTCGGCTTCGTCAGTGCCGAACGCCCAGTCGACCCGGCGCTCGGCGTGCTGCTCGACTGCCTGCACGTCCACCCTTCGCATCACGGCAGCGGCACGGGCAAACGCATGATCGAAGCCGTTCGCGCGTGGGCCCGGACGATCGGCGTGGACAAGGTCCACCTGCAGGTGCTGGAAGGCAACGTCCGCGCGATCGGCTTCTATGAGCACAACGGCTGGCAATTGGCCGGTATCGAAACGAGCCGGATCGGCCAGACGGAGGTCACCGATCGGATCTACGCGATACAGGCCTGAAGGCTTGCCGATATCCGGACGAACGGTCGCGCGCCAGGCCGCCACTCCCGGCTGCTACGATGTCACGCCGGGCGAAAGCCGAATTTGCTCCGTCGTTACTCGCCGCAATACCGCACAAGCAAATCGGCCTCCGTCTCGTGGATCTCGACGGGCAGCGTCGTCGCGCCCGCATAAGCAAGGTAGCGTGCGCGATGCTGGCCGTTGCGGAACGACGCGACACCGACTTTCGACAGGCCGGGGATGCCGAGCAGCGTTCGCGTTCTCGTTTCGCGAAACGTGATGAACGGCATGTCCGGAATCCTGTCCTGGTTCGGATCGAGGAATTCGCGAATACCTGCTGCTTTTCCGGGTGCCCAGTACTGAACTGACGGCAGCACGTAGTCCGTCGTGTCGCGGTCGGCGCAGGTCAGCAATTTCTTCAAGTCGATCGTCACGACCCGATGTCGCGAGTCGTCGGACGAGAATACCCGCTTGAGGTGCGTATAGGCATAGGGGGCGTGCCCGGGAAGCTGGATAATCCAGACATCTACGCCGTTCTGTTGTGCGCGGGCGAGCGTCATTATTTCCTCAGGTGGCGCAAGCGGACTTCGTGGCCGGAGTTTAGCAGTGCGATTGCGACAGCGGGGCAGGTCGATACCGGGAATCGGAAAACGGAACGATTCACAGCGGAACCGGACGCGCAGAAGGAACGGTTGACAAAGCGGATGCGGTCATGCGTCGATGATCGATATCGACAGGTTGCGGGAATATCGCGATACTGCCAGCAGAAAGGAAGCGCGGCGCGAAATTCACGCAAGCTTCATACAGTGTCGCGAAGCCGGGCGGGCGCAGATCGTCAAAAGAACAGAGAGGGTGGATTGACCGGAGAAAACCATGTCGTCGAGACTTGAGATCGAATATCTCGATTACTGTTTCACCGCGACGCTCGAAATCAGGGAGTCCGGCCGGACGGGCGTTGTCGACTGGAAACTGGAGTCCGATTCGCGAAGCAAGACGCTCGCGTGGATCGTGTTCGACCGCTTTCTCCAACGGAATGACTTCGCCGATGAAGAGGATGCGCGGGCAAATATCGTCGACTGGCTGGAGCGGCTTGCCGACCCGAGGTCCGGCGCGTCGGCCGAAATTGCGAAGGCAAGCGCGGTTGCCTCGGCAGGGGCGGCGGCAACAGACCCATCGACTGCCGAAATCGTCGGCGAAACCGCTATTGAAATCGTCAGCGATCTCGACTGGATCGATATGGTCGTCGACTGGTTTTCCAGCGGCTCGCCTTGATGACGAGACCGGGTTGTCCTGATGCAGGGTAATTGTATTGTCGAAACGTGGTTTCACGAAATTCAGCACAAGAAAATGAAGCCGAAATCTCCTCGCTCGAAAAAATAGAATAATCCTGCTTTGACATCGTCCGCGATTTACCGGAAACTGGGCCGCTTCTGAAAACGTCCGCTTGAGATAAAACAAAATAGAACGCAAAGCGTGAAAAGAAGAGCGCTGCTGACGGCTGGCGCGATCGTTGCCGCGGCCGGTCTGGCAGGGTGTACCGCGATGCTGTTCGAAGACGGCTATTACGAAGAGACCGTCGACCGATTCTTCGTTAGCGAGGACGGCAAGAAATTCGTCGTGCTCGGCAAGAAATATCACTACATCTTCGACATGCCCGAGTATCTCGGCGCCGTATTGGCGTCGTCGTACCGGAGGTCGATCAAGGCGTCGCTTTACGACTTCGTCGCGCAGGGCGGCAAGATCTCGGGCAAATTCCGGCTCGAACTCCGCCGTACCGATATGACCGACGTCGACCGGGATCGCGCGCTGGCGGACGGCGTCACGAAGGACGGGCGCGACGATCTGAAGATGAAGGGCGCGCTGGACGGTTCGCGCTATCTGGCCGACGGTTTCGCGCAGGGCAAGACGTGGTCGTCATTTACCCATTACCCATTCGTACACGATTCAGGTGACCGACCGCATCACGACTTCCGGCAAGGTCGTTCGCGTGCTCGCGACGCCCGTTACGCTCGTGGCCGACGGCGTGATGATGGTCGGGGCGGCGGTGCTGTTGCCCGTCTTCGTGGTGGTGCTCGCGCCGTCCGCGAGTCTCGCGCTCGGACCGTGCACCAGGCGGCTCGCGGGCCTGCCTGATACCGCCGCATTGTCATCAAAGGGTGAGTTGCCGCACAGACCGTCGTGCGGCCCGCGATCACAATTTGACCGGTTGACCGTTCTTCCCCGGCCCGGTCAACCGTTTCCCCGCTCGCTCGCGCAGGAGCGGGGCTTTTTGCCCGTCCGACGCAGGAGCGTTGCGTCGGCGGAACCGGACAGGCGTTCGGCAGGCTGCGTAATCGAACCAAGCGCACCCCGTCATCCGTTCGCCTGATCCGCACGAATCGTTTTCCTCGTGCCTGAGCGAACCCTCAGGCCCATTGCCGGCTTCGGCCGGCGATGCCTTGGTCCCGGCAGCGTGCAGTAGCGCTGCCGGGATGCTTTTTGCGCCGACTGCGTTGCATCACATCGTGCGCAGCGGGCATGTCGACCCGCTCAGCCAGCCTGTTCGACGCTGGTTTCCCATCCGTCGTATTCACCTCCGAGCGAACGCACTTCGCGATTGAGCGCAATCGTATGGCGCGTGATGTCGGCCAGCGCCATGGTGCCTTCGTGCGAAAACCGTACGGCCGACTTGCCGTCCTCGGTCGGCGCGACCGATTCGACCGGATAGCCTTTCGCTTCGGCCCAGTCCGCGAACTGGTGTGCGTCGCTCGGGTCCTGGAAGTAGGCCCAGTGCATCACGCGCCGGCTCACGTCGCTGGCGTCGCCTTTCTGCCGCAGCGCATCCAGCACGCGCATGTCGCGCATGATCTGCCAGTCGTCGTCGGTCGGGTAAAGGGTCTGCCAGTACGCTTCCTTGTCCGGATCGTCCTGGTGTGCGTACTGCAGCGCGTAGGTTGTCTGTTCGGCCAGCGAGTCGACGATCTCCGCCGCGGCTTCTTCGTCGAACGGCACATAGAACAGAAAATCCCGGTTGCCGTCGACGGTGATGCGGCCGACCTGCACGCCGCCTTTCGCGGCGATCGTGGCGTCCAGCAGATCCTCGATTTTCGCGAGGTCGGCGAATTCGTCGCCGGTCGGCAGGCCTTCGGGCGTCGGATGCGCAAAGGGGACGCGCACGCTGAGCAGCGACGTGCGCGGATCGCCTTCGGCGATTTCCGCAAAGCTGTGGTTGAAGCTGATGAAAGCCTGATGGTCGCCCATTCTGGCAGGGAAGGTTCCCCAGGCGTCGGTCATGTGTTTCTCCCGTACACGATTGTCTGTTGACGGTTGCAAAGCGTCCCAATGTATCATCGAAAATCGCGTTCGCCGGAGACGCGCGCGTGATGGCGGACCCTGCGGGTAACGTATGCGAGATCCGGGGCTGTCCGTGACCCGCGCATGTGCGTGACGGGCCGCAAATGCGGGCCGTAAAAAATTCGAAGGAGATTCCGATGTCGATGTTTGCGGTGAATGGTGTCCGAATCGATCCACTCAGCGCGCGCGTGACGCACGTGCGCTGGGCGGCCGTGAATCCGGCCGACCGGTCGTGGGTGGCGACGCCGAGCGAGGCGCCGGTGGTGGAAGTGGCGCGCGCACTCGCGTCCGGCAACGATGTCCGCGCGATCTTCTCGGAGTCGGACGCTACCGCGGTCGGGCCCAGGCTGAAACGCGTGTTGTACCGCGATACGTCGGAAGGCATCGAGCTCGACATCGATGCGACGAGCGAGTCGCGCACGTTGCGGGATCTTCCGCAGAGCTGACCGGGTCGGCAACGCGCTGCCGGTAGCGTTCGCAGCCGCATTGATTGCGACACGTGGCCGAGAGGCCGCTCGCGCAACGTCGATCGTGAGGAGTATTATCGGACAACTGCCTTGCTGCATTGCCGATCGCGCCGAACGGTTTGACGGGCCGCGCGATGTGTGGCGAGCCGGTAGCAAAAGCGAATCACGCAAACGCGCACGAGACCATGCCCAGACCTGTCATCGCCCCGTTGGCATCCGCGCTTTGTCTGGCGCTGGCTGCCTGCCAGAGCGCGTCCAAGCCGGCGCCTGTGCAGCCGTCGCCCGAGACCGCGTCGGCAGCCGTGCCGGCGTCGCCGCCGGCAACGCCGATCCGCGGCATCGGGCTGGCGCCTCATCTGGCAGGGCAGAGCCACTGGGCCGTCGGTCAATGCACGACCAACGGTACCGTCAACGTGTGCAATTGACCGACGCTGACTGAACGGAGCCCGTTCCGCGCGAACGAAAGCTTGTTACCGCGTGTCGAAGCGGACCATCCTCGACCTCAGCCATTTCCTGCCGGCAAGCCGCTCATCGCTGATCTCGATCTTCCGGTCCGTTCTTGCTGCGTCGTCATGGTGCTCGACCTCGACGGGCCGATTGCCGACGGCCCGCCGATATGTGGTCGTCGCGCTGATCGCCAGCAGGCCGATCGCCTGAAGCAGCACGATCGCCTCTTTCCGATAGACGAGACAGTGCGCTCGCGGCTTTCACTGTTTTCGCTGTCGTTACCTTTCGGCATCGTGCAATTCACAGACTTCGATGCCGTGAAACCGGATGCGTTGTCGCGTATCGTCGACGTTTCGGCGGCATGGATTGCCGTCCGTTGAATGAACCTGGACTGATTGGACACCGGACAATTCGATGAGCGCGTTGTTTTCAAGCAAGTGGCTGGCGAGCATGATGCTCGCAGCGATTCCCGTTTCGGCATGGGCGCTCGATTGCAATGAGCCGTCGGGCGGGATCGGTCTCGACGCCGCGCGTGCGAGTCTCGCATGCGCCGAACGCGACGTGGCCAGGAACGACAAGGCGTTGAACGAGGCCTACCGGCGCCTGAATGCGGCGGTAGGCATCCAGCCGGAAGAACGCGATGCGTTGCGCGCGGCGCAGCGCGCCTGGATCACGTTTCGTGACGCCGAGTGCGACCTGCGCGCGCTCGACGCCGGCGGTGCGCCGCAATGGGTTCCCGTCAATCGGGCGCAGTGCGTGTCGGAGTTGACGGCTGAACGGACTGCGCAACTGCAGGGCTATCGCGACGGGCATGGCGACTGATGTGCGAGGGTCGGCCGATGGACTGGCGGCAACGGCCGTCGACCGCGACGAATCACGCGTTCATGTCGGCCGTCGCGCTCATGGATACGAACGCAGGCAGGGGTAACATGACCGACGTCGGCGCGAGCGGGTCCGGTGCTGGAACCCGCTCATGGTCAGCGCGTGTTGCGCGGCAAGAGGTCGATGCGCGCGGCAATTTCCGGGGCGATTGAACGATGAACGAGGCACGCGAAACAAACGATTCCGGCTGGCACGTCGATCCCGCCGCGGGAACGGTCATCGGCCAGTTGCCGGTCACGCTGGCGGTCGACAGCCGGAGCCTGAAAAGAAGGGCAATCGTCTGCGCGGTGCTGGCCGCGGCGAGCCTGGGCGGTTATGCGGCCGCCCCGACGCTCTGGCCCATAGCGGCGCTGGCGGTGCTGCTGGCGCTGGCGAGTGCCGCCTTCTTCGTCTCGTCGCGACGCAAGATGGCGCTGCTTGTCGACGAAACGGGTTTCAGGCTGATCGGCTCCGCGCGTGAAAAACCCGTCACGCAATGGCGCGACGTCACCGAGTTCCGGATTATCAGCGTTGCCGGAAATCGTTACATCGGCTACCAATTCTCGGCGCATTCGTCGCGCACCAAGGTGCCGGGCGGCGTGATGCTGCCGATCGCCCGGTTTGCCGATCTCCCGCTCGACGCGGTGGCCGGTTTGCTGGAAGCATGCCGCCGGCAGTTCGGCGGGCAGGACGACCGGGCCGACCGAACGGGCTGATGGCGCCCGATGAGCATGCCCCGAGCGATCCGGCACTCAAGGAAACAAAAAAATGCCGGACGCCGTGTCGATTTCCGTCGGGTTCGTCCGTCGTAGCATCGGGGGCGTGCGCATCGCGCGTCCGTCCCGATTTCCGATACGACAACCGACTGAAGGAGCGACACCCATGTCCACGTCCGTCAAACCGATCCCGGAAGGGATGCGCACGCTGACGCCGCACCTGATCTGCGCCGGCGCAGCCGCAGCCATCGACTTCTACAAGCGCGCATTCAATGCGAGCGAACAGTTTCGCCTCGCAATGCCCGACGGCAGGCTCGCGCACGCGTGCCTCGTGATTGGCGATTCGACACTGATGCTGGTGGATGAAATGCCAGAGCACGGCGCGCTCGGGCCGAAGGCGCTGAAAGGCACTGCCGTCTGCCTGCACCTGTACGTGCCGGACACCGATGCGGCGATCGCGAAGGCTGTCGAGGCCGGCGCGACGGTCACGATACCGGCCGCCGACATGTTCTGGGGCGATCGTTATGGGCAGGTCGAGGATCCGTTCGGGCATCGCTGGTCGCTCGCGACGCATCAGCGCGACCTGACGCCCGAGCAGATCGCGGAGGCAATGGCCAGCGCGCCGCCGTGCGGAAGCTGACGCAGTCACGCAACCGCGGTTGAGCGGCGGCACGGCGGCATCCACACGCGCCCGGTTCGTCCGCGGTTATGTGCCGGTCGTCTTGCCGCGCTGCTTGTCCTCGTACACCCGGTGATCGGCCGATGCGAGCAGGTCGGCCACCGCGTGATGGCGCGCGGGATCGCAGGCGACGTTGCCGACGCCGAACCGGATCGCGTAGCCGCTCGCATCGGCTGCATTGCGCAACGCGGGCGCCTGCGTCACGCGTTCGACCGGATCGGTGGCGCTCGGCAGCACGGCGAACTCGTCGCCGCTGGGCCGTGCGATTACGTTGCTATCGCGCAGCGTGCCTGTCAGTGTATCGGCAAGTGTTGAGTGCGCGGTCGCCTTCGGCATGGCCGAAGCGATCGTCGATCGCCTTGAAATCGTTCAGGTCGAAGAACAGCAGCACGGCGTGACGACCCAGGCGATCGCACAGGCTCAGCACCTGACGGGCGAGAACCTCGAAGCCGCGCCGGTTCGTCAGTTGCGTGAGCGCGTCGGGGGGGCGAAATGCAGCGCGGCGATCTCGCATTCGGTCATGTCGGCGAGATCGCCGAGCAGCGCGAGTTCGTCAGGTTCGAGCGAGCGTGGCTGCGTGCCGCTGACGAGCGGGTTGTCGTGGAAGTGGGCCGCAGGTCCGGCGACGGGCGTTTTCGGTTCGGTCCGGATCGATGAAGATGCGGTGAGAAGCGGGTGCCATGAGCCGGCGTTGCGTCCCGATGCCGAATCCGCTGCGCGATGCCTCAAGGTGCTCGTCGCGGTGCCGTAAACAGGACGAGTCCAATCGTTCATCACACGCCATCGCACCATGGTTCGAATCCTGTACGCGGGGTATCTCGCGTTTGCGCTGTATCTCCTCTACCCGATGGTTCAGAACACGCTGGCATTCAGCACGGATTGCGTGCGCAATGCGCTGCCCAGCGGTGCCCAAGGCTTGTCGACGTCGTCGGCAAGCGGCGTGGACGGGCACGCGAATCGCTGTGCGCCGACTACGCAGGCCGGTGCCGCGACCGGGCGGATGCCTGAAATCCATTGAGCGCGGCGGACCGTCGCGCTGGCCATTCGGCCGAATTGATACCCGCGCCACGCTCGCCGATCATCGGTAACACGGCGAATCGAATGAGAAGTGTCGAGGGCCGTGCGAAAGCGCGTGGCGTGCGTCAGTAGCTGGAGCGGTACGGCGTGCCCTGGTCGAAGCGGCTTTGCCAGTGCGTGAGGTAGCGCGATGCGAGTTGCGGATTGTTCCACACCACGACGACGTTCTCGGAGTTGCGGCTGGCCGCCGATGCGCTGTAGTTGAACGAACCGGTCTCGACGTGCTCGGCGTCGATCACGAGGTACTTGTCGTGATGGATCGCATAGGCGTCGATCGTGCGCGTCGGGATGCCGGCGTTGACGAGCAGGTTCAGCGCCTGCTTGCTGCTCTTCGCGCGGTTGCCCTTGTCGTCGACGACCACGGCGACGTTGACGCCGCGTCGCTTGGCGGCGAGCAGCGCGCGCGTGACGGGCGGCGACGTGAACGAATACGCGGCGACGCGAATCGAGCTGCGCGCGGCGCCGATTGCTTTCAGCACGAGCGCCTCGGCGCCGCCGTCGGGCGAGAACGCCGATTCGACAACCTGCGTCGCGGGTGCTTCGTGGGTAGGTGCCGGCAGCCATCGCGACACGAGGTCGATCGCCTGCTGGAGCAGCGATTCACTTTGCGTCTTGCCGAAGGCGGCGAACGGGGTGGCGAGCAGGGAAGCGGCGAGGCAGGCAGCGGCGAGGCGATTGCGCGACAACATCTTGGACAGCGAACAATTTCGAGACAGCGGGCCGTGAGTGTAACGCAGACGCGGCGGCGCGGTCACGCGCGGATGCGAATGGATTGCCCGCGCGATGATCGGCGGTGGCGGAGGCGATGACGCAAAGTTGCGTTGCGTGGCATCCGCATGTGCGAGCAGATCGATCAGGAGACGTCGCTGACGACAGTGTGCGATTGCGCATGCTGTCGCGGGATATCGGCGTGCAGGCAATGCGCGAGCACAGTCGAGCGTGCTCGGCGCTGCCCGTGACAGAAGCAGGCGAGCGTCAGGCGGTCATGCGCGCGCCGCGCGTCAATCGTTGACCGCAGGCGCCCCAACTTCATCGGGCGCGATCCATCCGGGCCCGGGCTCCGGCTGCACGTCGCGTGCGTCGAGCGGTTCGCCGCAGGCCGAGCACACGGTCACCGCATGCATCAACTGGCCGCAGGTACGGTGACGCAATTGCACCGGCGGCCCCTGGCCGTCGTCCTTCCAGCGGTCGCCCCACGCCATCAGCGCGAGCAGGGCCGGGTACAGGTCGAGGCCTTTTTCCGTCAACCGGTATTCGAAGCGCGGCGGGCGCGCCTGATACGCGCGCTTGACCAGCACGCCCTCGTCGACGAGCCGCGCGAGCCGTTCGGCCAGGACATGACGCGTGAGGCCAAGCTGCGCTTGAAACGCGTCGAAGCGGCGGCAGCCGAGGAACGCGTTGCGGAGGATCAGCATGGTCCAGCGGTCGCCGAGCACGGCGAGCGTGCGTGCGACCGAACAGTTCAGCGTGCCGATGTCATCCCATTTCATCGTCGAGTCTCTTGCGTCTTGCGGCGGTTCAGCGAAATAGCGGGTTCGATTATAGAACCCGCCTTCGGTTGCAACGGGCGCGGCTGCGTTGACAACGGCCGCGCCCGTTGTCAATAATAGGTTCCAATTTGGAACTTACTAGCGCGGCGACGCGCTTTCAACCCGGAGACAACCCGATGAATCCGCTTTCCCTGTCTGGTCTCGATCTGCTGCGTGCCGCGGCGGTGGGCGATGTGCCACTTGCGTCGATTTCGGAGACGATTCCGATGCGTCCGCTCGACGTCGAGCTCGGCTATGTGAAGTTTTCGGCGCGGGCGGACGGTCGGCACCTGAATCCGCTGGGCGGCGTGCACGGCGGGTTCGCCGCGACGGTGCTCGATTCGGTCACGGGTTGCGCGGTGCATTCGATGCTCGACGCGGGTGTCGGCTACGGCACGGTCGATCTGCATGTGAAGATGCTGCGGCCCGTGCCGCGCGACGTCGACCTGGTCGCGGAAGGGCGCGTGATTCACCTGTCGCGTTCGCTGGGCGTCGCGGAGGGCACGCTGAAGACGCCGGACGACAAGATCGTCGCGCATGCGTCGGCGACCTGCTTCATTCAGCGGCCGCAGTAACGAACGGCGGCAAGCGGGGCCGGCTGCAGGCTGAGGCCGCGTACGTGCGATGCGGGTTGCAAGGCCGTTGTCCGCGCCCACGCCCGGGCATTCGTGGCAGCGCCGAAGGCCGCCTGTAAGCGTACGCGGCGCCCGTCTGAAGCAGGCGCTTCAATGTGATAGCGTTCCTGCTTTCCACCGACGCGACAGGAACAGCATGGAATACCGCACACTCGGCGATTCGGGCATCGAGGTCAGCCTGGTCGGTCTCGGCACGATGACGTGGGGCGAACAGAATTCGGAGCGCGACGCGCACGAGCAGATCGACTACGCGATCGCACAGGGCGTGACGCTGATCGATGCCGCGGAGATGTACCCGGTGCCGCCGAAGCCCGACACGCAGGGGCGCACCGAGCAGTACATCGGCACCTGGCTCGCGCAGCATCGCGCGCAGCGCGACCGGATCGTGCTCGCGACGAAGATCGCGGGCCCGGCGCGGCAGCCGCACAACCCGCGCCATATCCGCGGCGAGGGTAACCAGTTCGACCGCAAGAACCTGACCGAGGCGCTCGACGGCAGCCTCAGGCGGCTGCAGACCGACTATGTCGATCTCTACCAGTTGCACTGGCCCGATCGCAGCACGACGACGTTCGGCCGTCCCGCGTATCCGTGGGTCGACGACGCGTACACGGTGCCGATCGAGGAAACCCTCGGCGTGCTCGCGGAATTCGTGAAAGCCGGCAAGGTGCGCGCGATCGGCGTGTCGAATGAAACGCCGTGGGGCGTCGCGCAGTTCCTGCGCGCGGCCGAGAAGCTCGGGCTGCCGCGCATCGCAAGCATCCAGAATCCGTACAGCCTGCTGAACCGCACGTTCGAGAACGGGTTGTCGGAATTCACGCATCGCGACGGCGTCGGCCTGCTCGCGTATTCGCCGCTCGCATTCGGCTGGCTGTCCGGCAAGTACGAGAACGGCGCGCGTCCGGCCGGCGCGCGCATCACGCTGTTCGAGCGCTTCCAGCGCTACAGCAGGCCGCAGGCCGTCGAGGCGACGTCGCGCTACGTCGCGCTCGCGCAGCGTCACGGGCTGTCGCCCGCGCAGCTCGCGCTTGCGTTCGTCAACAGCCGGCCGTTCGTGCGCAGCAACCTGGTCGGTGCTACGTCGCTCGAACAGTTGAAGGAGAACATCGGCAGCATCGACGTGAAGCTGTCCGACGAGATCCTCGCCGAGATCGACGCGCTGCACGAACTGCAGCCGAACCCGGCGCCGTAAACGGCGTGCGGCCCGCGCGGCAGCGATGCCGCGACGGACCGCATCGGCGGCGCATTGGCGCGCCGTCGTCGGATGCGTTACCGCATCTTGAGTCGCGTGCGCGCGACGAACAGTGCGGCGAGGCTCAGCAGCGCGCAGCCCATCAGGTAGAGCGCCGGCGACAGCCGGTTGCCGGTCGTGCTGATCAGCCAGGTGATGACGAACGGCGCGAAGCCGCCGAACAGCGTGACACCCGTGTTGTAGCTGACCGCGAGGCCCGTCGCGCGCGTCTGCGACGGGAACAGCTCGGCCATCAGCGCCGGCAGCGCGCCGCAGTACATCGCCTTCAGCGCACCGATCCAGACCAGTGCGGCGAGCATCGTCGCGAACGACGCGTGGCGGGTGAGCCACGCGAACGTCGGCCACACGGTGACGAGCATCAGGACGGCCGCGACCGCCATCATGCGGATCCGCCCGGTGCGATCGGACAGATGGCCGACGACCGGCGTGACGAGCGTCAGCACGAAGCCGGTCGCGAGCGTTGCCGCGAAGCCGGTCGATGCGGGCAGCCCGAGCTGCTTGATCGCATAGGTCGGCATGTACAGAATCATGTAGTTGATCGCGGTCGAGATCACCAGCGCGCCGATCGACAGCAGCAGCCGCAACTTCTGGTCCGCGAACAGCTCGCGCACCGGCGCTTCGGAGCGTGCCTGCGTCTTGAACTCGACGCCTTCGTCGACGTAGCGGCGGATGTACAGCCCGACCGGGCCGATCGCGAGGCCGAACAGGAACGGCACGCGCCAGCCCCAGCTTTCGAGTTGCGCGGATGTCAGCGTGGACGTCAGCAGCGCGCCGAAGCCCGATGCGAGCAGCGTCGCGAGGCCCTGGCTCGCGAACTGCCAGCTCGACATGAAACCGCGCCTCTGCGGTGCGTGTTCGACGAGGAACGCGGTCGAGCTCGCGAATTCGCCGCCCGCGGAAAAGCCCTGCATCAGCCGCGACAGCATGATCCCGAGCGGCGCGAGCATGCCGATCGATGCGTAGGTCGGCATCAGCGCGATCAGCAGCGTGCCGGCCATCATCATCGCGATCGACAGCAGCAGCGACGCCTTGCGGCCCGCGCGGTCCGCGTATGCGCCGAGCACGAAGCCGCCGATCGGCCGGATCAGGTACGAGAGCCCGAACGTGCCGAGCGTCAGCATCAGCGACGTCGCTTCGCTCGTCGCGGGGAAGAACAGCTTGGCGATCGTTACCGCGAAGAAGCCGTAGACGATCAGGTCGAACCATTCGAGCGCGTTGCCGATCGACGCCGCGAAGATGATGCGCCGGATCTTCGCGGCGCTGGGGCGCGCGGCGTCCTGCGAGGTCAGGGTGGTCGTATTCATCGTGTGTGCAGGTCCCGAGAAAGGGGCGAAGCGCGTTACAGGGCGGCGCCGGCCGCGGCGGGTGCCGCGCGGCGAACGGGCGGCGCGTCGTCGCCGAGATCCCAGAAGAGGCCGGCCATCATCTGCAGCCCCTCGCTGACGACGCTCGCGAGCAGGTGCTCGTCGGGCGCATGTTGCGAGCACGCCGGGTACGAGTGCGGCACCCACAGCGTCGGCAGCCCGAGCGTGTCGGCGAACACTTCGTTCGGCAGCGTGCCGCCGAGATTCGGCAGGATCGCGGGCTTCTTGCCGGTGGTGCGCGCAAGCGAGGCGACGGCCCAGCGGACCCACGGATCGTCTGGCGGCACGCGCGTTGCCGGTGCGCCGCGCTCGACGTCGATCTCGATATCGGCGAAGCCGTGCGCATCGAGATGCGTGCGCAGGTGCGCTTGCAGCGCTTCCCAGTCGGTGCCGACGACGAAGCGCAACTGGCAATGCGCATACGCGACGGGCGGGATCGCATTGACGGGGTGCTCGGGGTTGCCGGCCTTGAACGCGAGGATTTCGAACGTGTTCCAGCCGAACACGCGCTCGGCCGCGGACAGGCCGGGCTCGCCCCAGTCGGCGTCGAGCGCCGGATCGCCGGGGCCGCCGCCGACGGAAAGATCGGCGAGCGCGTCGCGCACGGCGGCCGGGATCGGCGGCGGGCGCAGCCCCGCGACGCGGATCGCGCCGCGCGCGTCGACAAGGCTCGCGAGCGCATGTGCGAGCACGATCGCCGGATTGCGCAGCAGCCCGCCCCAGTTGCCGGAATGGTGTGCGCCGTCGCGGGCGCGCAGGCTCAGTTTGAAATTGACCGAGCCGCGCGAGCCGAGGAACACGGTCGGGCGCGCGGCGGCGATGCGCGGGCCGTCGGACGCGATCAGCACGTCGGCCGCGAGCGCGTCGCGCTCCTGGCGGCACAGCGCGTCGAGGCCCGGCGAACCCGTTTCCTCGCCCATCTCGATCAGCAGCTTTGCATTGAAGCCGAGCCGGCCGCCGCGCGCGTCGAGCACGCTCGCCAGCGCGGCCAGGTTGATCGTGTGCTGGCCCTTGTTGTCGGCGCTGCCGCGGCCGTACCAGCGGTCACCGTCGGCCGTCAGCGTCCACGGCGACAGCGGCGCGCGCCACTGCGCGTCGTAGCCGCGCACGACGTCGCCGTGGCCGTAGATCAGCACGGTCGGCAGCGCGTCGTCTTCGTGGCGCGACGCGAGCAGGAACGGGCCGCCGCCGTCGACTGGATTGTCGACGATCCGCGACGTGAAGCCGAGGCGCGCGGCCTCCGGCGCGATCTCGTCGGTCAGGTACGCGCGCAGTGCGGCTTCGGAGCCGCTTTCCTGGCTTTCGGTGCGCAGGCCGACGCGGCGGCTCAGGGTCGTGAAGAACGCGCCGGATTCGAACTGGTTCAGTGCGTGCTGGATGGCGGCGGTACGGCTCAAGTCGGGTCTCCTCCGTCGGGCTGGCGGCGTGCGCGGATCGCGCATGCAGCGTGAAGTGCGATCGATTCTAGAAAGCCGTTTTTTTTGTCACAATGATCGAATTTCGAACCTTCCTTTGCCGAAAAAGCAAAGCAGCGCGGCCGGGCGCGGCGCGGAGACAGAACGATGGCGGCTTTCCTGCATGGCCTGGCGTTGCGGTATTTCGTCGAAGTGGCGCGCACCGGCTCGATCAGCGACGCGTCCGCGCGGCTGCACGTGGCCGTGTCGGCGATCAGCCGCCAGATCGCGAAGCTCGAGAGCGAACTCGGCGCGCCGCTGTTCGAGCGACGGCCGCGCGGGATGGCGCTGTCGGAGGCGGGCGAGCGGCTGCTGGCCTTCGCGCAGCGCAGCCTGCTGGAGGCCGAGCACGTGATGAAGGACATCGGCGGGCTCGACGCGCTGCACGGCAGCCTGCTGAAGATCGCGTGCTCGGAGGGGTTCGCGATCGATTTCCTGCCCGGCGCGCTCGCGAGCTTCAAGGCGCGCCACCCGGGCGTCGATTTCTCCGTGTGGGTCGTGTCGCCGGCGGACGCGACGCGGCGCGTGCGCGACGGCGATGTGGACGTCGCGCTGACTTTCAGCCTCGCGCCGGAGAAGGGCGTGCGTGTCGAGCACACCGAGCGCGCGCCGATCTTCGCGCTGGTGCGGCACGACCATCCGCTCGCGGCGCGCGACGCGGTATCGCTCGCCGATGTCGCGCGGCATCCGCACGTGCTGCCCGAGGCCGGTACGACGGTGCGCCAGTTGATCGACATCGCGTGCGCGCTCGACGGGCTGCTGCTCGAGCCCGAACTGACGAGCAACAACACGGCGGCGATGTACGGCTACGCGCGGCGCACGGGCGCGGTGATGTTCACGGGGCTGCTGTCGGTGCGCGACCGCTGCGAGGCGGACGGCTTTGTCGTCGTGCCCGTGACGAACCCGCAGCTTCGCGAGCGCAGCATCCAGGTGCAGACGATGGCGGGGCGCGATCTGCCCGCGTCGGTACGGGCGTTCCGCGACCATCTGATCGACGCGATGCAGGCCGCATCGCCGCCGCCGGCCGCCGCGCGCGGCCCGAGACGCCGGCCCGTGAGATAATCGTCAATCCGCCTTCCGCGCCCATGCGGCTCACCGAGCCGTATCCCCCTGTTCGACGCCAAATTGAAGAACCTGATTGTCACCCTCGATCGCGCCGGCGAGTTCGACGAGATCATCGACGTGCGCACGCCGCTCGAGTTCGCCGAGGACCATATTCCCGGCGCGCTGAACGCGCCCGTGCTCAGCAACGAAGAGCGCGTGCTCGTCGGCACGATGTACCGCCAGGTGTCGCCCTACGAGGCGACCCGCGTCGGCGCGGCGATCGTCGCGCGCAACATCGCGCGCCATCTCGACACGACGTTCGCCGACCGTCCGCGCAACTGGCGGCCGCTGATCTATTGCTGGCGCGGCGGCAAGCGCTCGGGCTCGATGACGACCTGGTTCAACCTGATCGGCTGGCAGGCGCGCCAGCTCGACGGCGGCTACAAGGCGTACCGCCGTTCGGTGTGCGCGACGCTCGACACGCTGCCGACGCGCTTTCGCTATATCGCGCTCGTCGGCCATACGGGCTGCGGCAAGACACGCCTGCTGAACGCGCTGCGCGACGCGGGTGCGCAGACGCTCGATCTCGAGGCACTCGCGTGCCATCGCGGCTCGCTGCTCGGCGCGCTGCCGGGCACGCCGCAGCCGTCGCAAAAGGGGTTTGATTCGGGGCTCGTCGAAACGCTCGGACGTTTCGACCCCGAATGGCCGGTGTTCGTCGAATCGGAAAGCCGCAAGATCGGGCTCGTGCAGTTGCCGATCGCGCTGATCGACGCGTTTCATGCGGGGCCGTGGGTGCAGGTCGACGCGGCGCACGACGAGCGCATCGCGTTCCTGCTCGACGATTATGGCCACCTGTTCGACGAACCGGCCGCGTTCAAGGCGCAGCTCCATCGGCTGATCGGCCTGCACAGCCGCGAAGAGGTCGCGCGCTGGAATGCGCTGATCGATGCGAACGCGCGGGCCGAACTGTTCACCAGCCTGATCGACAAGCATTACGATCCCGCCTATGCGCGCACCTACCGTGCGGCATACGGCAAGCCAAACCGGGCGCTGACGTTCGTTTTCCGGCCCAATGCGGCCGACGTGCGCGATCAGGCGCGCACGCTGCTGGCCCAACTCGCGCAGGCCGGGCTGCCCGCGTCGGCCGCGATGGCGGCAGGCTCGCAATCCGAAACCGATAAAGACCAATCGACGACCACACGATGACGACCACACGCACCCAACCCAATCCGGCCCTCGGCTGGATGACTTTCCTGCTGATCGCGGTCGCGGGACTGTTCTATGTGAAATGGTTTCCGTACTACAACAAGGCGTTCGTTGCCGCCGAGCACCATTCGATCGGCCAGTCGATCCTGATGGGCACGTCGGCGGCCGCGCCCGAGCCGTCGCTGAAGGCCGCGCTCGACTACGCGTGGGCGTACGGCAAGGCGATCTGGCAGGCGATGGTGCTCGGCTTGCTGCTCGGTTCGGCCGTGCAGGCGCTGCTGCCCGCGCACTGGGTCGCACGCGTGCTCGGCCGTACGGGGTTCGGCAGCGTCGCCGCGGGCGGCCTGCTGTCGCTGCCCGGGATGATGTGCACGTGCTGCGCGGCGCCGGTCGTCGCGGGCCTGCGTGCGCGCCATGCGTCGCCGGGCGGTGCGGTCGCATTCTGGCTCGGCAACACGGTGCTGAACCCGGCGGCACTGGTCTTCATGGGCTTCGTGCTCGGCTGGCACTGGAGCGCGCTGCGCTTCGTGCTCGGCATCGCGATGGTGTTCGGGATCGGCTATCTGCTGAACCGCATTGCGCGCCCTGAAGACCGCAGCATCGACGATGCGCAGCTTGCCGCACTGGCGGCCGAGCAGGCCGCGGCCGGCAATCCTTTCGTCCGCTGGGTGAAGCTGCTTGCGCGCATGGCCGTGCGGCTCGTGCCCGAATACATCGTACTCGTGCTGCTGCTCGGCGCCGCGCGCGCATGGCTGTTCCCGCATATCGGCCCGGACATCGGCAATCATCTCGGCTGGATCGTCGTATTTGCGGTCGCGGGCATGCTGTTCGTGATCCCGACGGCCGGCGAGGTGCCGATCATTCAGGCGATGCTGTCGCTCGGCATGGGCGTCGGCCCGGCCGCTGCGCTGCTGATGACGCTGCCGCCGATCAGCGTGCCGTCGCTTGCGATGCTCGCGCGTTCGTTCAAGCCTTACATGCTGGCGATCGTCGCGACCCTCGTCGTCGTGTTCGGGATCGTGAGCGGCTTGCTCGCGGTCGCGTTCGGGTTCTGACGCGCACGAGCGGCGCGCCGGGCGGGCGCAATCGTCGTATTCATCCGGCGCCGCTGCTTCACGTGTGCGGCGCCCTTTACAAGAAGCAAACAGGAAAACGCATGACCCAACCGAAGATCCATCCTCGACTCGAAAAGGCGCTGACGCGCGGCGATCTCGCGATCCGCCAGGCCAATTCCGCGCGGGCGACTGCCGTGCTGAACGCACTCGGCACGATGATCATCGAGGCCTCCGCAACGATCGGCGTCGACGCCAGCATCGACATTCCGCAGGGCGACCGCATTTACGATCCCGTCAACGGCCTGTGGCCGCAGAAGATGCTGGTGTCGTTCGACGGCCCGGTGGACGAAGCCGATGCGGACGAACTGCGCTCGGTCTATCTGGTCGCCGACGATCCGGGCACGCAGTTCCGCGTCGAATGGCATCGCGCGGACGGCAAGCTCGGCCGCCAGGAAGGCGGCCCGCTCGCGACCGTCGCGTTCCTGACCGACGTCGAGATTCCGTGGAGCGACGACGACGAGTAACGTCGTCATGAAGCCGGCGCCGTGCGCGCCGGCCGTCAGCGCATCATCCGCCGCCGGAACAGCCACGCGGACAGCAGGAATCCGCCGACCGCGTAGCCGGCGAGCACCGCGACGTGCAACGCGACGTCCGTCGCCGGCCGGCCGAGCATCGCGGGCCGGATCAGCTCGACCGCGTTCGCGAGCGGCAGCACATGCGCCGCGTGCTGCGCGACCGGCGGCAACTGCGTGATCGGGAAAAACACGCCCGACAGCAGCAGCATCGGCGTCAGCACGAGCGTCTGATAGAACATGAAGAAATCGTAGGACGGCGCGAGCGCCGTGACGATCATCGCGATGCTGGCAAACGCGAGGCCCGCAAGCGCGATCACGGGCAGCGCCACGAGCATCGACGGAAACTGCGCATAACCGAGCGCGCCCGCGACGAGCATGATCGCGGCACCCGACAGCATCGCCTTGCTGGCTCCCCAGACAATCTCGCCGAGCACGATGTCGCCGAGCGCGAGCGGCGTATGCATGATCGCCTCCCAGGTGCGCTGCACGTGCATTCGCGAGAAGCCCGAATACATTGATTCGAAGCTCGCGGACATCATCACGCTCGACCCGGCCGTGCCGGCCGCGAGGAACGCGATATACGACACGCCGTCGACATGGCCGAGCATCAGGCCGAGCCCGAAACCGAGCCCGAACAGATAGATCATCGGATCGGCGAGATTGCCGAACATCGACGCGAGCGCGAGCTTGCGCCAGACGAGATAGTTGCGCCGCCAAACGGCGACCCAGTTCGTCGCGTTCGCGGGCATCGCGATCGCGAAGCGCGACTCGCGTGGCGGGGCGGTCGGTGCGGCGGCGGAATAGTTGCGGACGTCCATGATCGATCAGTCCTGCATTTCGCGGCCCGTGAGCCGCAGGAACACATCCTCCAGATTGGCCGGGCGATGCAGATAGCGCAACCCAGAGCGACCCTTGAGTCGCGCGCTGAGCGGCTCCGGGTCACTCACGTAGCAGAACAGCGTCTCGCCGCTGATCTCGGTGTGCTTCGCGAACGCCGATAGCTCGTCGCGCAGCGCGGCCGGGTCGGGCCCGTAGATTTCGATCACGTCGCAGCCGATCTCCGATTCGATCAGCGCGTGCGGCGCGCCTTCGGCGATCTTGCGGCCTTCCTCGATCACGCACAGGCGGTCGCACAGGCGCTCGGCTTCTTCCATGAAATGCGTGGTGATCAGGATCGTCTTGCCGCGCGCCAGCAGCGAGCGCAGCCGCTCCCACATCAGGTGCCGCGCCTGCGGGTCGAGGCCCGTCGTCGGCTCGTCGAGCACCAGCACGTCGGGATCGTTGACGAGCGCGCGGGCGAGCGTGAGGCGGCGCTTCATGCCGCCCGACAGCTCGCCGACCTTTGCATCGGCCTTGTTCTCGAGCTTCGCGAATTCGAGCAGCGGCTGCACGAGCGAGCGCGCAGCCTGCGCCGACATCCCGAAATAGCGGCTGAACACGAGCAGGTTTTCGCGCACGGTGAAGTCGGGGTCGAGATTGTCGAACTGCGGGACGACACCGACGCGCTGGCGCGCAAGCCGCGCGCGCGATGGAACCGGTTCGCCGCACAGCGAAATGGTGCCCGCATCGGGATACGCGAGGCCGAGCAGCATCTTCAGCGTGGTGGTCTTGCCGGCGCCGTTCGGCCCGAGCAGGCCGTAGCATTCGCCGGCCTGCACGCTGAAGGACAGGCCGTTGACGACGAGCTTGTCGCCATAGCGCTTTTCGACGTTGCGGAGATCGATCGGTGCGACGGACATGGGCATGTTGTCGTTGTAAGCGGGCGCGTTCCGCCGCCCGATGCGTGGCCGGTTTGCGAACGGATCGGGCGAATGCGAGTCACATGGGCATGACCGAAGCGCACGACGCCGGCGCGTGATGACCCGCTGGAGTACGAACGGGCCATTCTAGTGCATCGGCTGCGTCTCTTCAGGGCATGCCTGCACGGTGCGATGCAGGCGCGCACCGATCGTGCACCGCATCATCGCGCACACGCCGAGCGGGGCGAATCAGCGTTTTCCATCCCTTGCGTCCTGAATTGCGGCGCACCATGATGAATGCGTAGGCTCGTTGTCGCGATAGGGAGGTTCCATGGCTAGCTACAACAAGATTTTGCTGTGTTATGACGGCTCGCTCGAAGGACGCAAGGCGCTGCGTTGCGGCGCCAATCTCGCAATGGACCTGAAGGCCGAAACGCACTTGCTGTCGGTCGTCGACATGCGCTCGAGCATTGCGCAAAGCGCGGGTCTGCTGACCGATGTCGCGTGCGGCCGCTTCGAGGAAACCGCGCGCGAAATCCTGCAGGAAGGCGTGAACTGGCTGCGCGAGCGCGGCGTGCAGGCTGAAGGCCATTTCGCGTTCGGTTATCCGATCGACGAAATCGCGAATCTCGCGTCGGAGCTGAAGGTCGATCTCGTCGTCGTCGGCCACCGGTGCCGCAGCGGGCTGTCGAGATGGTGGATGGGCTCGGGCAATACGCAACTGCTCGATCGCGTGAACTGCAGCATTCTGGTTGCGTGTTCGTCGGCGGAAGAGCAGAAGGCCGAAATCGCGCGCGAGCGTGAAGCGGCCACGGCGAGCGGCAAATGACGCAATGACGGCCTGACCGGCGATGCGCGCCGGTCAGGCGCCGCGCAGCATCAGCGGCGTGGGCGTCGATCGCGGTTGGCTAAGCATGCAGGTCGATCGCGGACAACTTCCACGAAAACAGCCCGAAGCGGTGGAATATTGCCGCATAGCGCGTGCCGTCGGCGCTGCGCTGGTAGGTCACGACGAATTCGTCGATATTCCGGTAGCCGGCACCGGTTTGCTGCTGATGCGGCGGGTGCGTTGCATCGTTCGCGCTGGTCGGTGCGGCAGCGGCCGGTGCGGGCGATGACGCAGCCGCGGCGGCCGCGTTGCTGCCTGGTACGGCGGCACTCGCCGGAGCGGGATTAACCAGCGGTGCGGCCGGCGTGTCGGCCGGTGCACCGCCTTGCGGCAAATTCGACCATTCGGGCGGACGCTCGCCCGGATTGCCGCGCGGCGGCAATCCGCTCATCAATGCGGCCACACCCTCCGGCGTCGCATACGCATCGACCAGCGGGCCGATCAGCGCGGACCCGATCAGCGCACCGATCACCGCGAACGGATTGTTCTTCTTCACCGCGTCGATCCGGCGCATCAACTCTTCCGTCACCTGCTGCTTCAGGCTGATGCGCAGCGACGGAAAATCGACATATTCACTGATGACCTGCGCATCGCGTGCATCGATCGCCGATTTCAGGCGACCGAGCGCGACGTACGGCGACGCGTATGCATAGCCGATCGCCGTCATGACGGCGACGGCCAGCACGACGACCAGCAGGGGCTTGAGCCGCCGTTTGCGGCTCGAAGATCCAGTCACGTTGCCTCCGGTGCGGGAATGCTCCGCAATCAGAGACCGCCTTGCGCGGCCGATCGTTCCTCCGCGATGCAGCGATCGATCATCCGGCACACGGCATCGATCGTGCCGACCATGATCAGGCGCGATCGGCCGTGATAGACGCGCACCGGCGCGCGGCGCGCGGGTTCCGCGTGATTCAGGCCGGCGTTCAGCGATACCCGTGCGAAAGCGGGGAGCGCCGACGGCAGCAGGGACGCCTGCCGTTCGACTGCGACTTCTTCTTTCACAGGCGCTGCCGCGGACAGCGGTGCGCAAGGCGTGCGGCCGCGCAGATGACGCAGGCGACCGAATTGACGGAAAGGCAGCAGGCGGGCAAGGCGTTCCATGATGTTCTCCTAGCGAGACGGAATGTCAGAGTTCGCCCGAGCGGATCAGCCCGACGGCGATGCCTTCCAGCGCGAATTCCGCGCTGCCGGCCTTGACGAAGATGTTTTCGTAATCCGGGTTCTCCGCGATCAGTTCCAGACCGCCCGGCCGGCGCATCAGGCGCTTGACCGTGACGTCGTCGCCGAGACGCGCGACGATGATCTGGCCGTCCTTCGCTTCCGTGCGCTTCTGCACGGCGAGGAGGTCGCCGTCGAGAATGCCGGCGTCGCGCATCGACAGGCCGCGCACCTTCAGCAGGTAGTCGGGCTTGCTGGAGAACAGCGCGGGATCGCACGCGTAATGCTGAGAGATGTGCTCCTGCGCAAGGATCGGGCTACCGGCCGCGACGCGGCCGACGAGCGGCAGCGACAGTTGCATCAGGCCGGCGTGCGGCAGCGTGAACTGGTGCGGGGCGTCGTCGATGCCGAGCAGGCGGATGCCGCGGGATGCGCCGGCGGCCAACTCGATCACGCCCTTGCGCGCGAGTGCGCGCAGGTGCTCCTCGGCCGCATTCGGCGAGCTGAAGCCCAGTTCGGCCGCGATCTCGGCGCGGGTGGGCGGGAATCCGGAACGCTCGATCGCGCGACGGATCAAGTCGAACACTTGCTGCTGACGGGCGGTGAGTTTGGTCATGGCTTAACTGTATGGATAGACAGTGAGCTGTATTTTTATACAGTACTTCGCGAATTTCAAGCGTTACTTGAGGTTCGACGCGATCACGCCGGTTCCGGCGCGATTTCGCGACGTCCGGACGCCGGTTTATCTGCCGCAACCGTCCATCCCGTCTGCGTTAGCACTTTTGAGTATTAAAAAATGAGGAACGATTATTTTTAATCATGTAACCCGTTCGTTAGACTGGCCCGACATCGCAATACCGACAACACTGGAGAACCAAGGATGGCGAAGCGCAATACGGGGCTGGTGGGCGGAGTGGGCCGCCTGATCGCAACACTCGCGCTGGGCGCGGCGGCGACGCTGGGCGTCGCGACGCACGCGCAGGCCGATACGACCTTCCTGAACGTGTCGTACGACCCGACGCGCGAGCTGTATCAGGACTTCAACCAGGCGTTCGGCAAGGAGTGGAAGGCGAAGACGGGCGAGACCGTCAACTTCAAGCAGTCGCACGGCGGCTCGGGCGCGCAGGCGCGCTCGGTGCTCGACGGCCTGCAGGCCGACGTCGTCACCCTGGCGCTTGCGTACGACATCGACGCGCTCGCGAACAAGGGGCTCGTCAACAAGGACTGGCAGAAGCGCCTGCCCGACAACGCGTCGCCGTACACGTCGACGATCGTGTTTCTCGTGCGCAAGGGCAATCCGAAGGGGATCAAGGACTGGGACGACCTGACCAAGCCGGGCATCTCGATCGTCACGCCGAACCCGAAGACGTCGGGCGGCGCGCGCTGGAACTACCTGGCCGCGTGGGCGTACGCGCTACACAAGCCGGGCGGCAACGAGCAGACGGCGAAGGAGTTCGTGACGAAGCTCTACAAGAATGCGGGCGTGCTCGATTCCGGCGCGCGAGGCGCGACGACGAGTTTCGTGCAGCGCGGGATCGGCGACGTGCTGATCGCCTGGGAAAACGAGGCGTTCCTGTCGGTCAAGGAATTCGGTACCGACAAGTTCGAGATCGTCGTGCCGTCGGTGAGCATCCTGGCCGAGCCGCCGGTCGCGGTGGTCGACAAGGTGGTCGACAAGAAGGGCACGCGCAAGCTGGCCGACGCGTACCTGAATTTCCTGTACAGCCCGCAGGGCCAGGAGATCGCGGCGCGCAACTACTACCGGCCGCGTTCGAAGAACGTGCCGGCGGAACTGACGAAGCAGTTCCCGAAGCTGAAGCTGTACACGGTCGACGACACGTTCGGCGGCTGGACGAATGCGCAGAAGACGCATTTCGCGGACGGCGGCGTGTTCGATTCGATCTACAAGCCGCAGTAACGCCATAACGACAGCGGCGCGCCACGACAGCGGCCGCATCCCCGACGGGCCGCCGGCGCAATTCATCGCGCCGGCGTTTGCGTCGGACCCATGAGCAGCATCGACCCAGCAAGAGCATCCGATGACGACGTACACCTTTCGCAAGCCGAGCGCGTTGCCCGGTTTCGGCGTGACGCTCGGCATCACGGTGGCCTATTTGAGCCTCGTGGTGCTGATTCCGCTTGCCGCCACGTTCCTGAAGACCGCGACGCTGTCGTGGGACCAGTTCGTCACCGCCGTCACGTCGCCGCGCGTGCTCGCGTCGTACCGGCTGACGTTCTCGGCCGCGCTCGGCGGCGCGCTGATCAACGCCGTGTTCGGCTTCCTCGTCGCGTGGGTGCTCGTGCGCTACACGTTCCCGCTCAAGCGCCTCGTCGATGCGATCGTCGACCTGCCGTTCGCGCTGCCGACGTCGGTCGCCGGCATCTCGCTCGCGGCCGTTTACGCGACCAACGGCTGGGTCGGCCAGTATCTCGCGCCGCTCGGCATCAAGATCGCGTTTACGCCGGCCGGCGTGCTGGTCGCGCTGACCTTCATCGGGTTGCCGTTCGTCGTGCGCACCGTGCAGCCGGTGCTCGAGGATTTCGAACGCGAGCAGGAAGAGGCCGCCGCGTGCCTCGGCGCGTCGCGCTGGCTGACGTTCCGCCGCGTCGTGCTGCCGGCCGTGCTGCCGGCGCTGCTGACCGGTTTCGCGCTGGCGTTCGCGCGCGCGCTCGGCGAATACGGCTCGGTGATCTTCATCGCCGGCAACGTGCCGATGAAATCCGAGATCACTTCGCTGCTCATCATCACGAAGCTCGAGCAGTACGACTACGCGGGCGCGACCGCGCTCGCGGTCGTGATGCTGGTCGTGTCGTTCCTGATGCTGCTGCTGATCAACACGCTGCAATGGTATTTGCAGCGCCGCACGAGCAAGAGCGCAAGCGGCCCCGCGCCCGCGACCGTCACCGCAACCGCAGCAGGAGGCCAGCAATGAGCCAGGAGGCCACCGTCGTGCTGAAAACCCCGTCGTCGGCCGCACAAGGGCGCGCCACGAAACGGCTCGACCCCGTCAGCGAGTCGCGCGTCGTGCGCTGGCTGCTCACGGGCATCGCGCTGGCGTTCCTCGCGTTCTTCCTCGTCGTGCCGCTCGCCGCGGTGTTCGTCGAGGCGCTGCGCAAGGGCGTCGGCTTCTATCTCGAATCGCTGGCCGATCCCGACGCATGGGCGGCGATCAAGCTGACGCTGACCGTCGCCGCGATCGCCGTGCCGCTGAACCTCGTGTTCGGCGTGTGCGCTTCGTGGGCGATCGCGAAGTTCGAATTCCGCGGCAAGGCGCTGCTGACGACGCTGATCGACCTGCCGTTCTCCGTGTCGCCGGTGATCTCGGGCCTCGTGTACGTGCTGCTGTTCGGCGCGCAGGGCTGGCTCGGGCCGTGGCTGCAGGATCACGACGTGCAGATCATCTTCGCGGTGCCGGGCATCGTGCTCGCAACGATCTTCGTCACGTTCCCGTTCGTCGCGCGCGAGCTGATTCCGCTGATGCAGGCGCAAGGTACCGACGAGGAAGAAGCCGCGCGCGTGCTCGGCGCGTCGGGCTGGCAGATCTTCCGCCGCGTGACGCTGCCGAACGTGAGGTGGGGCCTGCTGTACGGCGTGATCCTGTGCAACGCGCGCGCGATGGGCGAGTTCGGCGCGGTGTCGGTCGTGTCGGGCCATATCCGCGGCGTGACCGACACGATGCCGCTGCACGTCGAGATCCTGTACAACGAATACAACTTCGCGGCGGCGTTCGCGGTGGCGTCGGTGCTGGCGCTGCTCGCGCTCGTCACGCTCGCGCTGAAGCTGCTCGCCGAGCGTCATCTCGCCGCCGAACTGGCCGGCGCGCGCGACGCCGTTCCCGCACATGCCGGCCCTGTCGCCGTCGTTTCGTCGAAATCGTAAAGAGGCAACCAGAATGGGTATCACCGTCCGTAACCTTCAGAAGCGCTTCGGCGATTTCACGGCGCTCGACAACGTGTCGCTCGACTTCCCGCCCGGCGAGCTGGTCGCGCTGCTCGGGCCGTCCGGCTGCGGCAAGACCACGCTGCTGCGCGTGATCGCGGGCCTCGAGCACGCGGACGCCGGCCAGGTCGTGCTGCAGGGGCTCGACGTCGCGTCGGTCGGCGCGCGCGACCGCCAGGTCGGTTTCGTGTTCCAGCACTACGCGCTGTTCCGCCACATGACGGTATTCGAGAACGTCGCGTTCGGGCTGCGCGTGAAGCCGCGCCGCGAGCGGCCGTCGGAAGCCGCGATTCGCGACAAGGTGCACGAATTGCTGAAGCTCGTGCAACTCGACTGGCTCGCGCAGCGCTATCCGTCCGAGCTGTCGGGCGGCCAGCGCCAGCGCATTGCGCTCGCCCGCGCGCTCGCGGTCGAGCCGAAGGTGCTGCTGCTCGACGAACCGTTCGGCGCGCTCGACGCGAAGGTCCGCAAGGAACTGCGCAGCTGGCTGCGACGCTTGCACGACGACCTGCACATCTCGACGATCTTCGTGACGCACGATCAGGAGGAGGCGCTGGAGGTGGCCGATCGCATCGTCGTGCTGAACCGTGGCCACGTCGAGCAGGTCGGCAGCCCGCAGGACGTCTACGATCATCCGCAGAGCGCGTTCGTGTACGAGTTCCTCGGTGCGGCGAACCGGCTGCCGGGAACGGTCGCCGGGCGCGGCTTCGTCGCCGAGGGCGCCGCTGCGCCGATCGCGGTCGACGCCGATTTCGCGGGCCCCGCGAACGCGTACGTGCGCCCGCATGACCTGCAGTTGTGGCCGGCCGGCGAAGGGCACCGGGACGGCATCGCGGTGGACGTGCGCCGCGTGATCCCGCTCGGCGGTTCGGTGCGCGTCGAGCTCGAGGCGCGCGCGGGCGGTGCGCTCGAGGCGGAACTCGATCGCGACGCGTGGCGTGCGCTCGCGCTGCAGGTCGGCGACGGCGCGACGGCCGTGCCGCGCGCGGTGCGCGTGTTTCCCGCGCGTTGAAGCGAGAATGCAGGGCAGGGGGCGGAATTCGCTCCGATTCGACCATCAAACAACGACAGCCTAAGAGGCATACCCATGAATTTTCAGCAATTGCGGTTCGTGCGCGAAGCGGTGCGCCAGAACATGAACCTGACAGAAGTCGCGAACGTGCTGTACACGTCGCAGTCGGGCGTGTCGAAGCAGATCAAGGATCTCGAGGATGAACTGGGCGTCGACATCTTCATCCGGCGCGGCAAGCGGCTGACGGGGCTCACGGAGCCCGGCAAGGCCGTGCACCAGCTGATCGAGCGGATGCTGCTCGACGCCGAGAACCTGCGCCGTGTCGCGCGTCAGTTCGCCGACCAGGACAGCGGCCACCTCGTCGTCGCGACGACGCACACGCAGGCGCGCTATGCGCTGCCGAAGGTGATCCGGCAGTTCACCGACGTGTTCCCGAAGGTGCATCTCGCGCTGCGCCAGGGCAGCCCGCAGCAGATCGCGCAGATGATCCTGAACGGCGAGGCCGATCTCGGCATTTCGACCGAGGCGCTCGACCGCTATCCGGACATCGTCACGTTCCCGTGCTATTCGTGGCACCACACGGTCGTCGTGCCGAAGGGCCATCCGCTGGTCGGCCGCGAGAACCTGACGCTCGAGGAAATCGCCGAGTACCCGATCATCACGTACGACCAGGATTTCACGGGCCGCTCGCACATCGACCAGGCCTTCACGCAGGCGGGCGCCGTGCCCGACGTCGTGCTGACCGCGATCGACGCGGACGTGATCAAGACCTATGTCGAGCTCGGGATGGGGATCGGCGTCGTCGCGGCGATGGCCTACGATCCGCAGCGCGACACGGGGCTCGTCGCGCTCGATACGCAGCACCTGTTCGAAGCGAGCACGACGCGGGTCGGGCTGCGCAAGGGCGCGTTCCTGCGCGCGTATGCGTACCGGCTGATCGAGATGTTCGCGCCGCACCTGAACGAAGCGGAAATCGCGGGGCAGTTGCGCGAAGCCGTCTGACGGCAATGCTTCGCGCGCCGTCCGTGCTGTTGTCTCGGGCGGCGCGGCGTGCATTCGCCGGAATGTCATGCGCATGACGGCGGCAGGGTCTGTGCCGCCGTCATGGTTGGTAGATTCATCGAACCATCGACCGCGTTCGCGGTTTTCAAGCGTTCCAGTCCGATTCGCCGCGCGCGGCGATCGACACGCGTGCGCCTGTCAGCACAACAACAAGACCGCACATCCGGACGCTTCGGTTCGGCCATTCGACCAGACCGGACGGGCCATTTTTCAGAAGATATGATTCAATGCGCGAATGCCGGATGCCGGGCATCCGAGCCGCGCCACGGCCGTCATCCCGACCGGCCGGCCAGCATCTGCAACGCAACGCGCAACTCGCATCGCCAGGACGAAGCGCGGAAAGCGAAACCGGCAGGCCATCCGTATTCAGAAAAATACGTGCGCGGACGGTCGATTCCGACACGCACGACGAAGAGGTGAACAATGAATCTCAAATGGTTTCTCTTTTCCTTCGAAGGCCGGATCGGGCGCATGCCGTGGTGGATCTACGCACTGGTTTCCGCGTTGCTCAGCGCGTTTTTCGACGCAGGTTCCCGCGGTTCGTCGAACGACGATCTGCCGCTGCTGGTGATGCTCGTGCTGTTCGCGATAGCGGTGGTTGCGGTGTGGTCGTCGATTGCCGTCGGCGTGAAGCGGCTGCACGACATCGACAAGTCGGGGTGGTGGATGCTGCTGCTCTTCGTGCCGATCGTCGGCGCGATCGCGCTGTTCGTGATGAACGGCTTCATCGCCGGCACGCCGCATGCGAACCGCTTCGGCGAGCCGCCGTCGGCCGATGAAGACGAGCCGGCGCCGCAAGACCCGGCGTGACGTGCGGCAGCCTCCGAAAGTGTCGCTTTTGCGCGTCGCGACGCACGATCGCGCGCTCCGAATAAACCCTTAAATATTGATCAGACAGGTTGCGCGTCGAAGCGAATCGGTACAGCATAGCTTTCACTCCGCCGGCTTCTCGCCGGCGGCGGCGCGTCAACGACAGCACGCGCCAGGCAGTCGGCCGTCTGCCTCGCTTCCATTCCGTGGTACCGACAGCAGCATCGATGGCCATTGCCCGGGTAGTGTGGCGCAAACGTTTGCTCGCATTAAAACAACAGTCAAACAATAGTCCGGCCCTTCGGGCCAGTCGCCAGGAGATGTGTATGAATGTCCTCTTTCGCCGTCGCTTCCTGACCGCCGCGCTTGCCGCCGTCGCAGTCGCCGCCGCACCGGCCGTCCACGCGCAATCTGCGGCCAGGCCGAAGGTCGCGCTCGTGATGAAGTCGCTTGCCAACGAGTTCTTCCTGACCATGGAAACCGGCGCGAAGGAATACCAGAAGCACAACGCGAATCAGTTCGATCTGATCACCAATGGCATCAAGGACGAGACCGACACCGCGAACCAGATTCGCATCGTCGAGCAGATGATCGTATCGAAGGTCGATGCGATCGTGCTCGCGCCGGCCGATTCGAAGGCGCTCGTGCCGGTCGTGAAGAAGGCGGTCGACGCGGGCATCATCGTCGTGAACATCGACAACCGGCTCGATCCCGACGTGCTGAAATCGAAGAACCTGAACGTGCCGTTCGTCGGCCCGGACAACCGCAAGGGCGCGCGCAAGATCGGCGATTACCTCGCGAAGCGGCTGAAGGCGGGCGACCAGGTCGGCATCGTCGAAGGCGTGTCGACGACGACCAATGCGCAGCAGCGCACGGCCGGCTTCCAGGACGCGATGAAGGCGGGCGGGATGAAGGTCGTGTCGGTACAGTCGGGCGAATGGGAGATCGACAAGGGCAATGCGGTGGCTGCCGCGATGCTCAACGAATACCCGAACCTGAAGGCGCTGCTGTGCGGCAACGACAACATGGCGATCGGCGCCGTGTCGGCCGTGCGCGCGGCCGGCAAGCAAGGCAAGGTGTTCGTGGTCGGCTACGACAACATCAACGCGATCAAGCCGATGCTGAAGGACGGCCGCGTGATCGCGACCGCCGATCAGTACGCGGCCAAGCAGGCCGTGTTCGGCATCGACACGGCGCTCAAGGCGATCGCCGAGCATCGCAAGCAGGCCGACATGTCCGGCGTGGTCGAGACGCCGGTGGATCTCGTGACGAAGTGATGCCTCGCCGATACGGCCGCCGCCCTCAAGAATCCGGCGTGGCGGCCGTTATCTGGAGTGAGCGCGATCACGGCCACTGCATGCACATGCATTTGTGAGCGTCACACCCGCGCGCCGCGTGCGCGCGGCCGCAACCAGGATCGCGATGGAGCCGACCTTCCAACCTTCCCGTCCAGCCATTCCCGTGCTGTCCGTCTCGGGCATCGGCAAGACCTACGCCGAACCCGTGCTCGCCGACGTCACGCTGACGCTCGCGCCGGGCCAGGCGCTCGCGCTGACGGGCGAGAACGGCGCCGGCAAGAGCACGCTGTCGAAGATCATCGGCGGGCTCGTCGAACCGACCGCCGGCACGATGCAGCTCGGCGGCCATGCGTATGCGCCGGCGAGCCGCACGCAGGCCGAGGCGCTCGGCGTGCGCATGGTGATGCAGGAGCTGAACCTGCTGCCGACGCTGACGGTCGCCGAAAACCTGTTCCTGAACCGCCTGCCGCGGCGCTTCGGGATCATCGACCGCGCGCGGTTGCGCGACGACGCGCGTGCCGCGATGGCGCAGGTCGGGCTCGACGCAGTCGATCCCGATACGCCGGTCGGCGCGCTCGGCATCGGCCACCAGCAGATGGTCGAGATCGCGCGCAACCTGATCGGCGATTGTCGCGTGCTGATTCTCGACGAGCCGACCGCGATGCTGACCGCGCGCGAAGTTGCGCTGCTGTTCGAGCAGATCGACCGGCTGAAGGCGCGCGGCGTCGCGATCGTCTACATTTCGCACCGGCTCGAGGAACTCGCGCGCGTCGCCGAGCGCGTCGCGGTGCTGCGCGACGGCCGGCTCGTGCATGCGGGCAACATGGCGGCGACGACGTCCGACGGGCTCGTCACGCTGATGGTCGGGCGCGAGATCGGCGAACACATCGATCTCGGCGAGCGCCATATCGGCGCGCCGCGGCTCGTCGTGTCGGGCCTCACACGCGGCTCGGCCGTGCAGGACGTGTCGCTCGAGGTGCGCGCGGGCGAGATCTTCGGCATCTCGGGGCTGATCGGCGCGGGGCGCACCGAGCTGCTGCGGCTGATCTACGGCGCCGATACGCCGGATGCGGGGATGATCGCGGTCGGCCAGCCGCTGAAACCGGCGCGGATCGATTCGCCCGTCGATGCGGTGCAGCACGGCATCGCGCTGATTACCGAGGATCGCAAGGGCGAAGGGCTGCTGCTGTCGCAGTCGGTCACCGCGAACGTATCGCTCGGCCAGCTCGACCGGCTCGCGCGCGGCGGCATCGTCGACACCGCGCGCGAAACGGCGCTCGCCGAGCAGCAGATCGACGCGCTGCGGATCCGCACGCGTGGTGCGGCGCAGACGGTCGGCGAGCTGTCGGGCGGCAACCAGCAGAAGGTCGTGATCGGCCGCTGGCTCGCGCGCGACATGGGCGTGCTGCTGTTCGACGAGCCGACGCGCGGGATCGACGTCGGCGCCAAATTCGAGATCTACACTTTGATGGGCGCGCTCGCGCGCGAAGGCCGCGCGCTCGTCGTCGTGTCGAGCGACCTGCGCGAGCTGATGCTGATTTGCGACCGGATCGGCGTGATGTCGGCCGGACGCATGACCGCCGTATTCGAGCGCGGCAACTGGACCCAGGATGCGCTGCTGGCCGCGGCGTTCGCCGGCTTCGGCCGCGAGACGCCGCCGGGCGGCGCGCAGCATCCGGATGCGGGGCAGGCGCGGGGCGCCGCTCCCGGCACTTCGACGACAGGACGACCGCAATGACCCAGCCTCCCGTATCCCCGACCGACGCAGGCGCACAGCAGGACGTGACGGGGCGCCGCGCGCGCACGCTGTCCGGTACGCGGCTCGGCCTGTCGAACTATCTCGGGCTTGCCGGCGCGCTGGCCGCGATGATCGCGCTGTTTTCGGTGCTGAGCTCGCATTTCCTGACCTACGACACGTTCAGCACGATCGCGAACCAGATTCCCGATCTCGTCGTGATGTCGGTCGGAATGACCTTCGTGCTGATCATCGCCGGGATCGACCTGTCGGTCGGCTCGGTGCTCGCGCTCGCCGCGTCGATGGTCAGCGTCGCCGCGCTGAAATGGCAGTGGGGGCCGCTGCCGGCCGCGCTGATCGGGATCGCGGTCGCGACCGTCACGGGCGCGCTGACGGGCGCGGTCACGGTAGGCTGGCGGATCCCGTCGTTCATCGTGTCGCTCGGCGTGCTGGAGGCCGCGCGCGGCCTCGCGTACCAACTGACGAATTCGCGCACGGCCTATATCGGCGACGCGTTCGATTTCCTGTCGAACCCGATCGCGCTCGGCATTTCGCCGGCGTTCCTGATCGCGGTCGCGGTGATGATCGCGGCCCAGTTCGTGCTCACGCGTACCGTGTTCGGACGCTATCTCGTCGGGATCGGCACCAACGAGGAAGCCGTCCGACTTGCCGGGGTTAACCCGCGGCCGTATAAAATTCTCGTATTCGCATTGATGGGCGCACTCGCGGGGCTCGCATCGCTGTTCCAGATTTCGCGGCTCGAGGCGGCCGACCCGAATGCGGGCGTAGGCCTCGAACTGCAGGTGATCGCGGCCGTCGTGATCGGCGGCACGAGCCTGATGGGCGGGCGCGGCTCGGTGATCAGCACGTTCTTCGGCGTGTTGATCATCTCCGTGCTGGCCGCGGGGCTGGCGCAGATCGGCGCGAACGAGCCGACGAAACGGATCATCACCGGCGCGGTGATCGTGGTGGCGGTCGTGCTCGATACGTATCGCAGCCGGCGCGCGCGCGTCCGGTAGAAAGACAGACAGAACAGACCAGAGAGAAACGGGAAATGGCGACGATCAAGGATGTGGCGGCCATGGCGGGCGTGTCGTTTACGACCGTCTCGCACGTGGTGAACAATTCGCGGCCGGTGTCCGCGGATGTGCGTGCGAAGGTCGAGGGCGCAATCCGCGAGCTGAACTACGTGCCATCGGCCGTGGCGCGCTCGCTGAAGGCGCGGTCGACGGCGACCATCGGCCTCGTCGTGCCGAACAGCACGAATCCGTACTTCGCGGAGCTTGCGCGCGGCATCGAGGATCAGTGCGCGGCCAACGGCTATTGCGTGTTCTTCTGCAATTCGGACGACGATCCCGTGAAGCAGCGCAACTACCTGCGCGTGCTGCAGGAAAAGCGCATCGACGGGCTGATCGTCGCATCGGCGGGCGAGGATGCCGTGCTGGCGCAGACGCTTGCGGACACACATGCGCCGCTCGTCGTCGTCGACCGCAACATCGAGGGGCTCGCGGCCGACCTCGTGCAGATCGATCACGAGCGCGGCGCGTACCTGGCGACGCGCCACCTGCTCGAACTCGGGCACGCGAAGATCGGCTGCATCACCGGACCGACCGACACGGCCGTCAGCGCGATGCGCGTGCACGGCTTCATCCGCGCGATGGCCGAGCGCGGGGTCGACATCGTGCCGGGTGCGATCGCGGAAAGCGACTTCTCGTGCCTGGGCGGCTATCACGCGGCGTCGCGGCTGTTCGAAACGGTGCGGCCGAGCGCGATCTTCGCGGGCAACGACCTGATGGGCGTCGGCGCGCTGCGCGCGGCGGCCGAGCGCGGGATGCGCGTGCCCGACGACTGCTCGATCATCGGTTTCGACGACATCGAATTTTCCCGCTACACGTATCCGGCGCTGTCGACGGTCGGCCAGTCGGTGCGCGCGCTCGGCGAAATGGCCGCGCAGACGCTGATCGAGCGGATCGGCGGCGGCTCGGCGGCCGTGCCGAGCCGCCGTCGCGTCGTGTCGCCGCGCCTCGTGCTGCGCGAATCGACAGCGATCTACCGCGAGCCGGCTGCCCCCGGCGGTCGCGCATGACGGCGCCGGCCGCGGGCGCCGGCCGCGTGACGGTGGTCGGCAGCCTGAACATGGATCTCGTCGTCCGTGCGCCGCGGCTGCCGCTGCCGGGCGAAACGCTCGCCGGACACGCGTTCGCGCAGGCGGCGGGCGGCAAGGGCGGCAACCAGGCCGTCGCCGCCGCACGGCTCGGCGCGCAGGTCGCGATGATCGGCTGCGTCGGCGCGGATGCGCACGGCGCTGCGCTGCGCGTGGGCCTCGAAGCCGAGGGCATCGACTGCACGGGGCTGGCGACGAGCGCGTCGGCGTCGACCGGCGTCGCACTGATCGTCGTCGACGATGCGAGCCAGAACGCGATCGTGATCGTCGCGGGCGGCAACGGCGAGGTCACGACCGACACGGTCGCGCGCCACGAAGCCGCGCTGGCATCGGCCAACGTGCTGATCTGCCAGCTCGAGACGCCGCCCGACGCGGTGTTTGCGGCGCTGTCGGCCGGCCGGCGGCTCGGCCGCACGGTGGTGCTCAATCCGGCCCCGGCTGTCGCACCGCTGCCGGACGGCTGGCTCCCGCTCGTCGATTATCTGATCCCGAACGAGGTCGAAGCGGCCGCGCTGACCGCGCTGCCGGTGCGCGACCCGTCCGAAGCGGAAGCCGCCGCGCGTACGCTGCAGGCCGGCGGCGCGCGCAACGTGCTGGTCACGCTCGGTGCGCGCGGCGTGCTCGCGCTGACGGCCGACGGCGCCGCGCGGCACTATCCGGCGCCGGCCGTGCAGGCCGTCGACACGACGGCGGCCGGCGATACCTTCATCGGCGGCTTTTCCGCGCGGATCGCGGCCGGCGCGGACGTCGACACGGCCATCCGCTTCGCGCAACGCGCGGCGGCGCTGTCGGTTACGCGAGCGGGCGCGCAGCCGTCGATTCCGACGCTCGCCGAACTGGCCGATTAGGGCCCGATCCCGGATCCCCGATTCCGCATCGCGGCCGGCACGTCACACGAGACGGCCGGCCGTGCCTCTCGCCACCGGCCGACACGCCGGCAGGCCTTCTCCCGTCCTGTTTGTCGAACCGCCCGATTTCGCATCAATTATTCAGCTATCTGTAATAAACAGACGAATAATTCGAAAAAATTCCGTCAAAACCATCAAGTTGTGCGCTGTATGGTCGTAAATGCACGAGATGAAGCAACGCTTCGAGCCAACGGGCCTGGCCCGTTCATGACGACGCAACACAGGATGGATGATGGTGTTCAGGAACCTGACGATTCGTGCGCGCATCGGTTTGACGATGGCGTTTCTGGCGGTGCTGCTGGGCGTAACCGGGGTGCTCGGGCTGTACGGGATGACCCGTTCGAACGACTCGACGCGCGAAATTTTCACGAACCAGATGCCGAGTGCGGTCGACGTGGCGGTCGCGGAAATGTTCGCCGCGCGCGAGCGCCTCGCGCTCGACCGCGCGGCGCTGCTGTCCGGCACGCCCGATTCGGCGGCGGCCATCGAGCGCAGCCGCGCGATGCGCACGCAGTCCGACGCGTGGTGGCAGAAGTACCTCGCGCTGCCGCGCGGGCCGGAGGAGGATCGGCTCGCGCAGGATGTCGCCGCGAAGCGGCAGGCGCTGCAACGCAGTTGTGACGCGTTCGCGAGCGTGGTCGGGGCGGACCAGCGCGATCGCATCAGCGACGGCGCCAAGCAACTCCAGGCGCTCTACAACGACCTCGCGGTGGCGAGCGAAGCGCTGCGCAACTTCCAGTTCACCGATGCGAAGGCGAGCTTCGATCGTGCGGAAACGATGTTCGACACGTTGCGCGTGCTGTCGATCGTCGCGCTCGCGGCCGGCATCGGCGCCGCGCTGCTGTCGTGGCTGACGCTGAGCCGCGCGATCGGCCGCCCGATCGCGGAAGCGCTTGCGCATTTCGACGCGATCGCCGCAGGCGACCTGCGCCGGTCGATCGTCGTGCACCGGCGCGACGAGATGGGCCAGCTTCTCGACGGCCTCGCGAAGATGCAGCGCGGGCTCGTCGACACGGTGCGCACGGTGCGCGGTGGCAGCGAGTCGATCGCGACCGCGGCCCGCCAGATCGCGGCCGGCAACATCGACCTGTCGTCGCGCACCGAGGAACAGGCCGCTGCGCTGCAGGAAACCGCGTCGAGCATGGAACAACTGACCGGCACCGTGAAACAGAACGCGGACAATGCACGCCAGGCAAGCGCGCTGGCCGCGAACGCGTCGGAGATTGCAAACAAGGGCAATACGGTGGTCGGCCAGGTGGTCGGCACGATGGGCGAGATCAACGACAGCTCGGCCAGGATCGCGGACATCATCGCGATCATCGAGGGAATCGCGTTCCAGACCAACATTCTTGCGCTGAATGCGGCCGTCGAAGCCGCGCGGGCGGGCGAGGAAGGCCGCGGCTTCGCGGTCGTCGCGGGCGAGGTGCGCAGCCTCGCCCAGCGCTCGTCGACCGCCGCCAAGGAGATCAAGGCGCTGATCGACGCGTCGGTGGAGCGCATCCGGTCGGGTTCCACGCTGGTCGACGAAGCGGGGCGCACGATGAGCGACGTGATCGGCGCGGTACAGCGCGTGACGGACATCATGGGCGAAATCGCCGCGGCGTCCGAGGAACAGAGCGGCGGGATCGACCAGGTGGCGCGCGCGGTCGCGCAGATGGACGAAGTCACGCAGCAGAATGCGGCGCTCGTCGAGGAAGCCGCGGCCGCAGCGCAGTCGCTCGACGAACAGGCTGGGCGCCTGCGTGAAACGGCGTCGGTGTTCCAGCTCGACGACGAAGCGGCACGCCCGGGCGCTGTCGCGCCGGTCGCGGCGCGTCATGCGTCGCGTTCGCCCGCGGCGGCAGTTGCCGTGCCCGCACCGGCTGCTGCGCGCGACGATCGCGATGCACCGCCGAAGCGCACGGCTGCGGCGATGCCGGCACGCAGGCCCGTGACTGCATCTGCAGCGCCCGCGGCGGCGCCGGTCGCTGCTGCTGCAGGCGCGGACGACTGGGAGACTTTCTGATTCGCGCGTGCCGCGCATCTATCCCCATTTGGTGACGAACGACGCCCGCGACATGCGGGCGTTGTCGTTTCGGCGGCCGACAAAATGTGACGGCGCGCATGAACGGTCGTGCATCGTTGCATGCATCGCTCGACCCGCACCGACGGATGCGCGCAACGATCCACGTCGCGTTCCCGCATCCGTCGTACGGGTATCTCCGTAAGGGCACTGCGAAAAAAATTTGTAACGGTGCGCGCGACGTGTCGTCGTAAACGACGGCTCGAACGTATAGGGATGAGGGGGGAAGTGACGACGTCGGAAGTGTCCAACGCACAAGACGTTCCGTCGTTCGACGAGACGCGGCGGATGCAGTTTCTGCGGCTCGGGAGATCGATTGTAAAACGACGAAATGTGTTGTCCAAGCGGTGTTGGCGAGAATAACGAACTTCATACGAAGAGTTCGTGAAAAAAAATAAGAAAGGGTTTAGGATGAATTCGAACGCGCTTGCTTCTGCGCAGTCGTACGAAGGCAGGCACGTCTTCAGACTCAGGCGAGGGAGGTAGCATGGATATTTACAGCAGCTTCGCGAACCGCTTCGAAAAAACGCGAGAGGAAGAGCTCTCGCTGGAGGAGTATCTCGCGCTCTGCAAGAACGATCCATCCGCGTACGCGACGGCTGGTGAACGCATGCTGGCAGCAATCGGGGAACCTGAACACATCGATACCCGCAACGAGCCGCGCCTGTCGCGGATCTTCGCGAACAAGGTCATCAAGGTCTATCCCGCATTCCGTGAGTTCTACGGAATGGAGGAAGTGATCGAGCAGGTGGTCGCGTATTTCCGCCACGCTGCGCAAGGGCTCGAAGAGAAGAAGCAGATCCTCTACCTGCTCGGTCCGGTGGGCGGCGGCAAGTCGTCGATCGCCGAGCGACTGAAGCAACTGATGGAGCGCGTGCCGTTCTATTCGCTGAAGGGCTCGCCCGTCAACGAATTGCCGCTCGGGCTGTTCGACTATGACGAAGATGGCCCGATCCTCGAGGAACAGTACGGCATTCCGCGCCGCTACCTGAAAAGCATCCTGAGTCCGTGGGCCGTCAAGCGCCTGCACGAATACAACGGCGACATCCGCCAGTTCCGCGTCGTGCGCCGCTATCCGTCGATCCTGCGGCAGATCGCGATCTCGAAGACCGAGCCGGGCGACGAGAACAACCAGGACATTTCATCGCTCGTCGGCAAGGTCGACATCCGCAAGCTCGAGCAGTACGCGCAGGACGATGCCGATGCGTACAGCTACTCGGGCGGCCTGTGCCTCGCGAACCAGGGCCTGCTCGAGTTCGTCGAAATGTTCAAGGCGCCGATCAAGGTGCTGCATCCGCTGCTCACCGCCACGCAGGAAGGCAACTTCAAGGGCACCGAAGGCTTCGGCGCGATTCCGTTCGACGGGATCATCCTCGCGCACTCGAACGAGTCGGAGTGGAAGGCGTTCCGCAACAACCGCAACAACGAGGCGCTGCTCGACCGGATCTTCGTCGTGAAGGTGCCGTACTGCCTGCGCGTGTCGGAAGAGACCAAGATCTACGAGAAGCTGATCCGCAACTCGTCGCTCGCCGAGGCCGTATGCGCGCCGGGCACGCTGAAGATGATGTCGCAGTTCTCGGTGCTGTCGCGCCTGCACGAGCCGGAGAATTCGAGCCTGTTCTCGAAGATGCAGGTGTATGACGGCGAAAACCTGAAGGACACCGATCCGAAGGCGAAGTCGTACCAGGAATACCGCGACTACGCGGGCGTGGACGAAGGGATGACAGGCGTGTCGACACGCTTCGCGTTCAAGATCCTGTCGCGCGTGTTCAACTTCGATTCGAGCGAGGTCGCGGCCAACCCCGTGCACCTGATGTACGTGCTCGAACAGCAGATCGAACGCGAGCAGTTCCCGCCGGAAATCGAGCAGAAGTACCTGTCCTTCGTGAAGGACGTGCTCGCGTCGCGCTACGCGGATTTCATCGGCAAGGAGATCCAGACGGCCTACCTCGAGTCGTATTCGGAGTATGGCCAGAACATCTTCGACCGCTACGTCACGTATGCGGATTTCTGGATCCAGGACCAGGAATTCCGCGATCACGACACCGGCGAGAGCTTCGATCGCGCCGCGCTGAACGCGGAGCTGGAGAAGATCGAGAAGCCGGCCGGCATCAGCAATCCGAAGGATTACCGCAACGAGATCGTGAACTTCGTGTTGCGCGCACGGGCGGCGAACGCCGGCAAGAACCCCGTGTGGACGAGCTACGAGAAGTTGCGCGTCGTGATCGAGAAGAAGATGTTCTCGAACACCGAGGAACTGTTGCCGGTGATTTCGTTCAACGCGAAGGGTTCGGCGGAGGAGCAGCGCAAGCATGAGGACTTTGTGAACCGGATGGTCGCGAAGGGCTATACGCCGAAGCAGGTGAGGCTGCTTTGCGACTGGTACCTGCGCGTGCGCAAGTCGTCATGACGCGCGCGGTGCCGCGCCCGTACGGCGAGTCCGTACGGGAAACTTCAGGGACGCCGCCCGCATGACGGGAGACGGCATGTGCGGCGAGCGTCCCGGCATATCGACTTTCGAGCGGGAGACCGGCAGTGCTTCATCAAATCATCGACCGCAGGCTGGCCGGCAAGAACAAGAGTATCGCCAATCGCGAACGCTTTCTGCGTCGCGTCAAGAACTACATTCGTCGTGCCGTGTCCGACGCGGTGCGCGACCGTAGCATCAAGGATATCCAGAGCACGCAGAGCATCACGATCCCGCGCAAGGACATCGCGGAGCCGAATTTCCGGCACGGGCCGGGCGGGCGACGTGAGTACGTGCATCCCGGCAACGAGGACTACGTGCGCGGCGACAAGATCCCGCGTCCGCAGGGCGGCTCGGGCGGCGGCGGCAGCCAGGCGAGCAACGAGGGCGAAGGGCAGGACGACTTCGTGTTCGAGTTGTCGCGCGACGAATTCATGCAGTACTTCTTCGACGATCTCGAACTGCCGCGCCTCGTGAAGACGCACCTGCTGACGGTGCCGAGCTGGAAGAACGTGCGCGCGGGCTGGTCGGCTGAAGGCACGCCGAACAACATCGACGTCGTGCGCTCGCTGCGCAGCGCGCTCGGCCGGCGCATCGCGCTCGGCTCGCCGCTCGTCAACGAACTGCACGAACTCGAGGCGCAGCTCGAAGCGCTGAAGTGCGATCCGGAAGACCGCCGCGAGGAAATCGCGACGCTCGAGGCCGAGATCCATCACCTGAAGGGGCGCATCTGGCGGATTCCGTTCATCGATCCGTTCGACCTGCGCTACATCAACCGCTTGAAGCAGCCGCAGCCGTCGAGCCAGGCCGTGATGTTCTGCCTGATGGACGTGTCGGGCTCGATGGACGAGCAGCGCAAGGATCTCGCGAAGCGCTTCTTCATCCTGCTGTACCTGTTCCTCAAGCGCAACTACGAGCGCATCGAGGTCGTGTTCATCCGTCACCATACGCGCGCCGAGGAAGTCGACGAAGATACCTTCTTCCATTCGACCGAGAGCGGCGGCACGGTCGTGTCGAGCGCGCTCGAACTGATGCGCAAGGTGATGAACGAGCGCTACTCGCCGACCGAGTGGAACATCTACGGCGCGCAGGCGTCCGACGGCGATAACTGGACCGACGACTCGCCCAAGTGTCGCAAAATCCTGGAAGAGGATATCCTCACGAAGACGCGTTACTTCGCGTATATCCAGGTTGCGCCGGAAGAGCAGAATTTGTGGCTGGAATACGCGCAACTGGCGCTGTCGCAGCCGCATCTCGCGATGAAAAAAGTGGAATCGGCTGCCGAAATTTACCCGGTGTTTCGCGAATTGTTCGAAAAGCAGGTGGAAATGTCATGACGACCCGCCATCTGCACAACGAGTCGCGCGGCTACGAGCCGCGCCCTTCCGTCGACGACACGGCCGGCCCTGCCGCATCGCAGCAACGCGCGCAGGCCGAACCGCCGCCGCCGGCCGCCGACTTGCCCGGCTCCGGGCAAAAGGAAGCGCGTATGAACGTTGCCGAACGCAAGCCGCTGCCGTGCCCGTCCGACTGGACGTTCGAACTGCTCGAGGAATACGACACGCACATCTCGCAGGTCGCCGAACAATACGAGCTCGACATCTACCCGATCCAGCTCGAACTGATCAGCGCCGAACAGATGATGGATGCATACGCGTCGGTCGGGATGCCCGTCAACTACCGCCACTGGTCGTTCGGCAAGCACTTCCTCTCGACCGAGAAGAGCTACCGCCGCGGCCAGATGGGCCTCGCGTACGAAATCGTCATCAATTCGAATCCGTGCATCGCGTATCTGATGGAAGAGAACACGATGACGATGCAGGCGCTCGTCATCGCGCACGCGGCGTACGGGCACAACTCGTTCTTCAAGGGCAACTACCTGTTCCGGCTGTGGACCGACGCGCACGCGATCATCGACTATCTCGTGTACGCGAAGAACTACGTCGCGGAATGCGAGGAGCGCTACGGCCTCGACCGCGTCGAGGAGCTGCTCGATTCGTGCCATGCGCTGATGAACTACGGCGTCGACCGCTACAAGCGGCCGCAGAAGCCGTCGCTGTCGAAGGAAGCGGCGCTGCGGCGCGAGCGCGAGGCGTACCTGCAGTCGCAGGTGAATGAACTGTGGCGCACGCTGCCGGGCAAGAAACCCGAGCTGATGGAGGAGCAGGAAGGCCGCTATCCGCCCGAGCCGCAGGAGAACCTGCTGTATTTCGCCGAGAAGAACGCGCCGCTGCTCGAACCGTGGGAGCGGGAAGTGATCCGCATCGTGCGCAAGATCGGCCAGTATTTCTACCCGCAGCGGCAGACGCAGGTGATGAACGAAGGCTGGGCGACGTTCTGGCACTACACGCTGCTGAACACGCTGTACAACCAGGGCAAGCTGGAAGACGGCTTCATGATGGAGTTCCTGCATTCGCACAGCAACGTGGTCTACCAGCCGCCCGTCACGAAGCCGTACTACAGCGGGATCAATCCGTATGCGCTCGGTTTCTCGATGATGAGCGACATCCGGCGGATCTGCGAAGCGCCGACGGAAGAGGACTACAAGTGGTTTCCGGAGATCGCGGGCACCCCGTGGCTGCCGGCGATGCACTACGCGATGCGCAACTTCAAGGACGAGAGCTTCATCGCGCAGTACCTGTCGCCGAACCTGATCCGCGAGATGCGGCTGTTCTCGGTGCTCGACGACGACATGCGCGATTCGCTCGAGGTGTCGGCGATCCACGACGACTACGGTTACCAGTACGTGCGGCAGGCGTTGTCGCGGCAGTACGACATCCATCACCGCGAGCCGAACATCCAGGTGTGGGCGGTGAACACACGCGGCGATCGCAGCCTCACGCTGCGCCACTTCATGACCGACAACCGCCACCTGTCGAACGACAGCGACGAGGTGCTCAAGCACATGGCGCGGCTCTGGCAGTTCGACGTGTACCTGGAAAGCGTCGACGAGGCCGGCACCGTGCGCAAGCGCTACGAGTGCCGCTACGTGCCGCCGGAGGTGCGCGTTTGATCGCCGGCTTCAAGAATGTTTGCATCGGACGCCAGCCTGCGGGCTGGCGTTTTCATATGACGAACGCGTGGCGGGAGAAAAATTTTCTACATCCGGACGAACCCGGAAAGCCTGTTACTTTACATTTCGCTAAAATCCCGTAGCGCCGTGCCGCCGGAATCGGTGCCACGTGCGACCGCACGCGGCGGCTCCCAGCCGTCTCGCCCAGAAAGCACTAAAAGGAACAGACCAATCCATGGACGTCCAGACCGACCAAGCTGCGCTGTCCGCGCATGACACCCGGCGGCGCGTGTTCGCCATCGTCGGCGCCTCATCGGGCAACCTCGTCGAGTGGTTCGACTTCTACATCTACTCGTTCTGCGCGCTGTACTTCGCGCCGGCGTTCTTCCCGAGCGGCAACACGACGACGCAGCTGCTGAACACGGCCGGCGTGTTCGCGGCCGGCTTCCTGATGCGTCCGATCGGCGGCTGGCTGTTCGGCCGCATCGCCGACCGTCACGGCCGGCGCGCCGCGATGATGATCTCGGTGCTGATGATGTGCGGCGGCTCGCTCGTGATCGCGGTGCTGCCGACCTACGCGCAGATCGGCGCGCTCGCGCCGGCGCTGCTGCTGGTCGCGCGGCTGTTCCAGGGGCTGTCGGTGGGCGGCGAATACGGCACGAGCGCGACCTACATGAGCGAGGTCGCGCTGAAGGGCCGGCGCGGCTTCTTCGCGTCGTTCCAGTACGTGACGCTGATCGGCGGCCAGCTGTGTGCGCTGCTCGTGCTCGTGATCCTGCAGCAGACGCTGTCGGCTGACGAACTGAAGGCGTGGGGCTGGCGCATTCCGTTCGTCGTCGGCGCGGCGGCCGCGCTGATTTCGCTGTACCTGCGGAAATCGCTCGACGAGACGTCGACCAGCGCGTCGCGCGACAAGAAGGACGCCGGCACGATCCGCGGCGTATGGCAGCACAAGGGTGCGTTCTTCACGGTGGTCGGCTTCACGGCCGGCGGCTCGCTGATCTTCTACACGTTCACGACGTACATGCAGAAGTACCTCGTGAACACGGCCGGCATGCACGCGAAGACGGCCAGCAACGTGATGACTGTCGCGCTGCTCGTCTACATGCTGATCCAGCCGGTGTTCGGCGCGCTGTCCGACAGGATCGGCCGCCGCACGTCGATGATCCTGTTCGGCTCGTTCGCGGTGATCGGCACGGTGCCGCTGATGCATGCGCTGAAGGACGTGACGAGCCCGGTAGCCGCGTTCGTGCTGATCACGGTCGCGCTCGCGATCGTCAGCTTCTACACGTCGATCAGCGGCCTCATCAAGGCCGAGATGTTCCCGCCGGAAGTGCGTGCGATGGGCGTCGGCCTGTCGTACGCGGTCGCGAATGCGATCTTCGGCGGCTCGGCCGAGTATGTTGCACTGTGGTTCAAGTCGGTCGGCAGCGAGGAAACCTTCTACTGGTACGTGACCGTGCTGTGCGCGATCTCGCTGATCGTGTCGTGGCGGATGCGCGATCCGAGCAAGGAAGGGTATTTGCGTCACGAACCGTGATCGTCTCGCGCAGCGCTGCCCCGGCCATCCGGCCGGCCGCAGCCCGGCGCACCACCACGGCGTCCCGTCATTGCGGCGGGGCGCCGTTTTTTTTTGCGGCGGACGGGGCATGGTCGCGCGAACCCATGCAAGCGTATCGCCGCGCACGCGATATCGATATGGCGATCCCTTCGTTGTCGCCGGCCGGCGATCCTTTTATTCTGAACCCGTAGTTCGTGTGACACCTCCTTGACTGGGATTCGCGCCCGCTGCTTGCAGCGGGCGTTTTTTTGCGTGCTGCGTCCGTCGCAGGCCGAGGCGGGGTGGGTGCCGGTCCGGATCCGCCCCGGAACGATGCGAATGGGACAAGTCCATAGCGGCGTGTGCGTCGATGCGATCGCTGGAAGAAATGCCCGCTCGCGATGGCGAATCGGTATGGAAAGCGAAATCCGGTTGCCAATGTGCGATATGCCCGGTTAATGCCTTCGTGAAAGATCGAGGTGCGAGGCGTTCGCTTATGCGCTTTGTCAGATTTTATTTTTATGTCATAGGACATTTTTTGATTGGTTAATTTTCAAGATAAAAAATTGTTAACTTTTTGAGCGAATGGGGCGATTCTTGAGGGTTTTGTTCTGCACGCGTTGAAGGGTGCCGATCGGGCCGCATTTCGCACCGTCACGCCGCTGTCGGATGCCGGTTGAAGAGCCGCACACGCGGCCTGGCCGGCATGGTGTGCTCCAAGAGCCGCGACTCGGCTAGAAGGCACGGTCGTTGGCCTGTGCGGCCATTCGAATTTCTCATGAATGGAAAATGGTTCCGATATTTCTTACTCGTACGATATCGGTAAATCGTTTGGGTAAATAAAATGGCTCGGTCGTCATCTTTTCGGATGGAATCATCCAGTCTTCCGGAATAAGGCGATCCGATTCGTGTCGCGGGCAGTCGGCGGAAGGGTTGAATGCCTGCGTGTCGATCGGTCTGTTCCGAGAAAAATCGTCCATTTTTAGAGGAATTCAACGATGAAAATGAATCTGCTTCGGGGTTTCGTTGCAGCGGGTATCGCGAGTGTCGCACTGGTGCCGTCGGTTTCCCACGCGTTCCACGGCCAGCTCGATTTCAACGGCAGCATCTCCGACGTCACCTGCAACATCAATGGCGAGGCACCTGGCCCCGGCAACCGGAAAGAGGTGCCACTCGGCCACAGCATCAGCCCGAGCACCTTCGACAAGATCGGTGCGACGTCGACGCCTGTCACGTTCAACCTGGCTATCGGCGGCAATACGGGCTGTACCAACGGCACGAAGGTCGTGATCGAATTCGATCCGGTGTCGGTGAACATCAATCCCGCGACGGGCAACCTGAAGCTCATCGGCACCAAGCCGGCGGAAGGCGTCGAGATCCAGATCAGCGACGCGGGTAACGGAAAGGCCGGCAAGATCATGCTCGGCAAGCCGCAGAACCTCGCGGATGCGCAGGTCGCGACCGTCGCGAACAACGCCGCGACCCTGACCTATACGGCGTCGTACGTGTCGACGGCCGCGCCGGATGCGATCAAGACCGGTTCGGGCAACTCGTTCATCCGCTATATGCTCGCTTACCACTGATCGGCGTATTTCCCGTTCCACGTCATGACCTTGTCAATTCGTTATCCTTATTTACAAGTCGTGGCCGGTGTCATGGCGTGGGCCGCCTGCGCCACGCTGGCGCAGGCGGCGCTTTTGCTGGACGGTACCCGGGTGATTTTCCCCGAGCGTGCTCGCGACGTGACGGTCCGGATGGAAAATTCCGGCACCGAACCCGTACTCGCGCAGAGCTGGATCGACGACGGTCGCGCCGACGTTCCGCCCGAACAGATGCGCACGCCATTCGTAGTTGCGCCGACACTGGTGCGCGTCGAAGCAGGGAGGGGCGCCGTGCTGCGCATTACGAACATGCAGGCGCAGTTGCCCGTCGACCGTGAATCGGTGTTCTGGCTGAATGTGCTCGAGGTGCCGACGGTACAGAAAGACGCGGACAATCAGCTGCGCTTCGCCTTCCGAACCCGCATCAAGATGTTTTACCGGCCCTCGTCGCTCGCGAACGACGTCGAAACGGCGCAGGAAAAACTGGTGTGGAAGGCGTCTGCCGATGCGTCGCACGCGGGCGGACGGCAGATATCGCTCGAGGTTTCCAATCCGACGCCGTATTACGTTTCGTTCGGGATGGTCGAGGGCGACATCGGCGGCACGTTCATCCCGGCCGGTGGGGGGATGGTCGCACCGTTCGGCTCCCAGCGCTTCCCGTTGCAGGGCGCCGCCGCGCTGTCGCATCGCCCGACGGCCGTGCGCTTCGTGACCATCGACGACTACGGCGGGCAAAGCACGATAACCAAAAAATTGACCGACTGAGCAGTCTGTCCACGCAACGCATCCAGAAGGCACGATCCAGCATGCCGGGCCCGGATAATCGATTCGGCATGCGAATTAACTGAATCCACATGCGCAGTTCAGCAGGTTTCCAATCTTCATGCGCGTCGGGGCTTGCCCCGCGGCTTCCGCAGCGGCCTTGTCTGCTGGCGGTCGCTTCCGTGTTCGCGTCGGTCGCGATGACGTCGGGCACGAACGCCGTCGCGGATACGATCGACCCGGTCGCGCGGGAAGACGCGCGCCGCGCGCCCGCAAGCGCGTCGCCGGTTGCGCCGGCGGCCGGCGAGACGCACTTCGACGATTCGATGCTGATGCATGGCCCGGACAGCGAACCGATCGATACGACGCCGTTCGGGCGTCCGAATGCCGTCGCGCCGGGCGTGCATCGTGCGGACCTGATCGTCAACGGGCAGTGGCGCGGCGTGGAAGACATCACGTTCCGTCACGACGCGCGTGGCGACGTGCTGCCTTGCTACGACCGGCTGCTGCTGCAGCGGGCCGGCGTCGACCTCGACCGAAGCGCGCGGGGCCAGGACGCCAGCCAGCCGCCGAATCCAATGCCCGACGGGCCGATCTGCGATGCGCCGTCCCGGTACGTGCCCGGCGCCGCGCTGTCGTTCGATGCGGCCGAACAGAAACTGTATCTGACGGTGCCTCAGTTCTACATGCGGCTCGCCAGCCGGAGTACCTACGTCGATCCGGCGAACTGGACGAACGGCGTGCCGGCCGCGTGGCTGAACTACAACGCGAGCGTGTTCACGACGCGTTCCGGCGGCTACGAATTCTCGCAGCTCTACACGGGCCTCTCGATGGCCGCGAGCGCCGGGCGGTTCCGGATTCGCCACAACGGCAACCTCACCTGGTCGCAGCGTGGCGGCGCCCGCTATCAACGCGGCTACGTCTACGCGCAAACCGATCTGCCCGACTGGCGCGCTCAGCTGCTGGCCGGCGAAAGCTCGACCAGCGGCGCGCTGTTCGACTCCGTGTCGTTTCGCGGCGTGCAACTCGCCAGCGACGACCGGATGCTGCCCGACGAGCAGCGCTACTACGCGCCGGTCGTGCGCGGCGTCGCGCAATCGAATGCCAAGGTATCGATCTACCAGCGCGGCTATCTCGTTCACGAGACGACCGTCGCGCCGGGACCGTTCGCGATCGACAACCTGCAGGCGATGAGCTACGGCGGCGACCTGAACGTGACGGTGACCGAGGCCAACGGCGAAACGCGCAGCTTCGTGGTTCCGTTCGCGACGACAGTCCAGCTGCTGCGTCCCGGCAGCACACGGTTCAGCGCGATGGCGGGGCAGGCGATCGAACTCGGCGGCGACATCGGCACGCAGTACGTCGGCCAGTTCACCGTGCAGCGTGGCGTCAGCAATGCGGTGACGGCCTACGGCGGCGCCGCGTTCGCGAACCGCTACCAGTCGATGCTGATGGGCGTCGCGCTCAATACCTCGATCGGCGGCTTCGCGGCGGACGTCACGATCGCACGGACCCAGCCGCCAGGCAGCGAGCGCCTGACCGGCTCGAGTATCCGCGTGTCGTACAGCAAGAACCTGCCGAACAGCGGCACGAACTTTTCGCTGCTCGCGTATCGCTACTCGACGAAAGGCTATCTCGGCCTGCGCGACGCGTTGCTGCTGAACGGCCAAAGCGACCAGGGCGCGGGCGCCGCGTCGTTTTCGCGGCTGCGCAATCGGGTCGATCTCAACGTGAGTCAGCAGATCGGGCGGTCGGGCAACCTCTATGCGAACGGATCGGCGCTCAGCTACTGGGCGGGCGGCGGACAGTCGCTCAGCTTCACGCTCGGCTACAGCACGCAGTGGCGCGACGCCACGGTGACCGCGTCGGTGCAGCGCGTGCGCAACCTGTCCGCGCGGGAGCCGTCGTTCGGCGGCGGGGCGGGCAGCACGCTCGCGAGCCTGAACGTATCGATTCCGCTGGGGCGCAACGCGCGACGCGCACCGATCTTCAGCACGCTGGTGACGCATGACAGCAGCACCGGTACGAGCGCCACGGCGAGCCTGGCGGGCAGTTTCGGCGAGCGCAACGATGGATCGTACTCGTTGTCGTCGAGCTACGACGGCAACAACCGGGCGTCGTCGGGCAGTTTCGGCGTCGGCTATCAGCGGCCGGCCGTGTCGCTGTCGGCGAACCTCGGCATCGGGCGCGACTACCAGCAGGCGTCGGCGAGCGCAACGGGCGGCCTGGTGCTGCACCCGGGCGGCCTGACACCGGCACCCACGTTGAGCGAGACCATCGGTGTCGTGCACGTGCCGAACGCGCGCGGCGCACTGGTTGCGAACACGAGTGCACGCGTCGACCGCTTCGGTTACGCGATCGTGCCGAGCCTCATTCCGTATCAGCTCAACAAGATCGACATCGATCCGAAGGACGTCCCCGAGGACGTCGAACTGAAGACCGTGTCGCACAGCGTTGCTCCGCGCTCGGGTTCGATCGTCATGCTGTCTTACGACACGCTGAAGGCGCGGGCGCTGCTGATCGACGCGCAGACCGACGACGGTCGGCCGCTGCCGTTCGCCGCGCGCGCGCTCGACGCACGCACCGGTGAGGCGCTCGGCGTGGTCGGGCAGGGCAGCCGCCTGTTCGTGCGCAGTGCCGCACACGACGGCCGGATTCGCGTCGAATGGGGCACACGCGCGGATCAGCAGTGCGTGATCGATTACGCGGTGCCGGCCGCGCAGCGTTCGGGAAGCGGCTATGTGACGCTGGAGGGTATCTGCCGCGCGGCGACGGTGATGCCGAGGGCTGCCGTACCGTCGGCTGGCCGTATCGAGGCGCGCTAGCCCAATGCACGGCTCGGCTTTTCGTTTCGTTTCCGTCATTCACACGTTGCCGTGCCGTTTGCGCGGGCGGCCCGGCGCCGGTCGCATCGTGCGCGCGGCGGTGCTGGCCTGCGTCGCGAGTATCGGCACGGTCCGGTGCGACGCAGCGTTGTCCGTGATCGGTACCCGCTTCGTTTATCCGGGCGAGGCGCGCGCACTGACGATCTTCGCGCGCAACGGCGGGGACGCCCCCATTCTCGTCCAGGCCTGGCTCGACGATGGCGATGCGAACGCCGATCCGAGCCGCCTGCGCGTGCCGTTCGTCGTCGCGCCGCCGCTCGCCCGACTCGATCCGGGGCAGCCGCTGTCGATCCGCGTGCAGTCGATTGGCGGCGGTCTCGCCGCGGACCGGGAATCCTGTTTCTGGATCAACTTGCTCGAAGTGCCGCCGGCCGCGCCGGCGGGCGACCACGCGCTGCGCATCGCGTACCGGCTCAGGATGAAGCTGCTGGTTCGGCCACCCGGTCTCGATGGCGATCCGGACGACGCACCGAACCGGCTCGCATGGACGCACGCCGGCACGAAGGCAGCGTCGTCGATCGTCGCGCTCAATCCCACGCCGTACTACGTGACGCTGACGCGCCTGTTGCTGAACGGCGAGCGTGCGGTGCCGGCGAACACGGTGACGGATGTCGCGCCGTTCGGCCGGGTCGAGATCCCGATCGGCACGCAGGCCGGCGCGGGTCCGGGCGAGATCGTGTTCGACGCCGTCGACGACAGCGGCGCAACGCATGAATACCGGGCGCGGCTCGCGCCGCCGTGACCGACGGGGCGGGAATGCTTGCAGTACCCGTCCTGCCGCGGGCATCGGCAGGGATTCAACCACAACAAGGAAAAACGAAAGTGAACAAGACCTACTCTTTGATATGGAACGATGCGCAAGGCGCCTGGCAGGTCGCCGGCGAACGGGTACGCCGGCACGGCAAGTCCGCGACGCGTGCGCGTGTCGTCGCGGTGCTGGCACTGCTCGCCGGCGGCGTGGCGACATCAGCGCATGCGCTGCCCACGGGCGAGAAGATCGTGTCCGGGACAGCCGACATTCATCGCTACGACAACGGGCAGCAGATGTCGATCAACCAGCATAGCGACAAGCTGGTGACGGACTGGCAAACGTTCAACATCGACAAAGGGGAGCGCGTCACGTTCAACCAGCCGTCCGCGGCGTCGATCGCGCTGAACCGGGTCGTCGGCCAGGACGGCAGCGCAATCCACGGCAATCTCGATGCGAGCGGCCGCGTGTTCCTCGTCAATCCGAACGGGATCCTGTTCAGCAAGAGCGCGCAGGTCAATGTCGGCGGCCTGGTGGCGACGACGCTGGATATCAGGAACGACGACTTCGAGGCAGGCCGCTTCCGGTTTTCCGGCCAGTCGCCGAGCGAAGTGCAGAACTTCGGCAATCTCGTGGCGGGCGAAGGCGGCGCGATCGCGCTGCTCGGCGCGAAAGTCATCAACAAGGGGATCGTCCAGGCGCAGATGGGCACCGTCGCGCTGGGCGCGGGCAGCGACGCCACGCTGAACTTCGACGGCAGCAAGCTGCTCAGCGTGCAGATCGACCAGGGCATCGTCAACGCGCTGGTCAGCAACGAGCAGTTGCTGAGGGCCGACGGCGGGCAGGTGCTGATGAGCGCGAAGACCGCCGATACGCTGCTGCGCACGGTGGTCAACAACCAGGGCGTCATCGAAGCGCGCACGCTCAGGAATGCCGCGGGCCGGATCTCGCTGGACGGTCACGACGCCGGCACCGTCAACGTCGCGGGTGTGCTGAACGCGAGCGCGACGACGCCGGGCAACGGCGGCACGGTTGAAACGCGCGGCGCCGACGTGAAGGTGGCGCTCGGCGCGATGGTCGACACGCGCGCGACCAACGGGCGCGTCGGCACCTGGCGCATCGCATCGTCCGACGTGTCGGTCAAGGCCGGTGCGAACCAGCCGGGCACGATCGTGGCCGACACGCTGTCGCGCAATCTCGCGACCACCGATGTCGAACTGGTCGCCGAACGCGGGCAGCTTTCGGTCGACGGGCCGGTGACCTGGGCCGGTGGCAACCGGTTGACGCTGGCCAGCCGGCAGGGCGATGTGTCGGTCAACGGCGCGCTGCGCGCGACGGGCGCGAATGCGCGAGTGGCCATCGACGCGAAGAAGAGCGTGCGGATCGCGGCCCCGATTGCGCTGACCGGCGCGAACGCGCTGCTGACGCTCGACTACGGCGTCGCGCACTCGCTCTCCGGCGGCGCGGCCGTGACGCTGTCGGGGGCCGGCGCCGGTTTCGAATCGAACGGCTATCGCTATACCGTGATCCAGAATCTGCAGCAGTTGCAGGCCGTCAATGCGAATCTCGGCGGGCTGTACGTGCTCGGCAACGACATCGCCGGTTCCTATTACGGCTCCACGCTCAAGACGATCGGTTCGGGTGCGTCGTTCGCCGGCGTGTTCGACGGCCTCGGCAACACGATCAGCAACCTTACCATCGCGAGCAGCGATGCGTATGCCGGGCTGTTCGGCCGCAACACCGGCACGCTCGCCAACCTCAGCCTGAAGTCGTTGCGTGTCAGCGCTGCGGCGGGCGTCGGTCCGGTGGCCATCGGCGGGCTGGTGGGCGAAAACGCGGGCAAGATCTCGAACGTGACCGCGACGGGCATGCAGGTGAGTGCCGGCGCCAGCCGCAGCAATGCGCTGGGGGGGCTGGTCGGCATCAATAGCGGCGAGCTTTCCCGGGCATCGTTTTCGGGATCGGTAACGGGCAACGGCATGTCGGACGCCATCGGCGGTCTGGTCGGAGAGAACCGTCGGGAGCAGCAGGCCGGCATCGTGGTCGACAGCGAGTCCAACGCGACCGTATTCGGCGGCGCATCGAACCGCGCGTCGATCGGCGGTCTCGTCGGCGTGAACCGGGGCGGTGAAATCCTGCGCTCGACGAGCCGCGGCACCACTTCCGGCGCGTATCTCGCCGGCGTGAACGTCGGCGGGCTCGTGGGGGCGAACCTGCTCGGCAAGATCGTCGACGGATCGGCGCTGGGGCGTGTGACGGGCGGCTCGAGCGGCACGGCAGGCGGGTTCGTCGGCAACAACACCGGAACGATCACCGGTTCGAGCGCGAGCGGTGTCGTGGATGGTCGATACGCGCAGGCAGTCGGCGGCTTCGTCGGGCAGAACCAGGGCAAGGTGACCGACAGCCGGGCGCTGAGCGCCGTCTCGAGCGCATCGGCAGGTTCGACGGGTGGTTTCGTCGGCATCAACCTCGGCGACAACGCGTTCATCGACATGGCGGAAGCACATGGCGCGGTAACGGGCGGCCAGGGCGCGAATGGCGGTTTCGTCGGCAGTCATCTCGGCGGCCGGATTGCTCACGCGGTCGCACGCGGCAAGACGACGGGCGGCAGCTACAGCAAGACGGGCGGCTTCGTTGGCAGCAACGAGGCCGAATTGGCCGACGCAGACGCGAGCGGCGACGTGTCGGCCGGCACCGGTGCGTCGGTGGGCGGGTTCGCCGGCGCGAACACGCGGTTCGGCACGATCCAGGTCGCGTCGGCCACCGGTAACGTGACGGGCGGCTGGTCGAGCACGGTTGGCGGGTTCGCAGGCGAAAACCTCGGCACGCTGCGCTACGTATCGGCGTCGGGGACGGTCGGCGCCGGCTACTGCGCGACGCTCGGCGGCCTGGTCGGCCTGAACGCGGGACTCGTCGAGCACTCTGCCGCAAGCGGGCGAGTCAACGGATCGTCGAACCAGACCTTCGGCGGCCTCGTCGGCGTCAACCGGAGCATCTTCCGCTACAGCGTCGCATCCGGCGACGCTGCGCTGCAGAAGATTGCCGGCGTCAATCTCGGTGTGATCGAGTAATGCAGCAGGCGGCGGGCGAGCATGGCCGGCGCCCGCCGCCGATTCAACGGGAGGGCAGCATGAAGATGTTTCAACGGCGCCGGCTCGGGCGAGTCGGCCGGATAATGCGTCGCTTGGCGACGGCGGGATGCATGGTTCTTGCATTCGGCATGCACGCGATGGCGCAAGGCGGCGGTGCTGCGACGGCGCTGAATTGCACGTTCAGCAACACCGAAGCGTCACCTTGGCGCATGATCACGCCGTTGACGAGTACGACGCCGGTCGGCGCGATCCTGTATCAACGCACGGTTTCGCTGATGGTCTCGTTCAAGTACGGCGGCGCCGAGTCGACCGCGCACGAACTGGTGAGTGCCGCACACTGGAAGCCGGGCAGCGTCGTCGCGGACGGTGTTGCGAAGACGAATGTGAGCGGAATCGGCTTCAAATGGGCCGGCGTGTCCGACGACGGCAACGAGCGCACGCTGCAGCAAGGCGCACTGCCGGTGGTAACCGCAAAGACCGAGCTCATTCGATCGGGAGAAGGCGGCAACGATGCGCGGATGGCGCGCTTCCGGCAGTTTCTGGTGCTCGACAAGCCTGTTTCGCAACTGCCGCAAGGCAAGCTGGTCGTCAAGAACCTGCCGGGCAATCCGACCGTCGCGATTTATGCGATCGACTTTCCGAAAGGCGTCGCGTCGATCGGCGGTACGGTGACGGTGCCGGAGCATACGACGCCGCCTAATCTGTGCAAGCAGATGAAGGCCTTTGTCGGCGTCGGCAACGTCTGCATCGGCAGCGAGTGCGAGATCCATGTGCCGAACCGCTGCGAGATCCAGTCGAACATGATCGTGCCGGTGACGCTCGGCCAGTTTTCGATCAGCAATTTTCCCAGCGTGAACGCGATGTCGAAGCCGATCAGCTTCGATATCGCGCTCAGCCAGTGCGCGGCAGCGGCAAAGCCGTCGATCAGTTTCCGCGACAAGGCCGCGCAGCCGAATCCGGACAACACGCTGCTGCAACTGAGCGCGCCGGGTGGCCAGAAGCTCGCGCGCGGATTCAACATCGTGATGACCAATGCGCTGACCGGCGAGCGGATCGCGTACGGCGAGCCGGGCACGGCCACCGAGTATCCGATGCAGCGCACCGGCGACATGGCGGTGATGCCGTTGCGCGCGCAGTACATCCGTACCGGTGCGGATGCCGAGCTGCAGCCCGGCTATGCCGGCGGCGGCGCGGAATTTTCGTTTACGTTCCCGTGAAGGCGACGCGCGGTTCGGCGATCAGGCCGGCGCCGGCCCGGCGTCATCACGAAACCCGCTGAGCAAAGCACCATTTGTTGGTTCGGATTTGCCGCACGCGCTGCTACGTTAGCGGCTTCGCGACTCCACACGCCGTCGCGATGTTCCTCGAACCGGCCGCCGCGCGATCCGCGGCGGCCTTCATAACAAATCAGGTCGTGCTCATGAAAATCCACACTCTCGCTGCGTGGCTCGTCGGGGCTGCGCTCGTCACGGCAGGCACCGTCGCGCATGCGGACCGTCTCGACGACATCAAGAAGGCCGGCGTGCTGCGCGTCGCGACGTTCGACAGCAACCCGCCGTTCGGCTATGTCGATGCAAAGAACAACCACATCGTCGGCCTCGACGTCGACTATGCGAAGGCGCTCGCCGACAAGCTCGGCGTGAAGCTGCAACTCCAGCCGACCAACCCCGCGAACCGCATACCGTTCCTGGCCTCCGGCAAGGTCGATCTCGTGCTCGCGAACTTCACGATCACCGACGAGCGCGCGAAGCAGGTCGACTTCAGCATTCCGTATTTCTCGTCGGGCCAGCAGTTTCTCGCGAAGAAGGGCGTGCTGAAATCGGCCGACCAGTTGAACAGCCTGCGCGTCGGCGCGGACAAGGGCACGACGAACGAGATCACGCTGCGCGAGAAATTCCCGAAGGCGACGATCGTCGCGTACGACGACACGCCGTTCGCGTTCGCCGCGCTGCGCGCCGGCAACGTGCAGGCGATCACGCAGGACGGCCCGAAGCTGATCGGCCTGCTCGCGAACGTGCCCGACAAGCAGAACTACGAGATCCCTGCCTTCACGATCTCGAACGACTACATGGGCGTCGGCGTGCCGAAGGGCGAGACGCGCCTGCTCGGCTTCGTCAACGACACGCTGAAGGGGCTCGAGGCGAACGGCCGCGCCACGCAGATCTACGACGCATGGTTCGGGCCGACGACGAAGACGCCGCTCACGCGTATCTTCCGCATCGGCGACAAGACCTGATCCGTGCCGCACGCGCGCCGCGACCTGCCGGAACATCGGCATCGCGGCGCTTTCCGTTTTCTTCCGATCGCGCGCTTCGCGCCCGCACTCCAGCATGCTCGGGTTGGCTCCCAAATATCTGTCCTGGCTCTGGCAGGGTTTCCTGCTGACACTCGGCCTCGCGGCCGCGTCGGCCGTCGCCGCGACGGCCGGCGGGCTGTTGCTCGCAGTCATGCGGCATGCGCGCGGCACGGCACTGCGCATGACGGCGTCCGCATATGTCGTCGCGTTCCGCAACACGCCGCTGCTCGTGCAGTTGCTGTTCTGGTATTTCGGCGTTGCGTCGTTGTTGCCCGACACGTGGATCGCGTGGCTGAACGCGCGCCATGCATTGAGCGCGGGCCGGTTCACGCTCGCATGGCCGTCGTTCGAATTCGTCGCGGGCTGGGTCGGGCTGAGCGCGTACACGGCTGCGTTTGTTGCGGAGGAATGCGAAGCCGGACTGCGCGGCGTGCGCCGCGCACAGCATGATGCGGCGGCGGCGCTCGGCCTCACGCCGATGCAGTCGCTGCGTTATGTGGTGCTGCCGCAGGCCGTGCGCATCGCGTTGCCGCCGCTGTTCGGCCAATACATGAATCTCGTGAAGAACTCGTCGCTCGCGATGGCGATCGGCGTCGCCGAGCTGTCGTATGCGTCGCGGCAAGTCGAAACGGAAACGTTCAAGACCTTCGCCGCGTTCGGCGTCGCGACCTTGCTGTACGTCGCGGCGGTGGCGGCGATCGAGGCCGGCGCATACGCGGCCACGCAATGGCGCGACAGGCTGGGAGCGGGGCGCTGACGATGGACGTTTCGCTGCTGTTCGCCAACCTGCCGTACCTGCTCGTCGGCGCGTTCCCTGAAGGCCCGCTCGGCGGCGCCGCGCTGTCGCTGGTACTTGCGATCGCGTCGGCCGTTGCCTCGGCCGTGCTCGGCATTGCGCTCGGCGTCGCGATGGCGCTCGCGCGCGGCCCCGTACGCGTGCTGCTGCTCGCGTTCATCGGCTTCTTCCGCGCGATTCCCGTGCTGATGCTGATCTTCTGGACGTACTTCCTGATGCCTGTGCTGCTGCACATGGATGTGCCGGGGCTCGCGACGGTCGTCTGCGCGCTCGCGCTCGTCGGCGGCGCGTATCTCGCGCATGCGGTGCATGCGGGCATCGTCGCCGCGGGTGACGGGCAATGGCAGGCCGGGCTGTCGCTCGGGCTCACGCGCTGGCAGACGGTGCGCCACGTGCTGCTGCCGCAGGCGATCCGGATCATGACGCCGTCGTTCGTCAACCAGTGGGTCGCGCTCGTGAAGGACACGTCGCTCGCGTATATCGTCGGCGTGCCGGAACTGTCATTCGTCGCGACGCAGGTGAACAACCGGCTGATGGTGTATCCGGCGCCGATCTTCCTGTTCGTCGCGGTGATCTATCTGGTGCTGTGCACGTCGCTCGACGGCGCGGCGCGCTGGCTGCTGTCGCGCGGCTCGCGCGCGGAACGCGTCGAGCACGCGACGGCCGAGCGCACGGAGCCGGCGCGGTGACGGTGCGCTGCGCGCCATGGCGATCTGCCGGTGACGAAACGTCAGTGAATATCCGCAGCGGACTGCACATCGGGCTGGTCGGGCCCGGCGTGCAGTACGGACAAGGGCGGTAGATGGCCGCCCGCCCGCGCCGCCGCTTCCGGAGCGGCAGCGGGCGGCACGTGCGTCACGACGCCGAGTAGTGCGTGTTGAAGACCGCGCGCAGCGTCGATTTGTCGGTCGCGAAATCGCCCCACAGCGGCCCGTCGTTCTGCGCGAACGCGAACGGCGCCGTATTGATCGACGCGAGGCGGAAGCGCCATTGCGCCGCTTCCTGGCGGAACGCGGTGAGCTGCATGTCGGACAGCGCCGTCTGCGCGTTGGCGAGCGTGACGAGCGGGTCGACCGGATCGTTCGCGACGCGCACCTCGAAATGCAGGTGCGGGCCCGTTGCGGCGCCCGTCATCCCGACCGAGCCGAGCCGCTGGCCCTGCTTCACGGTTTCACCCGTCTTGAGCCCGTGCGCGAACGCGGACAGGTGAGCGTAGTAGGTCGAGTAGCCGTCCGCGTGATCGACGATCACATAGCGGCCGTAGCCGCCCGGATCGGTGCCGACGAACGACACGACGCCGTCGGCCGCCGCGTCGACGGGCGTGCCGCTCGGCGCGGCGAGATCGACACCCGTATGGAACGCCATCGCCTGCGACAGCGGATGGATGCGCTCGCCGAAGAACGAGCTGATGCGCGTCCACTTGACCGGCATCGTGAATGCGGCGGCTTCGAGCGGCGAGCCGTCGAGCGTGTTGTAGTACGCGCCGTGCTCGGCGCCCGGCGCGCGGAACCAGATCGCGCCGAACGTGCGGCCGGCGACGCGCAGTTCGAGCGCGGTGAGGCGCGGCGTGCCGTCGTTCGTGTCGAACGCGACCCGGTAATAGTCGCCGCGCTGCGCACTCGCGCGCATTGCGACCTTGCCGGTGACGAGATCGCCGAGCTGGATGCGCACCTCGGGCGGCACGTCGAGCCGGTTCAGCGTATCGGACAGCGTGAGTTCGATGTCGCCCGCGCGCATCCCGTGCTGGTTTTCGGGCGGCGCGAGCTGGAACAGGCTCGCATAGCCGAGCATGTCGTTGCGGTGCGCGCTGAGCGGCGCGAACAGGCCCGGCTGCAGGTTGCGTTCGTTGCGTTCGCCGTATTCATTGCGCTCGCCGAGCGTGCGGGCGAGCTCGCTCGTCACGAAATGCTGCGCGGTGGGAAACGGCGTGTCGGACAGCACGCGCTGCGGCAGCGCGGCCGTGCCGGAATCGACGGCGCCCGGCAGTTGCGACACGGCCGGCAGCGCGGCGGCAAGGCCGAGTGCGGCGAGGGCGCCGAGCACGGCGGCTGGCACGAGCGCGCGCACGACGCGCTGCGCGCGGCCGGGCGCGAAAGCATCAGAGGTTGCGGCAGGCTTGACCAAGGTGTCCACATCCAGGAAAGCGGTTCAAAGGGGTGTGGGCAGGGGCCGCTGGCGGCACAACCGTCGAATGGCGACGGGGCGGGCGGCGGGCGTGCAACAAAACAGGCCCCGCCAGGGGCCTGTGTCGTTTCCGTTCGACCCAACGCGCGGGGCGGGCCCGCTTCGAACGGCGGCGTGCATACCGGGTCGAACCCGGTTATCACGAAGACGCTAAAGAAAGATGACAGCGTCAGTCTACCGATGTTCCGCGAAACGTTAAAAATTTTAAAGGGGGTCAGCTCATTCGTTTCGCAGTGCGGTAAATCGGGTTAAATCAGCATTTGTTACGACGATTTTCGCTGGTCCGGCAATTTTTGCGCGCGGCCGCGCAGCGCGGCGGACGTGCGGACCGTGTCGAAACCGGCGTCGAGCATCGCTTCGGCGTCGTTCCACAGGTTGCCGCGCAGCCGGTTGGTCCAGATCATCGACGCGAACACGCCTTCGAGCAGCGACACGAGATAGACGGCGGCCAGGTGCACGTCGAGATCGGCGGCGAGCTCGCCGGCCGCGATCGCGCGGCGCAGCAGCGCCTTCGTGATCCGCAGCATCTGCAGCTCGAGCAGCATGCGGCGCCGCTGCAGCGCGCCGTTTTCCTCGCTCTGCTCGCACTTCGTATAAAGGATGACGAGCACGCGCTGCATCGGGCCCGGCTCGCCGCATTCCTGCAGGTAGTGCGACGCGGCGCGCCGCAGCGTGGCAAGCGGCGGCAGGCCATCGCCCGCGTCGAAGCCTTCCGACGTGCGCGCGAACGCACGGTCGCACATCGCGAGACACACTTCCATCTTGTTGCGGTAGTGGCCGTAGACGGCGCCACGCGACATCCCGGCGGCCTCGGCGAGGTCTGCCATCGCGGTTTGCGCGACGCCTTTCTCGAGCAGCACGAGCTCGGCGGCGTCGAGGATCCGGTGCTTGATGGCGAGCGATTCTTCCCGGGTCTTGCGGGCCATGTCGTGAGTTTCCTTACAATTCGCTGTCGTTTTATTGAGACAGTGTGACGGTCAGATTGAAACAGCGTTTATTTAATCAGTCGTGACTGATTATAATCGGCCACCCTGAGCTGCCGCATTTTATCGGCGGCGAACGATCCGAGGTCACCATGAATAACAACAATTGCTTCATGTCACGCCGCCGGCTGGCGCCGTTCGCGTTGGCGGCCGTGCTGGCCCTGGCCGGATGCGGAAAGGGCGACAAGGACACCGCGCCGGAGGCCGCGAAGCAGGCGACCGTCGTGACGGTGCGCCCGACGGCCGTGCCGATGACCGTCGAATTGCCGGGCCGGCTCGACGCGTACCGACAGGCGGAAGTGCGCGCGCGGGTCGCGGGCATCGTCACCGCACGCACCTACGAGGAAGGCCAGGAAGTGAAGCAGGGCGCGGTGCTGTTCCGCATCGATCCCGCGCCGCTGAAGGCCGCGCGCGACGCCGCGCAGGGCGCGCTCGCGAAGGCGCAGGCCGCCGCGCTCGCGGCAAGCGACAAGCGCCGCCGTTACGACGATCTCGTGCGCGACCGCGCGGTCAGCGAGCGCGACCATACCGAGGCCGTCGCGGCCGACACGCAGGCGAAAGCCGAGGTCGCGTCCGCGAAGGCCGAGCTCGCGCGTGCGCAACTGCAGCTCGACTATGCGACCGTCACCGCGCCGATCGCGGGCCGCGCACGGCGCGCGCTCGTGACCGAAGGCGCGCTCGTCGGCCAGGACCAGGCGACGCCGCTCACGACCGTCGAGCAGCTCGATCCGATCTACGTGAACTTCTCGCAGCCGGCCGCCGACGTCGACGCGCTGCGCCGTGCGGTGAAGAGCGGGCGCGCGACGGGCATTGCGCAGCACGACATCGCGGTGACGCTGTTGCGCGCCGACGGCAGCGCGTATCCGCTGAAGGGCAAGCTGCTGTTCAGCGATCTCGCGGTCGATCCGACCACCGACACCGTCGCGATGCGCGCGCTGTTCCCGAATCCGGAACGCGAGCTGCTGCCGGGCGCGTATGTGCGGATCGCGCTCGACACCGCAGTCGACCAGCGGGCGATCCTGGTGCCGCGCGACGCGCTGCTGCGCACGACCGACCGCACGTCGGTGCGCGTCGTCGGCGCGAACGGCAAGGTCAAGGACGTCGAGGTGCAGGCCGACCAGATGAGCGGCCACGACTGGCGCATCACGCGCGGCCTGACGGGCGGCGAGCGCGTGATCGTCGACAACGCCGCACAGTTCTCGCCCGATACGGCCGTCAAGCCCGTCGAGAATGCGCCGCCGTCGAAGGCGGCGCCGGCAGCGGCCGCTTCGCAGGCGGCCGCCCGTCAAACCTGACCGGTTCAAATCAACATGGCACGTTTCTTCATCGATCGCCCCGTCTTCGCGTGGGTGATCGCAATCTTCATCATGCTGGGCGGCATGTTCGCGATCCGCGCGCTGCCGGTTGCGCAGTACCCGGACATCGCACCGCCCGTCGTCAGCATCTATGCGACGTACCCGGGCGCATCCGCGCAGGTCGTCGAGGAATCGGTGACCGCGCTGATCGAGCGCGAAATGAACGGCGCGCCGGGGCTGATGTATACGTCCGCGACGAGCAGCGCCGGGATGGCGTCGCTGTACCTGACGTTCAAGCAGGGCGTGAACGCCGATCTCGCGGCCGTCGAAGTGCAGAACCGGCTGAAGACGGTCGAGGCACGGCTGCCCGAGGCGGTGCGCCGCGACGGCATCCAGGTCGAGAAGGCCGCCGACAACATCCAGCTCGTCGTGTCGCTGACGTCGGACGATGGCCGGATGACCGACGTGCAGCTCGGCGAATATGCGTCGGCGAACGTCGTGCAGGCGCTGCGTCGCGTCGACGGCGTCGGCAAGGTGCAGTTCTGGGGCGCGGAATATGCGATGCGGATCTGGCCCGATCCGGTGAAGATGGCCGGGCACGGCCTCACCGCGTCGGACATTGCGTCGGCCGTGCGCGCGCACAACGCGCGCGTGACGATCGGCGACATCGGCCGCAGCGCGGTGCCGGCCAGCGCGCCGATCGCGGCGACCGTGTTCGCCGACGCGCCGCTGAAGTCGCCGGCCGATTTCGGCGCGATCGCGCTGCGCACGCAGGCCGACGGCTCCGCGCTGACCCTGCGCGACGTCGCGCGCGTCGAGTTCGGCGGCAACGACTACAACTATCCGTCGTACGTGAACGGCAAGGTCGCGACCGGCATGGGCATCAAGCTCGCGCCGGGCTCGAACGCGGTGTCCACCGAGCAGCGCGTGCGCGCGACGATGGACGAACTTTCCGCGTACTTCCCGCCGGGCGTGAAGTACCAGATTCCGTACGAGACGTCGTCGTTCGTGCGCGTGTCGATGAACAAGGTCGTCACGACGCTGATCGAGGCCGGCGTGCTGGTGTTCCTCGTGATGTTCCTGTTCATGCAGAACCTGCGCGCGACGCTGATCCCGACGCTCGTCGTGCCGGTCGCGCTCGCAGGCACGTTCGGCGTGATGTATGCGGCCGGCTTCTCGATCAACGTGCTGACGATGTTCGGGATGGTGCTCGCAATCGGCATCCTCGTCGACGATGCGATCGTCGTGGTCGAGAACGTCGAGCGGCTGATGGTCGAGGAAGGGCTCGGCCCGTACGACGCGACCGTCAAGGCGATGAAGCAGATCAGCGGCGCGATCGTCGGGATCACCGTGGTGCTGACGTCGGTGTTCGTGCCGATGGCGTTCTTCGGCGGCGCAGTGGGCAACATCTACCGGCAGTTCGCGCTGTCGCTCGCGGTGTCGATCGGCTTCTCGGCATTCCTCGCGCTGTCGCTGACGCCCGCGCTGTGCGCGACGCTGCTCAAGCCCGTGTCCGGCGACCATCACGAGAAGCGCGGTTTCTTCGGCTGGTTCAACCGCTTCGTCGCGCGTGCGACGCAGCGCTATGCGACGCGCGTCGGCACGATGCTGAAGAAGCCGGTGCGCTGGCTCGTCGTGTACGGCGCGCTGACCGCGGCCGCGGCGCTGATGCTCACGCAACTGCCGACCGCGTTCCTGCCGGACGAGGACCAGGGCAACTTCATGGTGATGGTGATCCGGCCGCAGGGTACGCCGCTCGCGGAAACGATGCAGAGCGTGCGCGAGGTCGAGTCTTATATCCGCCACGACGAGCCGGCCGCGTATACGTTCGCCCTCGGCGGCTTCAACCTGTACGGCGAAGGGCCGAACGGCGGGATGATCTTCGTCACGCTGAAGAACTGGAAGGAGCGCAAGGCCGAGCGCGATCATGTGCAGTCGATCGTCGCGCGCATCAACGAGCGCTTCGCGGGTACGCCGAACACGACGGTGTTCGCGATGAACTCGCCGGCGCTGCCCGATCTCGGCTCGTCGAGCGGCTTCGACTTCCGGCTGCAGAACCGCGGCGGGCTCGACTACGCGACGTTCAGCGCCGCGCGCGAGCAACTGCTCGCGGCGGGCGGCAAGGACCGTGCGCTGACCGACCTGATGTTCGCGGGCACGCAGGACGCGCCGCAGCTGAAGCTCGACATCGATCGCGCGAAGGCCTCGGCGCTCGGCGTGTCGATGGACGAAATCAACACGACGCTCGCGGTGATGTTCGGCTCGGACTATATCGGCGACTTCATGCACGGCACGCAGGTGCGGCGCGTGGTCGTGCAGGCCGACGGGCTGCACCGGCTCGATCCGGACGACGTGAAGAAGCTGCGCGTGCGCAACGCGCGCGGCGAGATGGTGCCGCTCGCGGCGTTCACGACGCTGCACTGGACGATGGGGCCGCCGCAGCTGACGCGTTACAACGGCTATCCGTCGTTCACGATCAACGGCTCGGCCTCGGCAGGCCACAGCAGCGGCGAGGCGATGACCGCGATCGAGCGGATCGCCGCGAAGCTGCCGGCCGGCATCGGCTACGCGTGGTCGGGGCAGTCGTTCGAGGAGCGGCTGTCGGGCGCGCAGGCGCCGATGCTGTTCGCGCTGTCGGTGCTCGTCGTGTTCCTCGCGCTCGCGGCGCTCTACGAGAGCTGGTCGATCCCGTTCGCGGTGATGCTGGTCGTTCCGCTCGGCGTGATCGGTGCGGTACTCGGCGTCACGCTGCGGATGATGCCGAACGACATCTATTTCAAGGTCGGACTGATCGCGACGATCGGTTTGTCCGCGAAGAACGCGATCCTGATCGTCGAAGTCGCGAAGGACCTGGTCGCACAGCGCATGTCGCTCGTCGACGCCGCGCTCGAGGCCGCGCGCCTGAGGCTGCGGCCAATCGTGATGACGTCGCTCGCGTTCGGCGTCGGCGTGCTGCCGCTCGCGTTCGCGTCGGGCGCCGCGTCCGGCGCGCAGATGGCGATCGGCACCGGCGTGCTCGGCGGCGTGATCACGGCGACCGTGCTCGCGGTGTTCCTCGTGCCGCTGTTTTTCGTGATCGTCGGCCGCCTGTTCGACGTCGGCTCGCGCCGGCGCGGCGGGTCGCAGCCGGCGACGATGGAGGGTTCGCAATGATGTTTGCGCTGAATGCACGCGCTGCGCTGCGGGCGCCGCTCGCGCTGGCCGCCGCGCTCGCGCTCGCCGGCTGCTCGCTCGCGCCGCGCTACGAGCGGCCGGCGGCGCCCGTGCCGGCGACCTATGTACCGGCCGACGGCAGCATCGCGCCGGCTGCCGAACCGGCTGCGGCAGCCGATGCCGCGCTGCTCGACGACTGGCATGCGTATTTCACCGATCCGGCGCTGCAGGCGTGGATCGACGCGGCGCTCGCGAACAACCGCGACCTGCGGATCGCGGCCGGCCGGGTCGACGAGGCGCGTGCGCTGTACGGCGTGCAGCGCGCGGACCTGATGCCGTCGGTCGATGCGAATCTCGGCTATGAACGTGCGCGCCAGTACGACCCGGTCGTGCGCGAAAGCGCGATCAGCGGGCTGTATCGTGCGGGCGTCGGCGTCAGCGCGTACGAACTCGACCTGTTCGGTCGCGTGCGCAATCTGTCTGACGCCGCGCTCGCCGAATATTTCGCGACGGCCGACGCGCAGCGCACGGTCCGCATCGGCGTGATCGCCGAAGTGGCCGGTGCATACGTATCGGAGCGCTCGCTGCACGAGCAGCTCGCGCTGGCGCAGCGCACGCTCGACGCGCGCGAGCGCATCGCCGCGCTCACGCAGCGCCGCTATGCGGCCGGCACGAGCGACGCGATCGAGCTGCGTTCGGCCGAGATGCTGGTGGCGTCCGCGCGTGCGTCGCAGGCCGCGCTGCAGCGCGAGCATGCGCAGGCCGTGCGGGCGCTGCAATTGCTCGCGGGCGATTTCGCGCGCAACGTGCCCGGCGACGCGACCGCGCTCGACACGCTGTCGATCGCGCCCGTGGCGCCCGGCGCACCGAGCGCGCTGCTCGAACGGCGGCCGGACATCCGGCAGGCCGAGGCGCGGCTCAAGGCTGCGAATGCGCAGATCGGCGCCGCACGCGCGGCGTTCTTCCCGCGTATCGCACTGACGACCGACTACGGCTCGGTCAGCGACGCGTTCTCGAGCCTGTTCGCGGGCGGCACGAGCGTGTGGACGTTCGCGCCGCGCATCACGCTGCCGATCTTCGCGGGCGGACGCAATCGCGCGAACCTCGACGTCGCGAGCGCGCGCAAGCACATCGCGGTCGCCGAATACGAGAAGACCGTGCAGACCGCGTTCCGCGAAGTGGCCGACGCATTCGCCGCGCGCGACTGGATCGATCGCCAGCTCGCCGCGCAGCAGGATGTGTATACGGCGGACGGCGCGCGGCTGAAGCTCGCGGAGCGTCGTTATGCGGGCGGCGTCGCGACATATCTCGAACTGCTCGACGCGCAGCGCAGCACGTACGAGTCCGGGCAGGAGCTGATCCGGCTCAAGCAGCTCAGGCTCGCGAACGCGATCGCGCTGTATCGGGCGCTCGGCGGCGGCTGGGCGCCGGCATCGGCTGCGGCGGAGGTCGCGGCTTCCGCGTGATGCGCGTCGCCTGACGCCGCAGCGCGCCGGGCGACAAGACGGCGGCCGCACGACTCGACGTGCGGTCGCCGTTTCGATCGACATCGTTGCCCGCGGTATCGCCGATCGCTATCGGCGATACCTTCCGCTGTCGGGCAAGTCATCCAGACCGTTTTTCATCTCGCGGCAGGGCGGAAGGGGATCTTCCGGCCCGGCCCGCATCCGGCGACCGATCGTGTCGCCATCCGGCGCAAACGTGTGCGTCGCATCTTCCATTTTTCATCTCGTCCATTCAGGCACTCATGTCGCGCTCCGACAGCGGCGCAAATGCGCGATTCTCGATCTGGAATTGACGATCGGATTAATCAATGCACTGGAATTAATGAGGTCGGAAAAGTGTCGCGGTAAAACGTTCATATTTGCCTCGCAATCGTTTGCGCAATAAATCGGGGTTGGGGAATGCGCCGGTTAATTTCCTGTCAGTTGTAAATGATTTGATATTGGTGTTGTCGTCTGGCAACGATGGCGGCATTGGACAATGTTTTGTCTTTTTCCGGGGGGATCTGCTGCGAGCCAATGCTGACAAGGATGAACGGGGTGATGGCAATTGTCGGAAAGAAATATCGTTAATCTTCAATCAGTTCCGTTGAGCAAAAAAGGACTGCGGACAAAAATGGCGGGATTGAAAATTGTCAGGAAAGAATGCGATTGATGGGCCATAAATCGAACATTGTCAGAGATATTTGACAATGATTTACAGAATTCTTTCAAGATTATCTCGATAATGCCGCCTCGTGACGGACGGGAGCCAACCACACGCTGCCTTTTGTATCCGCCACGTCGTCCATTCCCTTTGCAATTCTCACGGAAACGTCATGAAGAAATCCCTCCTGACCGCTGTCGCACTCGCGGCCCTGTCGACCTCGGCCTTCGCAGCAGGCACCGGCACGATCAACTTCACCGGCGAGATCGTCGCGGGCGCATGCGGTATCGATTCGAATTCGGATAACCAGACCGTGCACCTCGGCAAGGTGCCGACCCACACGTTCAAGCAAGCCGGCGACAAGTCCCGCTCGGTTCCCTTCGACATCAAGCTGACCGACTGCGACACCAGCATCTCGAACAAGGCACTGTTCACGTTCACGGGCACGTCGAACGCAGCGCAGCCGAAGCTGATCGCCACGATCGGCTCTGCGACCAACGTCGGCATCCGCCTGCAGAGCGCGTCGGGTGAAGACCTCGACAACGGCGTCGAGCAAGCTGCGGCGACCATGCTGTCGAACGGCGACAACGTCGTGCGATTCGCGGCACGCTACGAAGCGACGGCAGCCGGCGTGACGCCGGGTACCGCCGACGGCGTCGCGAACTTCACGGTCCGCTACCAGTAAGCGTCCGTATCGGAGGAGGGGGGCGTGCATCCCTTCCTCCTTCTTCTTTCCTCCCCGTTTCCTTCTCCTCGGACTTCCGGTAGCGCCGCGTGCGAATCAGACATTCCTTCCTTTGCGTCTCCGTGCTGGTCGTCGGCAGCCAGAGCCATGCGACGGAATTCAATTCGTCGTTCCTCGACATCGACGGGACGAGCAATGTCGACCTGTCGCAGTTCTCGCAGGCCGACTTCACGCTGCCGGGCGAGTACATGCTCGATGTGCAGGTCAACGACCTGTTCTACGGGCTGCAGGCCATCGAGTTCATCGCGGTCGACGCGTCCGGCGCGGGCAAGCCGTGCCTGCGGCCGGAGCTGGTCGCGCAGTTCGGGCTGAAGCCGTCGCTCGCGAAGGACCTGCCACGCTTCCAGGGTGGACGCTGCGTCGACCTCGGCGCGATCGAGGGGGCGACCGTGCGTTACCTGAAGAGCGACGGGCGGCTCAAGATCACGATTCCGCAGGCCGCGCTCGAATTCAGCGATTCGACCTACCTGCCGCCGGAGCGCTGGTCCGAAGGGATCCCCGGCGCGATGCTCGACTATCGCGTGATCGCGAACACCAATCGCAACTTCGGTGCGGGCGGCGGGCAGACGAATTCGATCCAGGCCTACGGGACGATCGGCGCGAACTGGGATGCATGGCGCTTTCGCGGCGACTACCAGGCGCAGTCGAACGTGGGCAACACGGCGTACGCGGACCGCACGTTCCGCTTCAGCCGGCTTTACGCATTTCGCGCGCTGCCGTCGATCCAGTCGACGGTGACATTCGGCGACGACTACCTGAGCTCCGACATTTTCGACACGTTCGCGCTGACGGGCGCGTCGATGCGCAGCGACGACCGCATGCTGCCGCCTTCGCTGCGCGGCTATGCGCCGCTGATCTCGGGCGTCGCGCGCACCAACGCGACCGTGACCGTGTCGCAGGCCGGCCGCGTGCTGTACGTGACACGCGTGTCGCCGGGCGCGTTCGCGCTGCAGAACATCAACACGAGCGTGCAGGGCACGCTCGACGTGGCCGTCGAAGAAGAAGACGGCAGCGTGCAGCGCTTCCAGGTGACGACGGCCGCCGTGCCGTTCCTCGCGCGCACCGGGCAATTGCGCTACAAGGCCGCCGTCGGCAAGCCGCGCCGGTTCGGCGGCGCCGGCATCACGCCGTTCTTCGGCTTCGGCGAAGCCGCGTACGGCCTGCCGCTGGACTTCACCGTATACGGCGGTTTCATCGCCGCGTCGGGCTATACGTCGATCGCGCTCGGCGTCGGCCGCGATTTCGGCACCTTCGGCGCGCTGTCGGCCGACGTCACGCATGCGCGGGCGCGCCTGTGGTGGAACGGCGCGACGCGCAACGGCAACTCGTATCGCGTCAACTATTCGAAGCACTTCGACGTGCTCGACGCCGATGTGCGCTTCTTCGGTTACCGTTTTTCGGAGCGCGAATACACGAACTTCGCGCAGTTCACGGGCGACCCGACCGCGTACGGCCTCGCCAACAGCAAGCAACGCTACTCGGCCACGATGTCGAAGCGCTTCGGCGACACATCGACCTATTTCTCGTACGACCAGACGACCTACTGGGCGCGTTCGTCCGAGCAGCGCGTCGGTCTCACGCTGACGCGCGCGTTCTCGATCGGCACGCTGCGCAACCTGAACGTCAGCGTGTCGGCATTTCGCACGCAGAGCGCGGGCGCGAGCGGCAACCAGTTCTCGGTTACCGCGACGCTGCCGATCGGCGGCCGCCACACCGTCACGTCGAACCTGACGACGGGCAGCGGCAGCACGAGCGTGAACGCGGGTTATATCTACGACGATCCGGACGGCCGCACCTACCAGGTCAATGCGGGCGCGACCGACGGCCGCGCGTCGGCGAACGCGAGCTTCCGCCAGCGCACGTCGGCGTACCAGCTCACGGCGCAGGCGTCGACGCTCGCCAATGCGTATGCGGCCGCGTCGCTCGAAGTCGACGGCTCGTTCGTCGCGACGCAGCACGGCGTGTCCGCGCATGCGAACGGCAACGCGGGCGATACGCGGCTGCTGGTGTCGACCGACGGCGTGCGCGACGTGCCGCTGTCCGGCACGCTCACGCATACCGATTCGCGCGGCTATGCGGTACTCGACGGCATCTCGCCGTACAACGTGTACGACGCGACCGTCAACGTCGAGAAGCTGCCGCTCGAAGTGCAGGTGTCGAACCCGATCCAGCGCATGGTGCTGACCGACGGCGCGATCGGCTTCGTGAAGTTCACCGCCGCGCGCGGCAGCAACCTGTACCTGACGCTGACCGACCCGGCCGGCAAGCCGCTGCCGTTCGGTGCGTCGGTGCAGGACGCGGCAAACGGCAAGGAACTCGGCATCGTCGGCGAGAGCGGTGCGGCGTTCCTGACGCAGGTTCAGCCGAAGTCGTCGCTCGCGGTGCGCGCGGGCGAACGCACGCTCTGCACGGTCGATGCGCTGCCGAACCAGCTCCAACTCGAAGGCACGCCGATTCCCGTGACGTGCCAGACGCCCGGCGAGTCGCACGCAGCGGCCGCGCGGGTCGAACGATGAATCCACGGATCCTGCGATGAAAAACTCTTTTTCCCTTTCCTTCCTGCGCCGCGCGTCATGCGTGTTCGCAACCGCCGGCGCGCTGCTCGCGGGCGCCGCGCATGCGGCGATCGTGCCGGACCGCACGCGCGTGATCTTCAACGAAGGCGAACAGGCCGCGATCGTCACGATCACCAACAAGAGCACGACGTATCCGTATCTCGTGCAGTCGTGGCTCGAGGACGCGAAGGGCAACAAGATTACGTCGCCGCTGATGGTCGTGCCGCCGCTGCAGCGCATCGAGGCGAACGAGCGCAACGTGCTGCGGATCGCGAAGCTGCCGGGCACCGAACTGCCGGCCGATCGCGAGACGGTGTTCTACCTGAACATCCGCGAAGTGCCGCCGAAGACCGACACGCCGAACACGCTGCAGATCGCGCTGCATACGCAGATGAAGCTGTTCTACCGGCCGAAGGCCGTGCAGCCCGCGCGCGACGAGGACTGGACGCTGCCGATGACGCTGCGTGTCGACGCGGCCGCGCACAAGCTGGTGTTCGACAACCCGACGCCGTATCACGTGACGGTCGTCGACGTGAGCTCGGGCGCGCAGAAGACCCCGGTGCCGCTGGAGCCGGTGATGGTGAGCCCGATGAGCACGGCCGACGTGCCGTTCAAGGCCGCGACGCCGTCGACGCTGTTCGTCACGCATATCGACGACTTCGGTGGCCAGGTGGCGGTCGAGTATGCGTGCGACGCGGGTGCTTGCAAGAGCGTGAAGAAATGAGCGGGGCGCGACGAAACGCAATCGCGTCGCGGCTGCCCGCTTGGCTCAGGTGGTGCGTGCTCGCGCTGTTCGTTGCACTGGCGCAGCCGGCGTGGGCGCTGAAATGTATCGCGGACAACGGTGGCATGTCGCTGACCGAATCGATCGGCAATGTCGCGTCATATCCGACCGACGCACAGGACGGATACGTGATCTGGGTGTCGCCGCCGCGCACGACGACCGGCTATTGCTACAAGGACATCGGCGGCTTGCAGAACTTCCGCGAGCAGGTCTACTTCTACGCGAACCCGGAACGACAGAATCCCGCTGCATGGGGGCTCGAAATCGGCATTCGCTTCGAGGGTACCGACTACTACGGACGTAGCAGCCAGCCGGGCAACGGCATCGGAACGAACCGCTATGTGGAAATCTGCAAGCTGAACGATCGACAGGTCGATGCCGGGCTGTGCGACAAGTGGCCCATCAACATCACCTATCAGGTGGTCGTGCGCAAAAGGGGCGCGTGGGTGAGGCCACCGTCGGATATCTACGCGGTGTTCCAGTTCGACGGCGAGCGCGGACTGAACAGCAAGGGAAGTTTCCGCTACAAGCTGAGCGGTTTGCAGAATCTCAAGCCGACGCCGTGCATGATTGACGTGAAGGTCACGCCGGAACCGGGCATCGTGAAGTTCGGCCAGGTCCAGGCGACGGGCAACGGTTTTTCGCCCGCGGTGCCGCGCAAGTCGTTCAGCCTCGCGCTGACCAAGCAGTGCAGCGTGCCGGTGCGCGTGGACGGCTATTTCGAAACATCGCAGACCGTGCAGAACGGGCTGCTCGTGCCCGATCCGAAGAGCAATTTCGGTATCGGCATCGAGGATCGGAACGGCACGGCGATCCCGTTCAACCAGCAGTTCGTTCTCGCGCAGATGCCGGGCAACGTGAACCTCCAGAGCGTGACGCTCGATGCGGTGCTGAAGGCGTTCGGGCCACCGAAGATCGGGCCGTTCAACGGCACGGCGACGATTCGGTTGTTTATCTATTGATGTGAGCGGGTGCGGCTGACGGCCCCGCACGCGAGCCACGAAAAAAAGCGCCGGCATGCCGGCGCTTTTCCGCATCTGCTGCGCGTGGCTTACCGCACCCAGCGACACACCTTGTGATGGTGATGATCGAAGCGGCACTCGCGGTGCTGATGCGCTTCGGCGATGGCCGGCACGAGCATGGCGGCGGCGACGGCCGCGACGGCGAGCGATTTCAGTAGCGTTTTCATGTTGAAGTCCTTGTCGTTGATGAGCGGATCACGGAAAGAGGAAAGGCATTACCACTGCGGCCGCTGATCGTCGCGCCGGTCGTCGCGCCGGTCGTCCCGATGGTCGTTACGGCGATCGTCGCGGCGGTCGTCATACCCACGGGGGTGCTGCGCTTCCCAGTCGTGGCGCTCCCAGTACCGATTTCCGTCCCAGTAACGATCGCCATGCCAGCCGATCGTAACTTGAGCCGGGCCCGGGTAGGCGACGCATCCGGTCAGCATCACGCTCGACAGCGCGCCAACCATGACAGCGGATAACACGATGGATTTCATGGTTTTCTCCCTTGGAAACAGCAGCTCGATCGTACGAGCCCCCAAAATTTCACGTAGTAAGAAGTTGCTACCGCAAATGACAACCGCAGGCGCTTCGTCAGGCGCGTGAAAGATCGTGCCGGCGCCACGCAAACCGCGCGCCGGCCGATATCTGCGCGTGCCGCGCCGGGCATCGGTCACGCCGTCGCCAGCGGTTCATGTCACACGTCGGTCCGGCCCTTTCGGACCGAAAGCTCGCCGCACGCTGCGATCGACGATGCGTACCCCGCCGCTCAAACAACGATTCCGGTCATTGTTCAGACAAATCCTGACAGCGGAAAGGGTCATTCGGTAATCGTATTGAGAATGATTTGCGTTTACGTTAAATTGAGCTATCTCGAAATTTGACGGAGCAGATCGATGGCCATGGCGGAAGTGCTCGACCGACCGGCGGCGGCAACGGCGAACCCGTTCCTCGACAGTTATCCAGACCTGCCGCCGCGCGCCGCGCCGCGTGCGCGCCGTGCCGCGGCGCCCCACGCGCAGGGCGCGCTGCTCGACGTGCTGATCTCGCATCGCGCGATGCTCGTCAATGTCGCGCGCGGCTTCGTCGGCTGCGCGAGCCGCGCCGAGGACGTCGTGCACGACGTTTTCGTGAAGCTCGTCGAATTCCCGAACCAGGACGCGGTGCGCCAGCCGGTCGCGTACGTGACGCGGATGGTGCGCAATGCGTCGATCGACGCGTGCCGCCGGCAGAGTCTCGAGAACGTCTATCACACGGAAGAGGACGACGGCTTCGACGTGCCGTCGCCCGAGCCGACGCCGGAAGCCGCGCTGATGACGCGCGATACGCTGCGGCGCGTATGGGCCGCGCTCGACGACCTGCCGGCGCGCAGCCGCGCGGCATTCGAGATGGTGCGGCTGCGCGAGGAGACGCTGCAGACCGCGGCGCGCGCACTGAACGTGTCGCAGACGCTCGTGCATTTCATGGTGCGCGACGCGGAGCGCCACTGCGCCGAATGCCTCGACGCGTGCTATCGCGGCGTCGCGTGCCCGGTCTTCCTGAGCGGCCGCGCGCAGCGCCGGTAAAAAATCGCGCCGGCCAATCGTCTATCAGACAGGCGCGGCGAAATCCGCCGCTTCGCATCCTTCAACCGTCTCCCGCTTTTTTCCGATCATGACGCAAGCCACGACGCCTTCCGCCGACACCGACGATCTCGTTTACACGGTCGTCATCAACGACGAAGAACAGTATTCGATCTGGCCGACGTTCCGGCCCGTGCCGGCCGGCTGGCGCGAGGTCGGCGTGCGCGGCCCGAAGGCCGATTGTCTCGCGCACATCGAGTCCGTCTGGACCGACATGCGCCCCGCGAGCCTGCGCCGCGCAATGGACGGCGAGCGCGCGTCGTGACCCGCTGCGCCGCGTTTCCGGCGCGCCACCTGAAGAGGACGTTGCATGACCCTGCTTTCGTTGCCGACGCTCGACGATCTGCGTATCGAGCCGGGGCTGCCCACCGTCGTGTCGCCGCGCGGCAGCGACGGCATGTCGATCGACGACGTCGCGCCGCTGGCGCGCGAGATCGCGGCCGACACGCTCGAACGGGCGGGCGGCGTGCTGTTCACGGGCTTTCACGTGCCGTCGATCGATGCGTTCCAGCAGTTCGCGGCGTCGTTCGGCGATCCGCTGATCGGCTATGAATACGCGTCGACGCCGCGCAGCCAGGTCGAAGGCGCCGTTTACACGTCGACCGAATACCCGCCGCACCGCGCGATTCCGCTGCACAACGAGCAGTCGTATACGCGCGAATGGCCGCTGCGGATCTGGTTCCACTGCGCGCTCGCGGCGCCGAAGGGCGGCGCGACGCCGATCGCGGACAGCCGCGCCGTGTACCGCGCGCTCGATCCGGCGCTCATCGCACGCTTCGAGCGGCGCGAGCTGCTGTACGTGCGCAATTTCGGACAGGGCCTCGACCTGCCGTGGCAGCAGTCGTTCGGCACCGACGAGCCGGCCGAGGTCGAGCGGATGTGCGCGGCGCGCGGCATCGAATGCACATGGCGCACCGACGACGACGGCGAACTGCTGCTGCGCACGCGCGAACGCTGCCAGGCGGTTGCGCGCCATCCGCGCACCGGCGATCGCGTGTGGTTCAACCAGGCGAACCTGTTTCACCTGTCGGCGCTCGACGACGACATGCAGGAAGCGCTCGTCGACGCGGTCGGGCTCGAGAACGTGCCGCGCAACGTGTACTACGGCGACGGCGAACCGCTCGAGGCCGATGCGCTCGCCCAGATTCGCGGCGTGCTCGACCAGCAGCGCATCGTGTTCCCGTGGCGCACGGGCGACGTGCTGATGCTCGACAACATGCTGACCGCGCATGCGCGCGATCCGTTCGAAGGGCCGCGCAAGGTCGTCGTCGCAATGGCGCAGAGTTACACGGTCCCGCGGGCGACCGAACGGAGGACCGATGACGCGTAGTACCGCCGCGCTTGCCGCGCGCGGGTTGACGGTGGGTTATCGCGACCATGTCGTGATCGACGGGCTGGACCTGTCGATCGCGGCCGGCCGCGTGACCGCGCTGTGCGGGCCGAACGGCTGCGGCAAGAGCACGCTGCTGCGCACGCTCGCGGGCCTGCAGCCCGCGCGTGCCGGCCATGTCGAAGTCGACGGCAAGCCGCTCGCGTCGTTTCGCCGTCGCGCGCTCGCGCGCGAGCTGACGATGCTCGCGCAGTTCAACCAGATTCCGTCGGGCCTCACGGTGCGCGAACTCGTCGCGTACGGACGCTATGCGTACGGCGGCTTCCTGCGCGGGCTGTCGCGGGCCGACCATGCGGCGATCGACGAGGCGCTCGAGACGAGCGGCCTCGCCGACGACGCGGGCCGCGACGTCGGCGCGCTGTCTGGCGGCGAACGCCAGCGCGCGTGGATCGCGATGGCGCTCGCGCAGCAGGCGCCGATCGTGCTGCTCGACGAACCGACGACCTATCTCGACATCCATCACCAGCTCGACATCCTCGATGCGCTGCGTGCACTGAACCGCGCGCGCGGCCTGACGATCGTGTGGGTGCTGCACGACCTGAACCAGGCGGCCGCGTACAGCGACGAGATCGTGCTGATGCGCGCGGGCCGCCTCGTCGCGCAGGGCTCGCCCGACGCGATGCTCGATCCGGCGCGGTTGCGCGCGGCGTTCGGCGTCGAGATGCTGAAGCTCGCGCATCCGCAGACGGGCGCGCCGATGTGCGTGCCGGCCTACGGGCCGTCCACGACCGGCACGCCGCAGGCGGCCGGTGTATTCGACCGGGATCTCGCCGTATGACGACGTTCGCGATGCGCAAGCGCCTCTCGGCGACGCGCAAGGGCGCGGCTACCGGCCGGGCCGGCACGATCGCGATCGGCCTCGTCGTGCTGATCGCGATCCTCGCGGCGCTGCGCGTCGCGCCCGATTTGCGCGTGTGGTGGGACGCCGCGCCCGGCAGCGACGGCGCAGCGCTCGCGCACGTGTTCCTGTTCGACCTCAACTTGCCGCGTGTCGCGGCCGCGCTCGTGGCGGGCGGCTGCCTCGGCATCGCGGGCGCGCTGTTCCAGTCGCTCACGCGCAATCCGCTCGCGTCGCCCGATCTGCTTGGCGTGACGGGCGGCGCACAGCTCGGGCTGCTCGCGGCGATGCTCGTGCCGGCACTGGCGGGCGTCGCGTCGGTGCCGCTGCTGTTCGTGTGCGGGCTGGCCGCTGCCGCGTGCGCGATCGTCGCGGCCGGCGGCTGGCGTGCGACGCCGTTGCGACTCGTGCTCGCGGGCAGCGTGTGCATGCTGTTGTTCGCCGCGCTGTCGACGCTCGTGCTCGCGTTCTTCGAGCAGAACATCGCGGGTGCCGCGCTGTGGACCAACGGCAGCCTTTACCAGCCGGGCGCGACGGGCCTCGCGCTCGCCGCGCGCTGGCTCGTCGTGCCGCTGGTCGCGCTGCCGTTCGTGATCCGGCCGCTGAACCCGCTCACGCTCGGCGACGATGCTGCGGCCGCGGCCGGCGTGCGCGTCGATGCGACGCGGCTCGCCGCGACGTTCGTCGCGGTCGCGTTCACGAGCGTGGCCGTCAGTATCGCGGGCCCGCTTTCGTATGTCGGCCTCGTTGCACCGAACCTGCTGCGCCAGGTGCGCGGCGCGCGCGCGGCGCGGCTCGGCGTGCTGGTACCGCTGTCGGCGCTCGCCGGCGGCGCGCTCGTGCTCGTCACCGACAGCGCGGTGCTCGCGTCGGGCCTCGACGCGACGCTGTCGACCGGCGTCGCGATCGCGCTGGTCGGCACGCCGCTGATGCTCGCGATGATCCGGCGCGGCGCCGCGTGGTCGGGCGTGCTGCATGCGGATGCCGAACGCGCGTCGGGCGGCGGCTCGACGCGGCTCGTCGGCTGGCTCGAACGGCTCGGCTGGCCGCTGCGCACCGCGCTGTTCGTCGTTGTCGGCGCGCTGCTGGTGTTGGTCGGCGTGTCGGCCGGCCCCGAGTGGCTGTCGCCCGCGCGCTGGTCCGCCGCGCTGTCCGGCCAGGAGACGCTCGCGCGGATGCTGATCGACCTGCGCCTGCCGCGCCTGCTGTGTGCGCTGCTTGCGGGCGCGCTGCTGGCCGTGAGCGGCGTCGCGATGCAGAGCGTCGTGC